>CAZPAW010000001.1:0-103882 GCA_964584895.1 uncultured Candidatus Saccharibacteria bacterium
GAGCGCCGCCGTCCTAAGGCGGGCGTCACAGGTTCGAATCCTGTCCGGGGTACCATATTGAAGAATCAGCAGTAAAAGAGTCATTTTCGTGGCTCTTTTCTGTATTTATACAGAGGTAGAAGTCACTAATAGTTGGAGTGTAAACTTTTTTGGTTCGTGAAACAGAAAAACCATCAGGAAATAGTAATTGTTTACACCAGACCTGATGCTCTTGGTCTAATTGCCAAAACTTATCTCTAAAACCCTCTACTGTATTCAGGGCAAACTCTACGAACTCTACAAAATCCTGCTCAACAGTTGCTATAGATTCAATCTGTTGCTTTACAGTAGCAATATCTTCATCTAGTGCTTCTATGGCTATATCAGCTCTATCATCTGCTAGTTGTCCACGGGCTTGCTTTAGTACTACAGTTTTCTTGTCATGCTCTAACGAGGATAGGCGAGTTTTTAGCCCTTCAGTCGTGTTAAATGACGTAGCTTGCTCTTGCTCCCAGACATGCCGCAAGCCTGCTAGAAAATCTTTAACCTTAGCTTCTGCAAGTCGTAAACCTGCTAGTATATCGCCCAACTCGTCATGTAACTCATCCCTTAGAATGTAGTTCTTTTTGCAAGCTCTGCACCTGTATCGCTGGTAGTAATTGCCCCTGCCATTATTGTTAACGTAACCAACTATCTTAGGATTCTTAGCACCTTCTTCTAAACATTCTTTGCAAGTCATTATCTTAGACAAGGGAAACTCTGGGTTGTATTGCTTATGAGGCGTATACACTACACCTTTAACGATATTCTTTAGCTGCTCATGTTGGTCTGGTGTAATCATAGCTTTGTGTAAGCCGTTAGGGTTCACCGTCCAGCTAGACATCTGAACAATGCCAGCATAGAACGGGTCATTGAGCATAATCTTAAAACGATGTGTATCTAAAAACTTGCCAGTCTTTTGCTTATAGCCAGCAGCGTTAATACTAGCAACTACATCCTTAATTGGTATACCTTCAAGCACCTGCAAGAATCCAGAACGCAAGATTGACCACTCTGGCTCACTTGGTACGTGTAGTCCTGGTGTTTCTGAACGCATGTAGCCAGTTTTAGGGTTGCTAGGGTAATAACCAGCTGCAACTCTAGCTTGCATGTTGCTAGTAGTCTTAGTAATACGCTCTAAGTTGGCTGCTTCACCACGGAACACATCAATCATTTCTTCCATCGTACCGACTAGACTCGTGTCGTTAGCGAGATGAGGCTTCTTGGCGTATACCAGCTTTGCTCCAGCCTTTTCCCTAAACTCTACCTTCCAGTGATAATACATCTCAATATCACGCATAAAGCGGTCTGGTTCGTCCACGATAATGTACTGCACTTTCTTGTCGGCTCTGGCGTATGCTAGCATCTCCACAAGGTCTTTGCGCTGGTAGTTTTTGCCCTTGCGACTAGACTGCTTAATGCTCCACAACTTAACTATTTCAGCGTTAAAATATGCTGCTGCGTCATACACTCGTGTTTCTTGTGCTTCAAGGCTTGACCCCTCAATACCTTGCTTGACCGTAGACACTCGACAGAGTGCTATAGCCTTTACTTTTTGATTGTCGTTTTTCATTACTTATACTCCTTAACTAACCCTTGCTATACAAAAGGCGAACTCTGTGGCTATATTCCCAAGAACAGGAAAAACAGAGTCCGCCATCTGTATGCTCAAATTAGTGTTCTTGATTGTTATAGCCACTTATTATTATACCTCTCTACCCCTGTTGTAGCAACTTATTTGCCTTAAAAAGTGAGAGAAAAAACCTAGCTTGCTCCAGTGCTTGACTACTAGGCTTAAACTTCTTCAAGTCCTGCATGTCTTTGCCTAAATATTGACGTACTATGCTAGTTTCCATGATGTTTGCCTACGCTTTTTAGAGCGACATCTTCTAGCTCTTTCAGTGCCTTACGTCCACGCTGTATATCGTGGTTATTTAGTGCAACATGCGTTTCAAACTCCGTAAATCTTTCATAGACAAACTGGAGAATGCGTAGCAGTGTGAACTGCTCTTTTTTAAGTTTCTTGATGCTCATCGTCCCCCCTTGAGACTGCACCAAATTGACACCTGCATATTGAGGTGTGCTTCAGGTTGATATTAGTTATTTTGGTATAGCAAACACCACAAACGAGAACTCAAAACTCGCTGAAAATAAAAAATGCCCGATTCTAGGCGTGTTACCTGATGGGCTAATTGTGAGTATAGACTTGACCGAGTGGTCTACGAACTTGCTTCGTTTACTATGAGGGTATTATATCAAACTTGACCCAAAAAGTCAATACCCCTGATAACACCTACGACCTCTGAGAAAAATGTGTTGTATTATAGACAACAATAGTATAGCTTTGTCAACCGATTTGTGCTAGCAGGTATAGTCAGTCAGGATACCCCCACATTGCCCGAAACGCCCCTGAGACCAAACGATTTTTTGCGTTTTTATTTTCAAAATGGGTATAACATCAACTTATGATTTTCAAACGATTGATGGGTGCTCTAAACAATAGATAATCGCCTAGAAAACGGCAAAAACACACGTCTTTATATGCAAGACGGGTATAACATCAACTTTTAATTTAGGACGAGAGTTTTGCGTTTTGGCTCAGGGGTGAGAAATCGTAAAACGGCATGTTTTCGGGGCTACTTGTTGTATAATTATGCCATAGACCTAAACCAGGCGTATGCTTGGCATGGTCTCAAAGCTACAAGAAGAAACAGCTCGTCATGAGTACTTCTTCTTGTAGTTGCTACTGGAAACGGTAGTAGGTAGCTTCGGCTATCGCTCGTGGCGGACTTTTTAGTTTGCCGAATACTACTAACCAGCGGAGACTGTACGAATGAAAAAGGCAAACAAAGACAGCTCGAAAAAATCACTATTGAAGTGGATACTACTGGGAGTCGCTGTTGTGCTCTTGGGAGTTGGTGGATACTTTGGCTACAAATATTACCAAGATTATCAAGCAAACAAAGTCTACTCTGTAGGCGAAACTGTTGGTTTGTCGGATTTTAAAGTGGACATAACAAAAGCAGAGTTTAAGCCTGTAGATTTACCTATAGACAAAGAGTCTGTTGCAAAATATGGCACTCTAGAGAAACACGAAGACTGTGAATCTCAGTCAAAAGAAAACACTTGGTGGAGAGCTTGGGATAATGACCCAGATGCTCCGTGGGCACAGACAGGTCCTTCAGATTTTAATATCTGTGTTCGGCGTAATAACTCACGAGACATTATAAACGAGTACACGAAGGCTAATAGTCAATTAGTTGTAGACTATAAAATCACAGCCTTGAATAATGTTGATACATCAAAACTCAAGATTGAACTAATCCCTGATAGTGGACGAAAACTTGGAGAAAAAGTCGAATCGTTTAACGCTAACCAGTTTTTCCCGAACGGTGCACAGTATAAAGCTCCTGAACTGGCTTCTCTAGCTCCTGGGGCTATGTACACGTCAGAGAGTCGCTATAATCCGTACGAATCATACAAAGCGAGTGATTTGGGTGATGACATAAATAAAGGACTTGAACGCACAGGCTACATCTATACTGATATTCGTAATTCAGAGAATAACGTTGATGTTAAGATTACTTATAATGGAGAGACACGCTTAGTGCGTATCACTAGGTAAATAGTATGAAGAAAATCACTCATCATCTAGGTCGTTTTACTACATTCTTCAAGGAGAGCAGCCTTGTCATACAGCTAGTAATCGTAGCCTCTGCTATTGGCATAGTTGCAGGTACTGCGACAGTTGCAGTAATGGTGGCAACGCCAAACAGCAACGAAGCCTCGACCAATAATACGACTAGCGAAAGTAGTGATGTTGCAAGCGATAACGATAATCAACCGACTACAAGTAAAGAGAATGAGCAAACGACAGATACCGACACTACACCCGAGGCAAGCCAAACTACATCCCAGAACGACACACAGAGTACACCCAACTCTAGCAACAATAGCCAGCAAGAGACACAGCCTCAAACGCCTGTACAGCCCACTTACACAGACTCCTATCCTTTCAAGGCTAATTGCTCGAGCAACCCACAGCAAACAAGTACGCAAATTGACTCGTGGAGTTATAACAAATGCTACAGCTCAAGCTACACAGCTTGGAAAGTTCAAGAGAAGTTTGGCACAGCACCTTTCAACTGGGGAGACCCTAAGAACTGGTTGCAAGCAGCCGACAATGCGAATGTTTCAAGAGGCACTAGCCCTAAGCTACATTCAGTAGGCATACAAACAACTGGCGGTGCTGGTTGGTCTATATGGGTTGAAGCAGTTAATGGCGATGGAACTATAGATATAAGCTATTACAATTTCAACAATAATTTAGCTTACGGCAAACAATATAGCGTTAATTCATCTGTATTCAGTAACTATATCTACTTTGGTGAATAGACGTATATAGACATAAATAGACATAACCAAAAGCTGCTAGTTTTCGCCGATTTTACAGGGGTAAATGGTACGGACTTTTCGCTTTTTGCTTATGTTACGCTTATGGCATAATTACTGAGATAGTTTGACACCAGTAAGTATCTCGTAACGTTTTACTGCTTCAGGGTCTTTGACTAACTCAATAATTGCAAGCTGTAACTTCTGGCTAGTGACACTGTCTGCTGGATTTTTTGACTCTATGGTTTTTTGCAACAGGGTAGTTAATGGCTCGCCAACGGCACGCTTATAGTTGAAGCCCAGTAATTGCATGATGGTTAGTGTTTCAACTGATATTACAGATTTAATCTGGTCTACTGTTTCTTTTTGATTTGCTGGTACAAACTTTTCCAGCAGAGGTAGTACGTTATCAGTAATGTACTTGATGTCTTTCTCGGTTATTTTCTGAGATACAAGCTCCTGCTCATACGTCTTTGCTATTCGGATTAGTTCGCTCTTATCCTCAAGTAATTCATTTACAATATCTTCAAGCTCACGAATCGTCTGTTTATCGTCACGTTTTGCTTTAATTTTAGTTATTTTATCAGTGACGATACCAGCGGTATTGCGAACAGCAGATTCTGCTAATTTTACAGCTGTTTCGGATACTAGTTTTGTGGTTGCATCATCCATATATAGATATATTTTACCACTTACTCAACCTTATTAGTTGTGGTATATCCATACCTTTAGGAGAAACTTATTGTGCATTAATGCATCAGGTACACATACCGTAAAAGTTAAATAGGCTGCTAGGCTTGGCTGACCCTGCCATACCCCACCTACATTTAACTAAATGAACAAAATATAAATTGCACAAACAGATTAGCATGCAATCTTTACGATTTATTCTTGTTAGGGGTCAAATCCCAGTATTCACTTATGTGCCCAGACAAGTATTCAACAAAGAAGCTCTCACGCCGTTCAGTAGCTATAAGCAGCACCTCAAGCCGAACTGATTCTTCTATGATTGTTTGAATTTTCTGTTTTGTCTCCAGGTTCTGCGTAAAAAGATTATGGATGATTTGATTTCTATTTTTTATAAAATTACCTAACTCTTGTAAGTATTTTTGATAATCCTTTTCGCTAGCTTCGTCTGTATAGCGAAAGAGTTTGAGAGCTATCAATTTAGTACCGAGTGTTAAATCTGCGAAGCCAACAGTTGCACTTTTTCTTTTAAAAGCAGCCGCCTTTTTGTTCGAGACTTCTTGACCGACCACGTATGGGTTAGGTCTACCGCTTGTAATCGCAATTCTGTCATAAAAGTCGTTAAGTACACGCTCAAGCCGTTGAGTCTTTATGTTAAACAGACATATTACTTTAGTTAATCCATCCAGGTTTGATTCGTTAATTTCTTTGATAAATTTCTCGTATAACTCGTCAGCTTCGTCATACAAACGAAACTTTTTATCCAGCTTTGTTTCTGGGTGAACTGATTCATAAGGTATATCTAGTCTGTCATCCATCATTGCTTCCAGCCGAGTATCTGCGAAATAAATAAAACTAGTAGAGACGAAGTAACCCCGAGCACAAACCCAACAAGCACCTGCAACCAACTAAAGCCCCTGTCTGAAATCAAGTGTTTATGTGCCCCGTAACGACTCTTGTATTCCTGAGCAATTCCACGCATCTCCATGAGCGTGTATAAGTTATCTCTAATTCCGCCCTCTATCTTTTCTCGCTTCCTGAAAAGGTCAGGGTTTTCTTCACGGATATGTTGGCTATCAGGGAATTTCCAAGCCTGACCACACTCAAGCACGTGTCCAGACATTTCACTACCAATTGTCTGCATGTTTTTAATCATGAGGGGATGTGCACGCTTTCGCTTAAAACGCCACATTTTCCAGGTAGTAAATACGTCCTCCTTAGCTCTTTTTGCGAGACCTTCAGTTCTCCGCATACGCATATCTACATCAACTGTATGCTCCCCAAGCTTACGAAACTCCTGGATTTGGCGAAGCATTTGATTGTTCCACTTTTTGAGTGAATCTAGTTCTTCAAATAACTCTTTTTTTGTGTGGTCTTCCATTAAAGTTAATTATAGATTACTTCTGATTCGGTTAATACAATAGGAACACTAATAAGCATCCAGCCTATAGCTGCTTATCTATATACCTACTCTAGGTGTACATTCAGGCTGGGAATATACTAACCACGTCCCCGTATCTGTAACCTGTACTCTCTATACAAAGGGTCTAGTATCTCTCGCCAGCGTCTACCTTCTTGCTTTAGGCGTGTGTAAACTTTAGAATCGGTGGCGTACCAGTAGTCGATTGGCGACATCGTCACCAGTCGAATACTCATATTTTAGAACTTGGTGAGGCTGCGATTTTGCCACTACTGGATGAGGTAAAAGATGGGGGAGTTTTTATGGTGGAGAACTCAATTATTATGCGAATTATCAATCAGAGAGAATGTATATATTTCCCAGATGCAATCATAGGTAAACTCGAGCCTGTTCGCGAACAAATACTGAATTGGGGCCAAGATTATCAATCACGTGCAGATTTAACTTAATCTTTAGTCAAATCGAAGAAACAATCTATTTTCTAGCTTTTGCTTGTGTATAAACTTCATGTACGGCTTGGTACTCAAATATTTCTGACTCTGCGAACCAATGAGCAATTTCAGCTTTAGCTTCATCGGGGTCACCAGAGGCATGAATTAGATTTGGGACACCAATTTTTTCACGATTGCTATATTCAAAGCCCATATGAGCATAGTCGCCTCTTATTGTTCCGGGTAAAGCTTTTTCTGGTTCTGTATCTCCTACCATTTTCCTGACTAATGACACTGCTTTTATCCCCTCTAACACATACGCAACCACCGGACCTTCTTGCATCATTTGCAAAGTAACGTCAAAAGCTTCTTGACCTCTTCTGGTTATCATCTTACCAATATCCTCATAATGATGATGAAAATGCTGTTCATCCGGTGCCAACATTTTTGCAGCCACAATTTTTAACCCAGCCCTTTCAAATCTACTTAAAATTTCACCGACAATACCTCGTTTGACTGCATCTGGCTTTAAAATTATTAATGTTCTTTCCAAAATTACGACTCCTTTTATTACTTTATTTAACTCTTAAGGCTAATTGTAACAGATTAAAGCGCTGTTTGAATAGTAATTAGCGTATTATAAGAATATGCAATTCAGTAAAGCTAAGACTGATTTTTTAGAATATTTAGAGATTGAGCAAAATCGCTCACAAAAGACGATCGAAAACTATGATCACTACCTAACAAGACTAGAAGATTTTGGCGGCGATATGAAAGTAAGCGAAATCACACCAGAATTTGTACAAAAATGGCGATTGTGGTTAAACAGATTGGGAACAAACACGTCTGATGAGCTCCAAAAAACCACCCAAAACTATCATCTAATTGCCCTGCGCTCGTTCTTAAAATTTTGTGCAAAACGGAACATAAATACCCTTCCTGCAGATAAGATTGAGCTGGCTCGCACAAAACGTCCTCAAGTAACCTTTCTAGACCAAGACGAACTAAAGAGATTATTTAGTGCACCAAAAACCGAGGCTATAGCAGGACTCCGAGACCGCGCAATTTTAGAACTGTTATTTTCTAGCGGTCTGAGGGTGTCAGAACTTGTCAAACTCAATCGTGGAGACATTAATCTCAAGCGACGTGAATTCATGGTGCGCGGTAAGGGTCAAAAAGACCGACCAATATTCATTAGTCCGATAGCAGTAGAATGGATAAAAAAGTATCTAGATAAGAGAGTTGACTCATTAACTCCGCTATTCATAAACAACAGCGGTAATAACACCCCTTCTTTGAGCGGAGATTACAAACGTCTTTCAGCAAGAAGCGTACAAAGAATGGTAGAAAAATACGCCAAATCCGCCGGCATAACAAAGCACGTGTCGCCTCATACGCTTCGCCACTCCTTCGCAACAGATTTACTGATGAATGGGGCGGATTTGCGAAGCGTTCAGGCTATGCTTGGACATAGCAATGTGGCAACTACACAAATCTACACCCACATCACGGACCCTCATCTAAAGAAAATTCATGACCAATTTCATAAAGATCTAATTTAAATCAGTTCGCACAATCATCTATATCATACTGTCTCGTATGATCATTAATCGGTACTACTAATGTTAGCTGTTTACAGATTGCGTTAGTTGTTTCTAGGCCAAATTCTGGGTAACTGTAATCAGCTTTTAATGGAACCCTGACTTGAATTCTTCGTAAAACATCATTCGCTTTTCCGGTTGCGTCAATTACCGCCTGCGTACCAGGTAGTTGTATTTGATTACCTGCGCCATTATCGGCTGTAATTTCAACGGAATGTGGCGTATAGATCGATTTTAGTCGAATGTAGTAAGAATCAACGCCCTCCGGCAAATTAGTAATTTTTATATTACAATCATAGGTCGTATCATCGCTATCGCTATTAGCTGGATTACACTGACCATCTACAAACACTCCCTGCCCTTCCTTGCCTTTGGCATAGGTATGCTCGCCAATTTGTCCGGTCGTATTATTAAGATTAGGGTACAAGAATAAAGTCTGAGTCTCTTCCCGAAGTTTTTCTCTTGTAATTGGCTCCGTAATAGGCATTAGAGACAGACGCAAAACTCCAGAGTTAAGCACCTCTTCTTCTAGAGGGCCCACTGACGCTGCAGCTGGTAAAGGATGTTCGTTAGCATCAGTAACATAATTTTGTTTGTTCGTGTTGTCTTCCCAACTAATATTAATTGTTCTGGCACCTGACGCATTGAGCTTTAATATTGTTGATTTCTCAGTAGAAACAGGAGAATACAGTAATTCGCCAGGCTTATTATCTATCAAAACACAGGTATACTGCAGTCCATTGCCTAAATCATTAGTCCCAAGAGAACTAGTATCTGAGCAATCAGAGATGGCCAAACTAGTATTTTTGTCGAGAGCCTTAACGGCGGCGTTAACACCGGATTCTGCTGCATAATACGCCTGTGTACTTAACTGTTTATCTAATGCCTGTCTTTGTTCTCTTCGCATCAATAGCGCAAAACTGGTTACAACCAGCGATATAATTACTACAAACACCCCCGCTACTAGTATTGATGCCACACCTTTTTGATCGAGTTTATTTCTTATGCTTTTCATATTACTATCCATTGTACACTAGCTTTTAGCTCTTGAAAAAACTTGTGTCGATAAGCTCGACAAAGCGCACCATTGCGACCCTGTAACATCCCCTTTACAGCTAATTGGTTGAGTCTTGGCAGAGTCATTGAACTTCACTAAATCATCGTCTCCATAAATTACGCTAACTGTTATATCGACGATATCAGTACCAGATGTTGTAGAAATACTAAACTCTTTTAAGCGCATACCTGGCTCTAATAATTCTGTCCCATTTGAACTCTCAAGAACTGTGTTATCACTTAGATCCAGAGGAGGACATGCACCTGAAGAGCTAACTTTATCCTTCCATAGCGCATGATCATTCTCAGTTTTTATTTGTTTATTAATGACATAGGTGTATCGAGTATTGCCTATACAAGCGCTTTTATATGTTGGGGCTAAATTATCACCAGCAACAGCACTCACAGAACTAAACTGAACAGTTCTTGATATATCATCAATAATACTTCGAGATACATTTTGAGTTTTTGAAACTATTACTCCCTTGTAATAAAGTCTACTAATTTGGGTCATCGACGCGCCCGCTAGTAGCAACAAAACCGAAAACACAGTTATTGCTATCATCAACTCAACTAATGTAAATCCTTTGTTATTTGTAGTTTTCATTCTGTAAAAAGCCTATATGTTATTTTAACTTCTTCTTTATCCAGACCTGCTATACCAAACCAACGTATATAGACGTCGAAAGTATTACTACCAGCTCCTCTGTAGACAACGCCTATGTGATACAAATCTTTAACGCACTCTGATGCATAATCAGATAAATTATCAGAATCCAAATCACCTAAAGTAACAGTTGATGTAGTCTTAGTACCATTATTAAGGCAGAACGTCTGATTTGGATTATTAAAAATACCTTGGTCATTACTGCTGTCTTTGTAAGAAAGCGCCTTTAATTGTTCTGTTTGGCCTTCGGCTAATTTTACAGCTTCTGTACGTTCCTGCGACTGACGAGAGGATTTCAGACTACGGTTTGCGACCCCATAAGCTAAACCAATAGAAAGACCGACAACAGTAACAGCAATTAACACTTCCACAATCGTGTCGCCTGTGCGATTTTTTAAAAGATTAGCGTTCATTCCTCGCACTCCTCAAAATTAGAATCAATAATCAACTCAGAATTAAGCTGTTTACCTTGCCCACCCAATATTATTGTTGCCTGTCTGTCTCCTCCAGCAGATTTTAGACAAATATAAACTTTGTCTGGTTTTCGATCAGAATCTTTCATTGCCTGTACATTATTCTCGAACGTCTCAAAAGAGTCGTTAAGCCCTGTCCCAACAGGGATTAAGCTAACAGACTGAGAACCCGATATAACATCCTCTTCCGCACCAGAATCGTCAAACTCACCCAACGACTGCAAGGCTCCGACCGAACTTTTTGTGGAAATACTTCCATTATCAAAACTAACAACCTTAGTAATTGTTATCCCCCAAGGCAAATTAAAGGATTCCTTGATACTCTCCTCGATCGTTGGAAGAGATTCTTGTAAAGAAGTCGACAACGAACCACCTGATTCTCGTAATCCAACAACTGTATATGCATCATATCCTTCTTGCTGAAATTTCATAACCTTACCTAAAAAAACACAACTTTCATTCGAACCTTGCTCAGCAGAGCCAACGCTAATTACTGGTCCCTCTGGACCCGTTGTGCATGAAAAATCACCTTTATTTGGATAGTATCCGCTAGCTACCTCGTTCATAGTAGTCTTAACCTTAGCTTCAATCTCGCGAGCACCCTGAGTAAATTGTATTCTAGCTTGCCTGCCCCTAAAAAATAACAACGACGTAGCTAGAATAACGCCTGATATTACTAAAAATATCATCGTTTCTACAATAGTGTACCCACTCACTCGTTTTGACCTTGAGCCGAGGGTTGATTGTCCTCTTTTCATTACCTACAAGTATAGCATAAGCTTAATCAGAGTCACTGATTATTACAGTAGTAATATTTTGGTTTGATACCAATCAATCAAAACTTGTCCAAAAATAAAAACAATCAATGTCGCAATCACTAAAAATGGACCGAAAGGTATTTTTTTCTTTCGACCTGATCCAGTGACTAGTAAAGGAATCGAGACAAATGTGCCTAGTAGTGATGCAATAAATAGGACTAATACTGCTGGCAAAGCCCCACCAATAATCAATCCAATGACAATTCCTAATTTTACGTCCCCTCCGCCAATCCACTTTCCGCCTGAAAGCTGAAATAATGCATAAAATAATCCACTCGCAATCAAAACACCAACAATAGCGTCCAACGCTGGACGCAAACTAGCAGAATCAATACACAAAACTATAACAAAAAACATGGCCAATATAATTAATGGTAGAATTACGCGATCCGGTATTATCATCCATCGCAGGTCGTATACAAAAATAACCATAAATCCAATTAGCATAACTAACCAGATGGCAAACTCGACAATACCAAGTCCGCTGAAGCTAAACGGCCAATAAATATACGAAACGACAAAAACTAAAGCCAATCCTAGCTCTACGACTGGATACTGCCAAGATATTGATTTACGACAATAACGACATTTACCACCTAAAGTCAACCAGCTCAATACCGGTATCAGATCTAATGCTAATAATTGATGCTTGCATGAAGGACACATTGACCGACCGTTAAGTATCGACAGATTTTTTTGCTTTTTTTTGACAGTCTCTTGTTGATGGATACGCCAAACAACAGCATTAACAAAACTCCCGAAACATAGCCCCAGCAAAACTAAAATCAAATATATCATTGTTATGCTTATACTACTTGTCTATAAAACAAAAAGAAACCCAGATAATTTGGGTTTCTTTTTTTCAAGTTACTTGGATGCTTGTTTAGCCTTCTTGGCACTGCTCTTGGTTTATTCCGCTTGAATCTTCTACGTTCCAAAGCGCTGTAAACTGTCTAGATGTAGCGCTCTCAACATTGTTATCATTACAAGAAGTATATGGATTCATCCAAACTTCCGTATTGCCGTTGCTTATTGCTTGGCCAGTAAGTGGCGGAGCTGTAGCCCAATTGACTTCCGAATCAATATCGTAAAATCCAAGTTTAGCGTTGTCTTTAAAATCATTTAGATCGGTCGGTAGTTTACCGTTGTTATTAGATGCATATTCATTGACGGCAGCTAGTAAATTAGCTACATCATTTTTACGCTGAGTATTTCTTGAGTTACGTTGCAAAGCTGGGACAGCTAAAAACACAATCAACAAAATAATTGATGCTATAACAAGCACAATCATTACTTCGATGATTGTAAATCCCTCTTGCCTTTTTCTTTTTATATCTTTGATGCCCATTTTCTATCCCCTTTTTGATACTTAGTTATGCTTATGGTTAATATACTACTGTCTTAGTATCACAAATGCAACAAAAATTTCGTATCTATAGCAGATCCTTACCTACAAGACTGTATACCGGCAATAATATAGCCGTAACAATAGTAATTGCAACTATACCCATCAAAATCATCAATACAGGCTCGATTGTTGTTGATATAGCCCTAATTTCGTTATCAACTTCTTTTTCATAATAATCGGCTGTTTTTGATAACATTTGTTCAACTGATCCAGACTGTTCTCCGATTCGCAACATATCAGGCACAAGCTCTAGAAAGTTTTCATCACCCTTCAGCGCCTCAGATAAGGCGACACCGCCTTTTACCTTTTCAGACGCTTTTTGCAATGATTCTTCAATATGAACATTATTAACGGATTTACCGGTAATTTCTAGCATCTGTATCAAAGGTACGCTGCTAGCTACAAGCGTTGAACCAACACGCGTAAACCGTGCCATGTACATTTTCATAAATAAATGACCGATTGGCCACATCCGCATTTTTAGACGATCAATCGTCCGTTTACCACCGAAAGTTCTTGCCCAACGAGAGGTCAAAACAATAATTAGGCCAATTATTATTAATTCTATCCACCAATATTGAATCGTAAAGTGGGCAACGAACAACAAAAACCTAGTGACCAGAGGAAGTGTCGCGCCCGGTATACCTTCATAGACTTC
This sequence comes from uncultured Candidatus Saccharibacteria bacterium, assembly GCA_964584895.1. GTDB lineage: Bacteria > Patescibacteriota > Saccharimonadia > Saccharimonadales > JAGQNJ01 > DAISWO01. The sequence continues at coordinate 13,630 of CAZPAW010000001.1, forward strand.
TTCAACGGTCGGCAATACACCTACAATCATGAAAATAACAACGGCAATCATCACAAATAACACAATAATCGGATAAACCATTGCGCCACGAACTTTACTGATTATTTCGGCGTCTTTTTCTTTTTGATTTGCGATACGCTCCAATGCCTTATCAAGAGTACCCGATGCTTCACCAGCCGCTACTAGGTTAACGAATACAGCGTCAAAAACCTGTGGATGTTTTTTTAATGCATCAGAAAAAGATGTACCGGATTCTACGTCTGTAATTACAAGATTTACAATATTTTGTAAGTTCTTGTTCTGGGTTTGCCCAGCAACGTTTCTCAAACTCTGAACTAACGGCAAACCAGCGTTAATTAAGGTTGATAATTGTCGTGAAAATAATACTTTGTCTTTTGTTTTGATTCTGTTTCGGAACCGTCCTATAGATTTTGCATTAACGTCTTTTGCTACTATTTCGATTGGCGATAATCCGTCTTTCTGAATTGCGGTAGCTGCCGCTTGCTCACTTTCTGCTGAAATCTCTGATACGACTTTTTTGCCGGTAATCGGGTCTCTGGCAGTATATTTATAGGTCAGCATATCAGTTAATCACCTTTCGTGACTGCATCAAATATTTGTTCAATTCGCTTTGCGACGTCGATAAAAATAGCCATGTTATCCCCGCATCATCCTATCTAGTTCATCAAGATCAACGGCAAAATTACGTGCCTCATCATAGGTAATCACACCTTTTTGTATTAAACCTACTAAAGTTTTATCCATAGACTGCATACCGTGTTCTGCCCCAGTCTGGATTACGGCTTCTAATTGATGGCTTTTACCCTCGCGAATTATATTCCTAACAGCTGGAGTAGCGACTAATATTTCGGCTGCAGCTATACGACCGCCACCAATAGATGGCACAAGACGCTGAGAACAAATTGCCATTAAAATATTAGCTAACTGAGATCTAATCTGAGGTTGTTGGTGAGGCGGAAATACATCAATCATTCTATCGATTGACTGAGATGCTGAATTGGTATGAAGTGTTGCAAATACCAAATGGCCAGTTTCGGCAATTGTTATAGCTGCCGCAATTGTCTCTAGATCACGCATTTCGCCAATTAAAACCACATCAGGGTCCTGCCTAAGACTGGATCTAAGAGCTGCAGAGAAAGAATAGGTATCATAGTGGACTTCGCGTTGGACAACCACTGATTTTTTTGACTTATGAGTAAATTCAACCGGGTCCTCAATAGTAACTATATGCTCTGCTCGCTCTGTATTTATTTTATCGACTAACGCGGCAAGCGTAGTCGACTTACCTGAGCCTGTTGGGCCAGTAACCAAAACTAATCCTCTTGGATAATCAGAGAATTTGTTAACTATCTGCGGTAAGCCTAGTTGTTCTACGGTCAAAATCTCATTAGGAATAAGTCTAAGTGCTGCAGCCAAATTACCTCTTTCGTGAAAAGCATTTACACGAAACCTACCAAGGTCACCATAAGCAAAACTAAAATCAAATTCTTTATCTTTTAATAAAATTTGTTTTTGATCTTCGTCTAAGATTGCAAAGATTAAACTCTCTGCTGCTTCCTCGGTTAATGCGTCGGCGCTAGATACAGGTGTTAGCTTACCATCGATTCTAATAATTGGCGGTAGTCCTACTTGCAAATGAAGGTCAGAAGCCTTCTTTTTAACTACCTCATCCAGCAATGGCTCTATTCGTAGTGTTGATTGGTGTGATGTTTTTTCTGTCGCCATAATCCCCTCCCTTTATGCACCTCCTGCGCCTGCCACCCTATTCACTTCATCAAGAGTAGTATAGCCAGCTAAAGCCTTCAGATAGCCGTCTTGTCTCATTGAAATCATACCTTGTGCTTCAGCAGCTTTTTGAATCTCTGCACTGGTCGAATGTTTGAGAATAAGGCTTTGGATATTGTCATCAATATCAAAAACCTCATACAAGCCCATTCTACCTTTATAACCACCAGGTGCTTCAGGACTATCTATGCCCTTATACAAAGTATAAGCGCTTTGCCCTCTATCAGGCAAGCTTTTAAATCCAAGTTCTTTGGCTAACTTCTCCTTATCTTCCTTTTTCTCTGGCAAAATCGAATCAAGAGTATCGTGAATTGCCTGAATTTCAGACTCGCTGGCCTGATATGATTCACGCTCGCCTTCTGCATTACCAATTCTTCGTACCAACCTTTGACCAATCACAGTCCTAACTGTTGAGGCTATCAAGAACGGCTCAATTCCCATATCGAGCAATCTAGGTAAGATACCAGCTGCAGAGTTTGTGTGGAGCGTAGAAAATACAAGATGCCCAGTTAAGGCGGCCTGAACAGCGAGCTGAGCCGTCTCTTTGTCTCTAATCTCACCCACCATAATGATATTAGGGTCCTGGCGAAGAATCGACCGTAAACCATCTGCAAATGTTAAGCCAACATCATTATTTACCTGAATTTGGTTTACGCCTGGAATCTTATACTCAACCGGGTCTTCTAATGTAACTATATTGACTTGATCATTTTTTACTTCCTGAATTAAAGCATACATAGAGGTTGATTTTCCGGAGCCGGTTGGTCCTGAAGTTAGCACCATACCATTTGAATATTTAATTGCTTTCCTGATGCGACTCAAGGATCGACCCATATAACCCATATCTTCAAGCTTCAAGCTCGTGCCAGTTTTATCTAGTAAACGGATAACGACTTGTTCTCCCCACACAACCGGACTAATCGCAATACGCAAATCAATATCTCGACCACCAACCGCAACGCTAAATTGCCCATCCTGAGGAATCCGATGTTCGTCAATCTTAAGACTAGACAAAATCTTAACACGCGACACCAAAGGCGCCTCGGTTGATTTTGGCAAACGCATAATTTCCCGAAGCACACCATCTATCCTTGCTCGAATTCTGATCTCGTTCTGAAGTGGCTCGATGTGAACATCGCTAGCCCTGTTGTTAGCAGCGTACTCCAAGATGGCTGACAATGCTTTGCTAATTGGAGAATCTTGAACGACGCTTTCAATCTCTCTTTGAGATTTTGTGTTAGCTTGAGCTTCAGCTTGTTGAGAGGCCAATACTTCATCTTGCTTCAGATCTCTTGCTACGGATTGATCGATCTTTGAACGATACTGACCCAATACTCTACGAATACCTTCCTCGCTGGCAGCATAAACTTTTAAAGGTCGGCCAATTTTATTAGCTAAAAAATCAATCGCTTGGACATTATCAGCATCAAGCATTGCTACTACTAAGCGATGTTGCATTTCACCAAGCGGAACAGTCATATATGTCTCCGCTGTGTCTTGCGGTAAAAGAGCTAGGATTTCTGGATCAATTTTGGCATTACTTAAATTAACGTAGGGTACTTTTGTTACATTTGCTATTGTTTTAGTTAATACTTCGTTTGAAATTCCACCGTCTGTTACTAAGAGTTGCATAAAAGGCTGTTGTTGTTGACCAGCTTTTTCATGCAGTTTTTTTATCAATTCATCATCAATCAGACCACTGTCTTTGAGCGTTTGCTCGACTTGAGTTTGAATATCTTCAGATAAGACGCTCATCTAAACGCCCCCTAATCTGACGGTTGAAAAGGTTGTTGATTTTTATCCTCTCCAATGACAATTTCTTGCGTTGGGTTAATAGATTTTGAATTATAGTAACGCTTATCTGGCTCAGGAAATTCGTCAGTTATTGGCTCTACTACTTCAACCTTAGTACTAAGATCTTCGGGAGCTGTAAATAATTTATTTGACACAAAAAACGAAACAATAGCGCTTAATCCAACGACTAAAATAATCAGTGCAATGTCTTTTTGCTTCATTTGACAACCTTCATTTCAGCTTTTAGTGTTTTTGCAGGCTGGTAATATGTCTTAGCTGTTGTTGTCGCCGTGAATTCAGAATTGGTTCCAGAATATTCAATTGCAGTAATGTGGATTGGTCGAATAGATCTGTTAAAAATGTCTGTTAATTTAAAGATACTACCGTAGCTACCGGTGGCCGATAATTCAAAAGGCATTTCTATGACACTATCGTTGGTTTGAGTCTGTTGTGCAATCTCATCATCAGTACCAGTAATACTATTAACTGAACTATTACTTTCTTTTACTAATTTTTCTAAGCTTGTTGTTAACGCTGGAAAGTCGTATTTACTTGGCAATGAATCTAGGGTTATTTTTGCGTTATCACCACCATTACTGAGCTTGCTGTCCGAAGAACCACCAATTACATTAGTAGGTCGCTCTACAAATGCTTTATATGCAGTTGTAAGCTCATCAACATTATCTATATTTGTTCTTAATTGATCGCGAGCAGCTTCTTTAGCGGATATTACTCGGTTTTGATAACTCATTCTCGTCCAAAGCGCCCTAGAAGCAACAAGTGCAAAAACTACCATAAAAGCAGAAATCGCAACAACAACAACAACGCTCGAATTGATTTGTTCTACCTGATTTCTTTTTTGTGATTTTTTATTGGCCATAATTATTAATCCTTAATTAGTACTTTCCGTTTCCGAAGTCTCGGGCTGTGTCTGAAATAAATCTTCATCTGGTTTTTGGGTTTGTGATCTGGTCGAGATGATGCTTGGAATAATGAGTTTTATTTTTTTGGTGTTATCGAAAATTGTCGAATCGAACTTTAGATCAATTTGGAATGTTGTTTGCCCTTCCGTGACACTAAAGTTAACTAAAACTACTTCAGAAAATGCATTAGCCTCTTGCGTACTCTCATCTACTACGTACTTTGTGAACTTTAATGTATCAGCAAACTTATTAACGGTCGCAAGACTGTCTGTAGTACCACTGATAGAGATAGTTTTTTCATCAAAATTTACGCTAACTTGCGAAACGCTGGCTTTTTGTGGTGTTACCTGACTAATAAAAGTTAGCGATCGATCAGTAGCCGGCTTATTTTCGTGTAATCCAGTTAATACCTTTAATTGGTTTTGGACAGTTAAGACTTTATCTATATCTTCAATCTCTTCAAGTTTATTCGTGTTTTCTTCAATCTCTTTAGACAGATTAGATATATGTTTTTCCTGTAAGATATTTACATTAACAAACAATAATACAAATACAAAAAAGCTGGCTGCTCCGACAATAATTGCACTAACAATTACTAGCCTTTTTGTCCTTCGTGCTTTAATGTATTCGAGTTTTACGTTCGGAAGTAGATTAAACTGTATCATACTTTTCTCTCCGCTAATCCGACTGCTACACCAAATTTACTAGATATCGCCATTAATTCGTTTGTTTTGCTTTGAGGATAGTTGACGTTACGCCAAGTATTACCGATTTCTACATTTAAGCCTGTCTGATTGGCTATAAACTTCGGTAAATCAGGCATGGTTGCCGCGGTGCCGGTTACGATAATACGTTCAGGCGAGGCACCATTATACCTAGCGTTAAAGAACTTAATTGATTTTTGAATATCGTTCATAATTATCTCTACAGTCCCAAGGATTGCGTTATAGACTTGACCTTCAATTTTATCTTGGCTAAGACCAAACTTGAACACAAATTGCTCTGCTTGTTTTGCATCGATACTCAAATTTTGTGATGCTGATCGGAGAATTGCTTCAGATCCAGTCGGGATAGACCGAGTCAAACGAGGCGAACCATTCATTACAATAACTATATCTGTAGTTTTATTGCCAATATCAAGCACCATCTGAGGATTAACAGCATCCGGAGCTAATAACGCTCTAGTCATCGCGAGATTATCAGGCTCAAAGGCAATTACGTTAAGTCCAATTGATTCCAGCATGTCTAATTGTTTCTCTACGAATTCATTGGTTACGCTTGTAAGTAATATTTCTTGTTTTGTTTTATCCTTTGGGGAATTACCTACAATTGCCCAGTCTAACTTAGACTCGGCTATAGGAGTTGGCACAATTGAATCAGCTTGATAATGAATCGCGTTAGCTAATTCGTTCGGTGGCAATCTATCGATATCGACGATTGTCGTAAATACTTTATTTGAAGGAAGGCCAACCGCTACATTACGAGTGTTTATTTGCGCTGTACTGATTAGTTCTTTTATGGCCTGTGCTACTTTTTGTTGATCAGCATTAGAATCGCTCGTTGCAACCGAACTATCAATATCAACGTGTGCATACTTTACTAGCTGTTTTACTGGGCCGCCTCCATTTAACTTGACTATTCGAATAGCTGTAGTGCCAAGGTCGAGCCCAAAAAAATCATTATCACCAAGCAGAAAACTCATCGGGTATTTTCCTTATTGATGGTCATAATTTTGATATTAGTAATTTTCATGTTTTATGCCTATCTGATCTTGCATATCCCACCAAGAGAAAACTACAAAGATCATACTTAAGCATAATTATAGCATAAGCATTAGCCCGTAGCGCAACCCTTTTACAATACTGGTGGCAAACTCTTTATATAGTCGTATTTCTGGTAAGGAGCTGATGTTTCAAGTCTTGAATTAAGGGGTGTCAAATAAGCCTCAGGACTAAAGTTAATGACTTCTGCGATATTGTCGGAGTCTGCGCCTTCATTTGGCTGTGCTGGAGTGCACTCTAGTTCTGCTGGTAGTTTAGGATCACAAGTTAACGAACCCTTTGTTCTATGGAATATTACGTTTTTGGCAATTATTGAGCCATTAACAACCAGTTGTTTATTGCAGTTTTGTAGGAGTTCAGAAACACGGTAAGGTGCGCTGGATTGTGCGCAAGTATAAAAGAGGCCGCCATCACGAGGGTTGTTGTTTCTGTTTTGTCTTGTTGGTTGAGCTACAAATATACCATCTAATCTCGTTACGTCTTTATCGACTCTAATATTGCCTTTTACTACTACAGTAACGTTAGGTATTTGTGATACATTGGCCCACTCGGTATTCTGGTATTCGACATTTTTATCGATGAACAAATCACCATCAACAACAAGTAACTTTCGTTCTCCATTTTTAATCGGCTCGGTATAACTAGGAGCGATATTACTTAGAGTGCCTCCTGATACTTCATCGGCTCCGGCATCTTTAACATCGTTATAATAATCTGGTATACACATTAGTATCCCGCTGTCACCACCCCAGCTTTTAACACGAGTGTTAGCCCGCTCGTACCAACCTGGATATTGACTAGATTCGAGTCGACCGGCATTAAGCTTTTGAAATAAACTATAGTGATTACCGAAGGTTAAGTTGTTAGGTTTTGAAGAATTAGAAAAGTTCCCGCCGGGTTTTGGGATTTCTTTCGATCTTAAATTGTCGCTAAAAAAGCCTTCGATAACACCGGGGTCATCATTTTCTCTACCTCCAACTACACCTGGTGTATAATCAAAAACACCTAACTGTCCGGAAGATCCAGTATGAACCCGCTTGCCATCAATGATGACGCTAGCCGTTACTGATTTAATGCCAGAGCTATAGTTATCATTATTACACTGTAATTCGCCATTCTCATCTTTCTCGCCAAACACACTGCCGACTATTACATCGTTGCCGTATACCCGCATATAAGGTGATACTGTAGGCGACAAAGGCTGCAGCTGAACACAATTACCATTTGAGTCTAATACATATCCATCCGGAACTCTGTCTTGAATACCATCGATATTTGGACATACGTCAGTCGGACCTCCGGGTACATTTACTGTATCTGAACAAGTTACTGATCTAGGCGGACTAAAATTATTGTTTGTGAATGTGCCCGTATAAGTCTGCGGGAAACTAGTGACATTATTGATTACTGTTGTACCACTTTTGCCTGAACCACCCCAACTTAGTGATTGTGATTGATTATGATCGCTAGACCAACTGATAGTCACGGAATATTGAAGAGTATTAGGATCTCTTGACACACTCGCATTAACAGAGCAAGTAGGCTCAACGGGGTTATTTCCTCCTGGATTTCCTGGATTCCCTGGATTATTGTTTGGCGGCGGTGGATTATATTGTCTATCCAAATAAACATACCTTTGCCAGACGTGGTATGTATTTGTATCACTTGGCGCCCATGTACTCGTAAGGTCAGCGGTCACAGAGTAGCCTGAAGGTAAATCATATGATGAACTAGGTGGCGATCCCCAGCAAGTTCCGGTAATAGATGCATAGCCATTACCCCAGGCTGCAGCCCCTCCAGGGAGGCATACATTCGATGATTGCCTGATTGCTACTAATGCATCGCTACTAGCTCCAGTTGGGAAGACTAGAGCAATCGAAGCCTGAATCACATGAGCGCCACACCCACCTGGTACTCCTGACTGCGCTTTAGCTGTTTGCGGAGTCACTAGTTGTGATAAAAGATTAGGAGACTTCTTATCTTGGCTCTGCAATGATTTTGATATTTTATTCTCTTTCGGGATTGATGCTTCTTTATACTGATTCAAGAATTCTTCCCAAGTGGAATAATCACCTCCTGACTTCTTTTCTAGCCTTGCAATCATATATCTGCCCGTTTTTGAAGCAAACACACCTGTATGATCGCCAACATTTTTTAACTTGGCAATTTCTTCATTTGTATTTTTTAAATCTTCAATTAAGATACCGTAATCAACATTCTTTAAGTCATAGAAAGACTCATTGAGTTTGCCTGATTTTTGCATTGTTGCAATATCATTATATTTAGGATTACTAACATATGATGATGAATAGTTCTCCATATAACCCGCAGTGGTTACTACCTTTTTTATAAAAAGCTTGTATATGTCATCTGGTTCTTTCTGGCTATCGACATAATTGACATCTGCTTTTTTAGCAATTTCATCTTTAGTGAGTTTTTGTTGAAATAGTGGCAACAACTCTTTTTCTAATCTTTGTTTAGCCTGATCATGATAAGTCTTTAGCTTGTCGCTGTCTTTTTCCAGACTAAAAAAGGGTGCGTCAAAATTAACCGCTGTATGAAATATTGATTTTTTTGCCAAAAGATCAGCGGTCAATTTTTTCCTTAATTGAAGGTTTTCGTCAACCGTATAGATAAAATAACCAGACCCATCATATGACTTCCAAGACTCTACAGTCGCTTGATAATCCTCAGTAGTTTTTGGAATATTATAAATTTTTCTAAGCTCGGCTTCCGTCAATGATTTATTCCGATCTTTTGCTTCTTTTACTAACGCAGCATTCATCACTAAATCATCGATAGCTATCTCTATTGGAGACTGATCGAATTTTAAATCAGGATTTTCCTTCTTGTAGTTCTCTATACTCCGAACATACCTATCAATGTCCGCTTTTGTAATTGTAGTGTCGCCGATTACTATGTCTTTAAAAACTTGTTTTTCAGATGTCTTATAAAAATTGAGGAAGCCAAGATAAGCTAATCCCAATAACGATACGACCAGTAAACCGATTATTACTTTTTTATTTTTAAAAAAGTTTTTTTTGCCAACATCCCCGACAACAACCTCAGAACTATCCGTCGATGGACTGCTCAAGTGGTCTGTGTCCCTATTTTCTTGATTTTGAGTTTGATTTAATTTATTCATACCTTAATACGCATTTATTAAAATAATAATACACCATCCATGCTTATGGTTAAAGCATTTTACTAACTTTATCAATAATTGATAGACTATTCGACTGTGGTTGACTGTATAGTCCTAATCTATTAATTACCCAATAAAACGATATGTTTAATTAATTGCCTCTGTTAAAATATACATTATGTCATTATCAATCGGAATTGTCGGTCTGCCCAATGTAGGCAAATCTACTCTATTCAATGCTCTTACTAATAATAATGTGTTAGCGGCCAATTATCCTTTTGCGACGATTGAGCCTAACAGCGGTATTGTCCCAATACCAGACAAAAGACTGACTGAATTGAGCAAACTATATAATAACGCGCCAATAAAGCCTGCAACGGTGACATTTGTTGATATTGCCGGATTAGTAGCAGGAGCTAGTCAAGGCGAGGGTCTAGGCAATCAGTTTTTATCGCACATTAGATCAACCAACGCCATTTGCCATGTCGTCAGAGCTTTTGCCGATACTAATATTACCCATGTAGATAATCAGCACGACCCAAAAAAAAATATTGATGTAATCAATACCGAATTAGTACTAGCCGATCTACAAACTGTCGAGCATAGACTGCCAAAATTACAAAAGGAAGCGAAATCAAATCCAAAGTTAAAAACCTCAGTAATTGAGTTAGAACGAATACATAATTTACTCAATGCTGGTACACCATTGTTCTCTGTTAGCGATATCAATCATACTTTGATATCAGATCTTCATTTATTAACTGCAAAGCCAACAATCTATGTGTTTAACGTTGATGAAGACGGACTGGTTAATCTTAATCATCAAGAGGAGCTGCGTAAACTCGTGGCACCAGCAAAATCATTATTTGTCTGTGCAGAGCTTGAAAGTCAATTAAATGATTTAGACGAAAATGATGCTTCTGAACTATTAGATAGTTACGGACAGTTGGATTCGGGCTTAACAAAACTAATCCACACGGCCTATGACGTACTAGGACTCCAGAGTTACCTAACCGCCGGAGAAAAAGAAGTAAGGTCATGGACAATAAAAAAGGGATCAACTGCCCCACAAGCTGCGGGGGTAATACACGGCGACTTTAAACGTGGTTTTATCGCTGCCGAGATAATAGATTACCAAGATCTAATTGATGCTGGCTCTATAGCATCTGCTAGATCATTAGGCAAAGTCAGGACTGAAGGCAAAGACTACATTATGCAACCAAATGACGTTGTAGATTTTAGGTTTAACGTATAGTTAATTAATACTTGGAGAGTTGTTTTCTGACAGTCAAAGTTGATTGAATGTACGGATGTATTGCTTTTGGGATGGATATCAACGTTTCGGTATTATCTATATTCTTACTTATATAGCCGTTGGTTACTTGAGTCTGGGTTGGTATCCCCGGTATCGCAGCACCAAGTCTTTGACTATTATCAGCTATTACCGCATGTTGCATATCATGTTGCTGCCTATATTCTAGTACCCTACTTTGAACATAGCTGGTCATATTACGTAGTTGATCCTTCTTATATGCCCGAAAAGTTAGTTTTTTATTAGGCATGATCATTTTTACCTGCCCACTAAACATTTGGTAGCCATAATCTACTTCCATAATCATATCGTATCGAATATCCTCAAGCATTAAAAAGAAAGGTTTTTTGTCAACCAACAAGACTCGCAGATTAGTAACGCAAAGCAGTGCTAACCCACCCTCATACCTAATGTTAAGACAATGCTTTATTTGCTCGCCATCTACTAATATTTTTGGAAGTTCACGAAGAGCTGGCCTACCTATGAAACGAATATAAGAACCAACACTAATTAGCTCTCGATCAATATCTTTTAGGTCTCTCATATCCGCACCTCCTTTGATTAATGAAGTACACTATCAGTCTACGTCAAGCAGAAATTACTGTCTGTTAACCTTATTCCTATAAAAATGAGATTAATATCACAAAAGATGACTAACGATGAGCGATGTGGGATAATAAATACATGTTAGCTAGCAAAAAGCAGCAAAAAGATTTTAAAGCCCTGTTTGAAAAAGGTCGTAGACTAGATTACAAAAAAGGCGAAATGATCATAAGAGCCAACGAAACACCCACGGGTGTTTTTTTGATTGAGTCGGGACTAGTTAAAGCGTATGACATAACAAAATATGGCGAAGAAAATCTATTAATAATCCGTAAAGCTGGCGAGATCTTTCCACTGATTTGGTCAATCACTAATGAAGAAAAACTGGTAATCTACGAAGCTCTGACACCTGTAACATTATGGAAAATTGATAAAGATGAGTATCTTAATTGTCTGCTAAACAACACAGAACTTTTACCACCTTTTATAGATATCGTAATTGCAATGTATCGCATGCACTCTTTAAGAATCATAAATTTAGAATATAGGACAGTTAGAGAAAGAGTTGTGTCATTTTTACTAATTATGGCGGATAGATTTGGCGAAAAAAGGGGTAAAAATATTCTTATTAATGTACCTCTCCGTCGTCAAGATATTGCAAGCTCTGTTAACGCCACCAGAGAAACTACCGGACGAGAAATTATTGCCCTGCAACGTTCTAATCTAATATCTACTGACAACTCTTATATCTCGATTCAAAATCTAGAAAAGTTGCAAAATATCTTATAGCTATTTCCAGTTAAGTACTATTGTTTCAATTGTTTTAATAATCAAATCTCGATTAGGCATCTTATTGTCATCATAATAATGATTAGTGTTCATGTAATTTTCTACCACACTTAGACACTGAATTTCGTCAGCTAATATATGCATTCTATCAACCGCTGCTACTGTAGCAAGTGGCGTTGCAACAATCAATCTATCAATCTTTATAGGTTTTAAAAAGTCGGATGCTGCATCCAACGAAATTCCACTATTTAACCCATCTGATACCAGAATCACATTGCGTCCATACAACAAATCTCTACGAATTAGACCGCCGTCTCCGAGTAATCTATTGATGGCATGGAACTTCTGCATTTTTTCTTGCTCTAAATAGTTATGATAATCGGCTGTAAAACCTTCAAGTTGCCCAGTTGAAAATAGATTATTATAAGTAAAGCCTCCGTCTTGGTTAACTACTGCTATCGGCTTTGTCTCGCCTGGAAGCTTAACCTCCTCGGTTAATAACATTGTTAACACGCAGTGTAAGCGTGATGCAATCTCAGCCCCAACTATAACGCCGCCATCCGATAATGCGACAACGGCACAGTTTTCATAACGATATTTGTCTACAAGCTTACTCGCCAACAACTGTCCAGCCTGATGACGACTTTTGTAATACATATATTGTAGAGTTTAGCAGAACGCTTATGTTTTTTGCAGAAGATAAAACTTCTCGACGTTTCCCTTAGACCCACTAATTTGACTATCCATCGATGTCCTAATCACAAAATATTTTTTTACAAACATTTCAAACCCAGATAATATTTCTTTTCTAATTCGAGAATTCTTAACAACACCCTTATTTTTTTGCGGAACAGATGCCTCGAACTGAGGTTTGAGCAGAGCCACTACCAAGGTAGATTGGCTAGCCAACCTACTAATCACTGGTAAAATACTTTTGAGCGATATAAAAGAAACATCAATTAATATGTAATCATAGCTGTTGTTTTGAGACTTATAATCCCTGATGTCAGTTTTTTCATTTAGTTCTACCCTAGGATCTGATCGTAACTTTTTGTCTAATTGATCGGTGCCAACATCTACAGCTATCACTTTTTTTGCCCCATGCTGAAGTGCAAAATCAGTAAATCCACCTGTCGACGACCCAACATCTAGCACGACCTTGTTAGTGAAATCTAAACTAAATGCTTTATATATAGATGCTAATTTTTCTCCGGCTCTTGATACAAGTTGTATCGCCTCATCAATATTAATTTGGTCGGAGCGATTTACTCGATAACCAGATTTAGTGATTATCTTCCGATTTACCGATACCTTACCCCTAACAATTAAATCCTTGGCATGCGATCTAGACCTAACTAGATTTTGTTGAGCCAAATATTCATCTAGTCTATCTCCAGATTTATTAGATTTTTTTTCGTTCACGATAAGCACCAGATTCAGTGTCTACACTAATTTCATCGCCAGTTTTAATAAATGGAGGTACTTTGACCTTAATGCCTGTCTCTAGTGTAGCGTCTTTTGTAATAGAGCTAGATGTATCGCCTTTTACAGCATCTTCGGCATAAGTAACTTTTAAATAAACATTTTTTGGTAATTCTACATTGATAATTCTATTTTTAAACATCTGTATAGTGATTGTATCGGACTCTTTTAAATATCCAGCTTGATCAGCGATGATAACAGAAGGCACTTCAAATTGTTCAAATGATTCTGGGTCCATGAAATGATAACTAGAACCATCGTTGTACAAATACTGGACGCTTTTGTTCGTTACGTCGGCAGGCTCTAGCTGCTCGTTACCCTTAAATGTCTTATCTAAGACCTTACCATCAACTAGGCTTTTTATTTTTACATTGACGATTGAGCCACCTCGTCCCATTACTTTTTGAGAATATTCGACTACTTTATAAGGATCGCCTTCAAATTGAAAGATAGTACCTTTTTTGAGATCAGTTATTCCAAACGCCATGAATTATCTCCTAATTATTAGCAACAAATGGTAACAACGCTAGATGTCTTGCACGTTTTATGGCACGCGCCAAATGTCGTTGTTGACTCTCTGTAAGGCCAGTTTTTTTACGTGATTCTATTTGTCCGTACACATTAACGTAACGTTGTAATGATTTAAAATCCTTGTAATCAAAAAATGGTACTTCATCTCGTTTTCTAAATATTTTTGCCATTGATTATTCTCCTTTACTTTTCGCTTGTTGTTAGGGGTGAGTAGCCCGATGAAGTGATTTATTCACTTCCCGGCGCGATTAAGAGGGGATATCCCTCTTATAAGGCGCCAACCGATTAAAATGGGATGTCGTCAAGATTAATTGGTTCATCATCGACGTCTTCGACTACTTCGTCTTTGTGCGTTTTACTCGCAGGTTTTTCGCTAGACTGACTATCATTTGAGCCTGATTCATTACTGCCGCTATCTGCTCCACGACTATCAAGAAATGTTACATCACTTGCTATAACTTCAACTTTACTACGTTTCTTGCCGTCTTGCTCCCAAGAACTACTCTGTAATCGTCCGATCACTAAACATCGTCGGCCTTTAGTTAAATACTGCGCAACTCTCTCGCCCAAGTTCGCCCAGGCAACAACATCAACATAATCGGTTGCTTCTTGCCACTCTCCATTACTACCTTTATAACTACGATTTAACGCCAAGCTAAAACTACACACACTTTGACCGTTGGGCGTTTGTCTAAGCTCTGGGTCCCTAGTCAGATTACCCATTAATGTCACTTGGTTTACACTACGAGCCATACCTTAACCCTCCGCTTCTTCATCAGATTTTTTATCATCAGAATCTTTAGATTTTTTTGCTTTTTCTGCCTGAACTTTCCTAGCTTGTTCAGCCTTAGCTATTTCTTTGTGATCTATCTTTACAATTAGATATCGAATAATCTCGTTAGTAATATTAAGAGTACTCTCGACCTTTGCTAGACTTGTCGGCTCTAACTCAACTTCGTAAAATACGTATATGGCATGTTCATTTTTAGCTATTGGATAGGCTAGCTTTCGTTTACCCCAGTTATCGGTAGCTTTAATCTTACCTTTATTATCGGTAATTATCTTTTTAAATCTTTCTTCAGATTTAGTTAGATCTACCTCTAGCCCAGGGTCGTATAATACTGCTATTTCGTAATCTTGCACTTAATCTCCTTCCTTTGGTTATAGCCCGTTCTCCTTAAGAATCAACGAGCTGAAGTTTTTTTACAGATGAAATTATATCATTATTAGTGTCGTTCGGTCAAATTCTCTGGTTCCGAAGACTCTGCGCTGTCTATTCCATCTCCAGTATCCTGATCAGCATGTCGATCACCAAAAACTTCATCAACAGAACTAATAAGCACGTCTCTAGGTCTAGAACCATCGGCCGGACCAATTATTCCTTGTTCTTCCATGCTCTCCATCAATCTAGCTGCGCGAGCATATCCAACGCGTAATCGCCTCTGGAGCAAACTTGTACTAGCCTTTTTACTGTCAACTACTACCTGAATAGCGTCCTTCCACATGTCATCATCAGCCTCATTTGCTCCATAATCTGCGACAACACCACCCTTTCCATTTAACTGGACTGGTTGGCTGACAACTTCATCATCATAATTTGGTGCACGTTGAGCTCTAATAAAATCAGTGATTTTGTTTGTCTCTTCATCGGTAATTAAGGCACCTTGAATACGCTTAGGTTTTGGCATTTCGGCAGTTTGATACAACATATCACCTCTACCGAGCAACTTCTCGGCTCCCATTTGGTCAATAATGGTCCGAGAATCAACTTGGCTAGCGGTTGTAAAAGCTACGCGTGCAGGTATGTTTGCTTTAATCAATCCCGTTATTACATCAACACTTGGACGCTGAGTAGCTAGTATCAGATGAATCCCCACAGCTCTAGCTTTTTGAGCAATCCTAACAATCAAGGCTTCAACGTCGCGCGCAGCCATCATCATCAGATCAGCCAGCTCATCAATAACAATAACGATATACGGCATACCCTCTTCTTTTTTCAGCTCGTTATATTCTAAGATGTTACGCTTGTGTACTTCGGATAGAGCTTTATATCGTCTTTCCATCTCAGCTACTGTCCATTTCAATGCACTAATACACTTCTCGGGTTCAGTAATAACAGGCGTCAGCAAATGTGGTATACCGTCGTAAGGCTTTAATTCTACTTGCTTTGGATCTACCATAATTAACTTCAAATCACTTGGTGTGTTTCTATATAATAAACTGGTTAAAATTGTATTGATCATAACCGATTTACCAGAACCTGTTTGACCAGCAACCAAAATATGGGGCATTTTATCTAAATCATCAACGACTGGCGCACCAGATATATCTTTACCAATTGCAATATTAAGATTACCTTTACGATTCTGCCATTCATTAGTCTGCAAGATACTACTAACACGAACATGAGCTTGTTTTACGTTTGGCACCTCTATACCAACTGCTCTTTTTCCTGGGATTGGAGCCTCGATTCTAATTGTCTGAGCGGCAAGATCGAGCGCTAAATTATCCTCCAAAGCTTTAATCTTGGTAAGCTTTACTCCATTAGGAGGTCTAAGCGTATATTGTGTGACTCGTGGTCCAATATTCGCACCCTCCATAGTAGCGTCAATATTAAAATTACCGAGACTTTCCTTAATTTGCCTAGCATTGCCCTCTACATCGCCAGCATCAGCCTTATCTTGTTTTTGATTAAGTAAATCAAGGCTGGGGAATTTCCAGGTTGGGTCACTTTTAGCTGTTAGTGCTTCATGATTTTCTTTTGGCGATAACTTTTCTGCTGTATTTTTTAGTGATGACAATCGAGCTCCACGATGTTCTACTGGCACGCCTTCATTAAGCTGAAACTCTTTTTGTTCTCCACCTTTTAATTTAGCTAAATCTACATCACCATTATCTTTTTGTTTAAAAATATCCCCCAATTTTAAAATTATTTGTGGCGATATATTAAAAGTTAAAAATACTGCTAAGCCTGTCAATATAAAGAACATTATCGATGCAGGGATTTTTGATATTAAATTAAGTGTCGCACCACCGATTAATTCACCAACCGATCCGCCATTACCCCCACTCAAATTACCGCTATCATCAGACACGACAAAAACCGTATAAAACCAACTAGAGCTAAATACAAGAATACCTATACTTGAGGCAAATTTCTCTAATGGGATTTGTTTATCCTCACTGACAAATTTTAAAGCGCCCAAATAAGCCAACAAAAATGGCACAATATAGGCTGCCCAGCCGAGCGCCCAATATACCCCGCTAAACATACTAACCGGCAGAGGCCCACCAGCTCCAAAACCACCTAAAAGCAAAAATAGCCCTAGTAAAATCATTGTTACAGCACCAGACAACTGCCAAAAATTTGACTGTTCTTCTGGCAACTGTTTCTTTTTCTTGCGTGTTTGTTTTCTTTTCTTAGCCATATCTTTGTACTTATTATAAGAAGTTTATATATCTGTTGTCGAGCATTTTAATTCACTCTAACTATTGTAGCAGTTTTTACAACTTTAGTCAATCCGCTAAAGCTTGAATATATTAGTCGCCATAAGTCTTTTGATTCAAGAGTTGTTTACGCATTTCTGCGAAGCGCTCTTGCTGTTCAACTGCCATATCGACGTCAGTTTTTGGTCCATCCTGCTTCTTGTCCGTAGTTAATCTTGTGGATTGTTGCGATGAAGAGGTGTGTTGAGTTTTGTTAGAATTCTGTTTTTGAGCACCTCCCGCACCAACAACATTTACTACTGGTATAACAATCGGGGCTCTCTGGGTTTGATCGTACAAGTAGTGAGTAACATGATCCTTCAGCTCTGCCTTAAAACGTTCTAGATCGATTCGTTTGAACCTCTGCATTACTGCACGTTTTAGTTCTGTTCGAAGGCCACTCATAATTTCTTCGTTGTCACGAATATATATAAAACCTCGGGTTATGATATCTGGACTAGTCATCAACGCTCCTGTTTTACGATCAATAGTTAAAACAACCGTCACCAATCCTTCTTCCGAAAGCATGATTCTGTCTTTAACTACTATATTGCTAATAATTGCACCTGTCTGATCAACAAGCAAACTCCCAGCAGGAACATCTTCGATCTTCTCAAGTTTATCCTTGCCAAGTAAGAAACTCGCCCCGTTATAGCCAAGCATGGCATTATTTCTATTCATACCCTCTTCAACAGCTAAATCAGCCAAATATCTTCTTCTCAACATTCCACCGTGGACTGGTATCAAATATTTAGGATTGACCATTTTTAACATATCTCTCATCTCGTCACGCCTTGCGTGACCAGAAACGTGCAAAGGCCCACAACCATCAACTTCATGAGTTGGATGACGATACTGTTTTACCCCCAAACTTGCAAGATTATTACCGATTTGATCATATCTAATTTCGTTTCCAGGAATCGGCGACGAACTAATGATGACTGTATCGCCTGCTTTCAGCTTAATATGATTGTGTAGTCCCTCACTCATCCGCTGAAGTGCAGCGTTGGGTTCGCCTTGACCTCCAGTGCACATCACTAACAGTTGTTCGTCGGGCAAATTAGCCGCCTCACGCATAGCCATTAAAGTACCTTTAGGGACTTTTAAAATCCCTTGTCGAACTGCAATTTCCGCATAACTCATCATACTGCGCCCATCAAGAGCAACCTTTCGACCATTTTCTACTGCCGCATTAATAATCATCTGAATTCGGTTCATATTACTAGAAAATACTGCGCAGAAAATCCTACCGCTAGCCTGAGATATTACATCTTTGAAGCTCTTTTCTAGGGTGTGTTCGGTCGGTGTGCGTCCTTCGACATCGGAATAACTACTTTCAGCTAGCAGTAGCATTACTCCCTCTTTACCGATTTCTGACAACCTATTAATGTCGGTTGGCATATGATCTAATGGCTCAGGATCCAATCTGTAATCTCCAGTTGCTAATATTTTGCCTACAGGCGTATCAATACATACAGCCGTAGAATCTGGGATAGCATGAGTTACTCTGATTAGCTCAATAAAAAACGGTCCTATTTTTAATTTTTCATGGTTATCCATGCTCATAGTAATTGTTTGGGGCTTAAATGTAGGGTCGACATTTGGAGGCAGTTCTTCAAAAGTCTTCTCTACAATCCCAACCGTAAACTGAGATCCATAAATTGGAGCTGGGAAACGTGGCACAATATGTTTTAGTCCGCCAATATGATCAAGGTGGCCGTGAGAAATAACATAAGCTTTAATTTTATGTTTTATCTGAGCTATATAGGTTGGATCTGCGATTTCATAATTAATTCCTGGCAGATCAACACCCAAGTTAATTCCACAATCCAATACTATTGCACTATTTTGGTATTCAATAATTGTAGTGTTTTTTTCGCCGACATCCTCAAGGCCTCCTAAGAACGAGATTTTTAATTTTTCAAAATCCTCTGTGACTAAATTTGCACGTTTTTTAGGTTGTGAATCCTTTACTGCACTATATTGATCGGCTATTTTTCGAGCATCCTCATGAGATCGCTTTTGAGCCCTAATGGCTGCACCACGAGATACGTTCATTCCATTGTTTTTTTGTTCTCGATTTGTCGTGGGACGATTATTCCCCTTGTTTGGGGTTGGTTTTTTATTCATTTTTTAATTTTCTCCTTTTTCTTGATTAATGATTGTGTATTTTCTAAAATATCCGGGATTTTATTAAAATCTTCTATTAAAATTTGGCGCATAGCACCGTTATATAGTGCTGCCGCCGGATGATAAAGCGGGACAAATAGATTGCCTGATTTTTTTATAATTTGACCATGAACTTGGCCAATTTGTTCTTCTGGCAAAAAACAACTCATACTGTGACGACCGAGAGTTATTATTAATACTGGGTTAACAATCTCGATCTCTTCTAATAAATATGGTAAAAATTCTTCTTTTTCTGACTGAGATGGATCTCGATTTTCGGGGGGCCTATACTTTACAATATTAGTAATATAAACGTCTTGTCTGTCTAAACCGATATTGCCAAGCATCTCGTCAAAAAATTTACCTGCCGAACCAACAAACGGTTGCCCAGTTTTATCTTCGTTTTTGCCGGGGGCTTCACCGATAAAAACAATATCAGCGTCCGGATTACCCCATCCAAATACTAGCTGGCTTGCATTATCTGCTAAATCTCCACAAACACCGTCTTTAATAATCCGTTGTTTTATTTTTTCCAATTCAATTGTTTTTTTCATAGTTATTTTTTCTTAAGGAACAAATTGATCGATTGGATAATCCTAATAGCGCCCCACACAATTGCAACAAAAAACCCTAGCCATTGAATAGTGCTCGCTGTATCCGTTGCAAGTAAAAATAATACATATCCAATTAGCCACATTACTAGACCCGTTACCAGATATGCCTGTGGTGTAGTAAATTGATTTGAGGATATTCGTTTATTCTTGCCCGCCATATTGTATTTACTATTCAGCCTCTTTCTTAACTGCTTTCATGCTTAGGTTTAGACGACCTTTTTCATCGATTGCAACTAATTTAACTGTTACTTTTTCACCCTCTTTGATGAAATCGGCTACTTTTTCTACCCTCTTATCACTAAGCTCGCTAACATGCACTAAACCTTCACGACCAGGCAAAATCTCGACAAAAATTCCGAAATCAAGAATGCTGACAACCCTACAATCTTTGTATATTTTGCCTACTTCAGGATCTTCGGTTAATACTTTAACCCATTGTACAGCCTTTTCGCGCGAATCAGCGTCGCTTGATGAAATCATAACCGTTCCATCATCATTAATATCAATCTCGGCACCAGTTTCAGCGATTATCTTATTGATTGTCTCCCCACCCTTTCCGATCACATCTCGAATCCGATCTGGATTAATGGTAATCTTATCGATTCGTGGAGCATGTGGACTCAATTCTTTTCTAGGTTCAGCAATAGTTGAAAGCATGTGTTCAAGTATTTTTGCTCGCCCGGCCTTACCTTGCTCGAGGGCTTTACTCAAAACATCTATGCCAAGACCGTGGACTTTCATATCCATCTGCAGTGCAGTAATACCATTTTTTGTACCAGTAACCTTAAAGTCCATATCACCAGCAAAATCTTCTGCATCAGCAATATCACTAAGTATTACCACCTTATCGCCATCCTTCATTAATCCCATAGCGATACCACTAACTGGGTTTTTGATTGGGACTCCGGCGTCCATTAATGCCAAACAGCTTGAACATGTTGCGGCCATACTAGTACTACCATGTTGACTCATAATCTCGGTGACTGTTCTTATAGTGTACGGAAATTCTTCCTCGCTAGGAATTACTGGTAGTAAGGCGCGTTCAGCAAGATAACCGTGGCCAATTTCTCGACGTCCTGGACCCATTAATCTTTTCACCTCGCCGATTGTATAGCCCGGCGCATTATAATGATGCAAGTACCGGCGTTGTTTATCAAATTCCATGGTATCGACAATCTGAGAATAGCTAAGAGGCGCTAATGTAACAATGTTCATGCCTTGCGTTAAACCTCTAGTGAACAAACTTGAACCATGCGCTCGTGGTAAAAAGCCAACTTCACTAGATAGTTGTCGAATTTCTTCAAACCCACGACCATCTGGACGTAGCCCGTCCTCTAAAATACCTTTTCGGACGTCTTTATTGGCCGCTACCCCAAAAGCTTCTTCGTAATCATTTTTTACATCTTCGAATTCATCACCTAGTTTTTCTTCAAAATGAACAAGCATCGCTTCGCGAAGTTCGTGCATTTTTTCATGTCTAGTTGGATAATCTGTGCGGATTTTATCGCCCATCTTGCCATCTAACCAAGCGTTAACTTCATTTTGGATATCTTCACTTGGTAGGCTTAAGGTATATTCTTGTGCGGTTACCCCAACTTTTTTAACTAGTTCTTTTTGCAATGCAATAGCCGGTTGCATAGCATCAAATGCAAACTGTAGCGCTTTTGTTACATCTGCCTCACTAACCTCATTTGCACCTGCTTCTACCATCATGATTGCTTTGTCGGTTCCAGCCACAAACAAGTCTAATTTTCCTTCATTTAGTTCTGATGCAGTGCCAAATGTCGAAAATTCTCCATTACTATCAATACCGACGCGCACCCCTGCTACAGGTCCTTCAAATGGGGCTCCAGTCAGCATGAATGCCGTACTAGTTGCAATCATTGCAATGGCATCAGGCCTAAAGTCGGGATCCATGCTAAGCACACTAGCGACGCCTTGCGCTTCGTGCCTATAGCCTTTTGGCCACAACGGTCTAATTGGACGATCAATTAAACGACCAATCAAGATAGCATCATCACTTGGCCTGCCCTCACGCTTTATAAAACGTGATCCGCTTATCTTGCCAGCGGCGTACATTTTTTCTTCGTAATCAATACTCAGCGGAAAATAATCAAATCCTTTAAGCTCTCTATCGCCAACCATGGCAGTTCCTAGCACTACAGTATCGCCATATCTAGCAATCACAGATGCCGAAGCTCGAAAACCAACACGGTTTATTTCTAGACTAAGTGTTTTGCCGCAAAAATCTGTTTCTACTTTAATAATATCTTTTTTAAATGGGTTTATAGTTTGTCCCATAATTTCCTTTCGTTTCCCTTAGGATTATCGTTTCACTACAGTGTGCATATATGGTTACCTTGTGCGAATATTAGCCATAACTGCTGCACTATAGTGAAACTCTTTTAATAGTTTTAATGTGCACAAGCTTATCTCGAAATTCGAGATTATAGTCTATGCAAATTAACGACGAAGACCAAGTTTTTTAATTAATGCAAGGTACTCATTAGAGTCTTTTTTAGCGATATATGCCAGATGTCGTTTTCGTTTGCCAACCATCTGTAATAAACCACGTCGAGCCATATGATCCTTTTTATTTGTCTTTAAATGATTGGTAATTTCATTAATCCTCTCAGTTAAAATACCTACCTGAACAGCACTACTGCCGGTATCTGTTTTACTTTTTGCTAGATCCGAAATAACCTTCTGCTTCTTTTCTTTTGTAATCATTCGATGTCCATATTAGCACTTTTTATCTGTTAAGGCAACCCCACGCTGACATAAATTTTACTCAATATTACAAAGCACGCTTTCATTTATTGATTCTGAGTTAATTTTGTATGCATCGTCAATACATTGACTCCCAATTTTAGTTCGGCGAAGTTCTGTCATATATGCGCCCACGCCTAATTCTTTGCCTATGTCGCGTACCAATGACCGGATATACGTTCCACTACTAACAGAGGTTATAAAATTGATTTGTGGATATTGATAATTAACGTGAGAAATTGAATGGATTGTTACGGTTCTTTGCTTCATTGCGGGCTGCTTGCCTTCTCTGGCTAATTTATAAGCACGTTTGCCTTCTACCTTAATGGCGCTATAAATAGGAGGTACTTGCTGTACTTCACCTACAAAACTGTTGATAACATTCATAACTTCGTCTTCTGATGGAATCTTTTCGCTAGTTTTAGTGATTTCGCCCTCTGCGTCATCGGTAGTGCTTGTTTCACCTAGTTTTAGTTCTACCTCGTAGGTTTTGTCCAGTTTCATGTATTTATCCTGATTCTTGCATTCATCACCAACCAAAACTATCAATAATCCTGTGGCTAAGGGGTCCAATGTGCCCGCGTGACCTACCTTCGGTCGTTTTAACCCAGTTTTCTTCTTAACAAGGCCGCGGATTTTTGCAACAACATCAAAACTAGTCCAACCTTTTGGCTTATCTATAGTTACTATAGCTTTCATATACACGCCAGTTTAGCTAGTATTGAATAAAATACCTAGTTCAAATTTGTTGGGGGCATCATAGGTGGCGGGACTGGAGGAGGTGTTGGCTGAGAAAAATTGCCACTAGCCGCATCGATAGATTGACTTCTATTAACCGGAGAAAAAGGAGGCTGAACACCTCGATTAATTGGGTTAGGAGCCCGACTATCTAATATTGGGTTAGTGACTGGATCAGTTATGCTCGGCGCTGGAGTTGAGCCAGTAGGCGCTAAATCAGATGATAGTGGCATTGGTGTCGTACCAAGAGACTGAACAGGCTTTGGAGATTCCTCGGCAGCACTAAGGACTGCATTTCTCGCAGCATCAATATTTGATCCTCCAGAAGAATTACCGACAGATTGTGGTAAAGTTGTGCGATTATTACTACTTACACCCCCAACGTGAGGGCTGTGAACAGTTTTTTCAATATCTGTGAGTGTTTTATCATCAAAATCCTCACTGTTTCGCTTCATCGAGCTATTAGAAAAAACAGACTGATTGATGCCTCGATTTACTTCTTCGTTCAATGGATTCACGGCAGAATCAAGAGATTCTGGCATTGTATTCGCAGTCAGGGTGCCACCCATAGTAGGAGGCGATGAATTATAAGTCCTCTGCGGAATGCTTGAGGCTGAGAGTGATCCAGGCATCAAATCAGTGCCGTCGTCTGGACTGTGACTCTCGGACTTTACATCTCTAATAGCAGGCTGAAACCGCGTAACCGATGGTGACGTTGGTTGCTGTGGCCTTTGTTGGAACGGGGTTGGCATTGTTTCGACTACTCGATGTTCAAGCTCTGGGTGCTCTGATGCATCAAGGCTATGATCGATATTTAATTCACCATCTTTTGAGGCACCCTGCGTTCGCTTAATTACGGTAGGTACAGCCTGAAGATTAGTAGCAACTAACTGCTGATTAGCGCCCGCTGCCATTAATTTTGCGCTCAACCCCATGGTTAATGGTGAGGTTTTTTCATTGCTGAATCTCTTTGTCTCGGACACGATACCGGTCAATAATGAAGTTGCCATCTGAGCATCAAAACTGTTAGGTTTTAGTACCTCTGCGATATCGGCAACCATTTCACACAAACTACTGGCCTTATCATCCTGAAGGTCTAGAGTGCCGAGAGGCGTGCCAAGACTATTAGAAATAGAAATGACAGTTGCATCATGAAGTATTCTGCCATGAGCAATTATTGCTTTATCTAGGTCTTCGCGGTTGTGGACACCTAAAGCAACCACAACATCAACATTAAAATCACCCTGACTAAAATCAAAATCTTTATCTGAAATTGAAGTTTTATAAGGAGTTATAAATATCTTTACTACCTTATCTTCAACTTTATATCTCAATTTATCTGCTTTTGTCTTGTCGAGCGAAATAATGAAATCGCGTAGACTATCGGTAGTTTTTTCTAAGGTTGCTTCGGGTTTTAAAAACTCGATAGTCGACGGGATGTCGCCACTAAAAACAGCTGTCGCATGTTTGCCAAGTTTGTTTAAAAACAGAGTAAGTCCAATACAAGCCGAAAGCTGATCAACACTTGGATTAGCGCTAACTGTTACCAGGACATTTGTAGCTTGTCCTATGCGGTCAACAATACTTTGTTTTGAAGTCGGATTCATATTTTTTATTTTTAAGTTATCTTAACTAGCAGTCTACCATAACCACTATAATCTGTCTACCCCTTATTTCAAAATATAAAAATAAAACAATATTGATTCTGGCTGGAAGAGTTAATGAGAAATATCCTAATACATTCTTTCCCTGTTTTCCTCTTTACAAATAATACAATGCTTTGTATAGTTAAAACTCGAATATTTTAATTCAAATCTATCGTTGAAAGGAACAACTATTTAGATGCCAATCATAAAATCAGCTAAAAAACGAGTAAGAACAGCAGAAAAAGCAGCTGCAAGAAACAGTAAAGTTCGCAAATCAATCAGAAGCTCAATCAAAGCATTACAAGATGCTTTAGAAAAATCAGATAAAAAACAATTAACAAAACTTTACACAGAGGCACAGAGTGCGCTGGACCAAGGTGTAAAAAAACACATCATACATAAAAATAAAGCTGCAAGAAAAAAATCACAACTTTCTAGTCAGATTAAAAATGCAGGAGCCAAGGTTACTACCCCTCCAAAGACAAAAAGCACATCAAACAGCAAACCTACAACAAAAGCAAAAACTACTCCAAAAAAAGCTGTTAAAAAATCTTAGTTATTTTTAATTATCTCTACAATCTCTAAAAGCAGTTGCTTTAACGCGTTATCTGCATTAATTGATTCAGTTTTTAAAGTAACATCCAAATCTGATACTAATCTAATAATTCTCTTTAATTGAGGTTTAGTAATTTTTGATAAAATTCGCTTTGCTTTATCAACCACGAAAGGACTTAATTTTGCTTTTGATGCGATCTGCGATGATGATAAATTTCCACTAGCTTGCACGACAGCCAAGATATGGAGTTGCCAAATAATCATTCCTAGTATCGCAATCGGCTCTTGGCTCAATAGTCTTTGCTCTTCATAAAGTTCTAGCGTTTTTGAATAATTACCTGAGAAGGCCATATCGATAAGCTGAAAAACATTACTCTCTGGAGAATTTTCACACAGCAATTCAATACTTTCTTTCGAAATTTGACTATCATAAGTTATTAACTTATCGATCTCATGACTTAATCTTATTTGGTCTATTCCAACTCTGTAGATTAGAAATTTTGCCGTAGATCGATCAATATTGCCATCATTTTTGATTACTTTTTCAATTACCCATGAATCAAGATTATGAGAATCGATTGTATTAAACTCTTGGTATTGGGTCTTTGTTTTTAATATTTTATATATTTTTGCTCTTTTATCGATTTCCCTTAGAACAATTACAATATCCGATTGGCTAGATAAAGCAATAACCTGCTCAATATTATCTGACAACATTTTATTTTTATTCGGGTTATCGATAATAACAAGTCGATCACTACTAAATAATGATGTATTACTAACTGAGTCGATAATTTGTTCATAGCTTGCATCCTCGGCATCAATATTCACTAGGTTAATCTTGCCAAACTTGTCGCAAAAAGTCGTTTTTATTTCATCGAGTCTCGACTTTAGCTCATACAGATTATTGCCAGCAAGAGTCGTTATCATAGTGTGTTTATCTCTGTTTTCTATCGAGATCAGCAATCACTAAAGAGCCGTCAGTTATATAATGATGGCCAAACCCATTTCTGGTTTTATAGGCACTAAAAAAATGATCAATATGCTGTGATTTTGATAATTTATTAGCATTTTTCAGAGTTGAAATAATAAAATCTCGTTCTTTATCAACATTAGAATTGATCCGATGAGTAAACTGCATCGTAAATAATGATAGACCTACCGCCTCATCGTAGGTTGCCGCCCCCAGCCAATCAACTTTATAGCCCCCCGGCAAATACCAGCCTGTTGGAGTTTTCCAAAACCTAACATGGTGTCGTTTTCGAGGATTATTCTCAACCTCCATTTGAAAAGCAATATCTTGTTTATTACCGAATAGCACTGCATCGCTGACCGGAGCAGATGGATAACTTTTTCTAAATGCCGATGCTTTTATCATCCTCCATATAGTATGTATAGATAGTCTATCTGCAACCGTCCAGCCAGCGCCCTCCATGGCTCGAACCAAGTCATTTTTACTGCCATTTATTGCGAGGTTTACAGGATCACACAATAACCCATCATTAGTACGTGTTCGACCAATAAAATTATCTGGAACATATATTCTTGATAATAACTGATGGATTCTTGGCAATACAAAATATGCAGTCATCAACCACAAAATAACCAAACTAATTAATATATTATCTCTTTGCCATACCTCAGGTAATAGCGTGAAATATACAAAAAGAACAAAAACTATCGATCCGACGAGTATTGCAAGTCGCTTTAATAAAACACCGAATGACCATATATATTTCATTTGTTATATCACTCCTTGAGCTTTTGGCATTGAGGACAAATATGTGTACCACGACCAGCAACTCTAATCTTCTCTATTATTGTACCGCACCTTTGGCATAACTGCCCTTCTCGTCGAAAAACCTTTGCTATCGATAAGTAACTCCCTTTCTTGCCCTCTGCATCAACATAATTCCTATCAGTTGACCCGCCAGCTTCTATACTACGGATTAAAACAGCCCTAAGTTCATCATATAAATAACGCAACTGTTTTCTTGAAAGATTCCTAACCAAGGTCTTTGGATGGATTCTTGCAGCAAACAATGACTCGTCAGCATAAATATTACCCACACCCGCAATAACGGTCTGGTCTAATAAAGCTGCTTTGATGTTCGAATTTTTTTTTCGTAAAAATCTGGATACAAAATCATCGCTAGAAAAACTATCTTCTAGAGGTTCTGGGCCAACTTTTTTAAAAAAATCGATGTTTGGTACTTCTATAGTAGGAATTAATCTCATCCATCCAAATTTCCTTTGATCGTTAAAAAATAATTTACCGTCGCCAAAGTCTAAAGTGACCCTCGTTGATTTATCTGGCAAATCACCTACTAGACTGCTACTAGGATGGCCTGCACCAAATCTAGTCTGGTCGTCAATAGATCTATAGACCAACTGTCCAGTCATTTTTAAATGTATGACAAGAGAGTAATTTGTGCTCAAATCAATTATGATTACCTTTGCTCGTCGTTTTATCGCAATAATACTAGCATTAATTAAAAATTGATTGATGTCATTGGTAGAATTAGGAAAACTTTTTTGCCAATCAAATGATACAAACTTTATCTTTTTATTGATAATCAGTTTACTAAGACCGCGCTTAACAGTCTCTACCTCTGGTAATTCTGGCACAGCTATATTGTAACAAGATAATTATATATATTTATGTGGTTTGATAAGGATTGGCTTGTTGTAACAGTAAAGCGCCGAGCTGTCTTACATCCTCACTAATACCTGATATCATAACGTCCTCGAGAATATTTCTCACCACTGCATCAGGATCAGGTACCACGCTTAAATCTATGATTAAACTTATCGGAAATGGAAATTCTTCAGGCGCCCTAGTCTTGAGAGAGTTGGCCGCGTCATATATTGCTCTAGCCCCGTCAACGCTTGAATAATCGGCAAAATCTGCAAGCAGAAGTGCATCTTGACGACATTCTATTAATAATCTGTCTTCTATTCCTACGACCATGGTTATAGTTAATTCTTTTAGCTATTATTATACCCTCCTGTCAACTAGCAAATAATAAGTATAATACTTGCATGACAACATCTATAAAAGATCTACTATCAAAGCGCATTTCGGATGAACCCCCAGAATTTCAAATAATTCGAGATTTTGTTCAAGAAAAATTTCAAGAGAAAGTCGATCTAAAACTCCAAAATAATACCATCGTCATAGGGGTGAAAGGCTCTGCTCTTGCCGGCGAACTACGACTGTGTTTGCACGAACTCCAGTCGATACTAAATAGCGACCAAGTTAAATTGCGGATACAAGTACTTTAAGGCTATTGACTAGCGACATACGCTAAAAATTCAGCGACACTATCGGCTCGGGATTCAACCGGAACAATAGAAC
This sequence comes from uncultured Candidatus Saccharibacteria bacterium, assembly GCA_964584895.1. Taxonomy (GTDB): domain Bacteria; phylum Patescibacteriota; class Saccharimonadia; order Saccharimonadales; family JAGQNJ01; genus DAISWO01. The sequence continues at coordinate 43,071 of CAZPAW010000001.1, forward strand.
GATCAAATTCTGGATCAAACCGTTCTGTCCCATATTCATCACTTTCACACGGCATCCTTACGTAATTGGCTATTACGGCCATCCCCCCATACTCAATTATGTCGGCAGGACCTTTAGGCGTATTTATTATGCAATGTTTTGTCTCTATATCTGTTAATGACATGATTTTTATATTAATGTTTACGCTTATTATTATACTATTTACTGTCAACCGCGCGTATTTAACAATGGCTCAATTTTACCCTTAAAATCATCAAAACTAATATAGACCAAACCTTTCATTCCAATCATTTCTGCACCCTCAACCATACGTTTTTTGTCATCGACAAAAACACAGCTATATGGCTCAACACCAAGTTTATCCGCCGTTATTTGATATGCCTTACGTTCAGGCTTTAAAATGCCTATATCGCCACTAACTACAATCTCGTCAAAGTAATCGTCCTGTTTTTTCTCGTCGTCAAATATCCTCTCGATAAACCCAACACCAACATTGGAGAGTACAGCAGTTTTATAAGTTTGTTTTAGCCCTTTTATATACTCCAGCAATTCCCAATCAGCGCCTCTTACTTTATCCAACTCTATGTCTAGCTCTTTTCTTGTGACTTTAAATATTGTTGCCACGCTATTCCAAAAATCATCTCGAGCTATCTCACCCCGATCACATACCCTACGTAGCTTTTGAACCTTGTTTTGTTTTGCCTTATCGTTTTTTAAATAATCCCTCTGAACCATTGTCAGCGTATCTGGATATATCACTCCGAAACAATCAAATATTATCGCTTTTATCATTTGCTATAAAATATATAGAATTTAATCAACGCCGCCAAGACGTACGTCAAACATAATCGTAGTACACGCACTACAAACTAGATCTGTTAGGTGTACGTCTAGAAAAATAACAATCAGATCGTGAGGTAGATTTTTCGCGAATCTAATCTAACTTCATAACGCCTTTAAACTCAGACAACATCTTATTTTGCTCAAGCTTGTAATGATATAGTACCAGCAATATAATGAATTTATGATAAAGCAAACTAGGTTAGAAAAACCTAGATTCTACAGAGAACCCTCAGAATCTGATATTGAATCAATGGGAGTGCTTGCTGCAGAAATTAATGCACGAACGCGTGCAAGAATTGTTGGGAGCAGAGCAATATCGGCAACGGTGGCGATTGGTACTGGTACTGCCATTACAGCATATGAGTTATTGTGGGGGGGAGATATAGAGATTGTTAATTTGCTTGGCTACTTTGGTTCTCCAATTTTAATAAACACGGTAGCTGAGTTAAAAATAGAGGGGCAACTTCGTCATATGGGCGAGGAGCTTATACGAATACTGCCTGAAATAGGGCAACCTACCGCCGAAGAAAATTCAATATAAACTGTCATATTGAACCACATAGTATTATTATTAAATCAGCACAAAAAATATTGCGAAAACTTTATAATCGTATAGAAAATTATTATGTTAGACAAAATTAAAATTGACGGCAAACTTACTCTTATGTGGACCGAGGCATTACGGGCATTGGTTTGTATGTTTCCAACGTTTGCCGCAATGGGACTAGGAAAAACATCGGCTTTAGTTGCGCTCGGACAAGGTGGATTTTTCTTTAGTTCTTTGTTTTTGCCAAGAAAGTTTTCTGGAAGAGCCATAATGGCGACTTTGATTCTAACATTAGGTCTCGCAATATATATGTTAGGTGGAGTGGTAGCTCCCAATACTTTAATGGCATTGTTTTTTACTTTCTTAATTTGTGTAAGCTTAAGTTTTTTGAGCGGTTGGACAATCGGTGGTCCTCTTGCGTTAACTCTCGTTATGATATATACCGCTGGACTTAATTCAGGCTCACCAGAGAAAGCCTCTGCTAATTTTCTGGCTTTTGCTATTGTGCTTACCTGGTCGGCACTGATATCACTGCTACCAATATGGAAGCCAATCGACCCACCAAAGGTTGATACTTCTCAGCCTAATGAAGCGCTCGCCGAACAAGGACTCAGGATGGCATTTGGAGCAACAATTGCCTTAGCAATTTCGTTTGTGGCAGGATTTACGAAACTTGGCTGGGCTACAAGTGCGGTAGGTAATGTGGTCCGATATGAACCAAAGTTATCAAAACTCCGAGCTATGGCCAGATTGATAGGTACTATTGCAGGAGCAATATTAGCAGCAATCGGCTTAGCGCTTATAAATAGTGTTACCGTACTAGTAATAGTTGGGATTATTTTTGCAGTGCTAAATGGCTTATTCAAAAAAACCAAACTGGGTATGTTGCCTTTCTTTTATACGGCGACGATTTTACTCTTATATTCTGCAAACGACTTATCTGCGGGGATGACCAATGTAATAGAAAGAGTAGCCTATAACTTAGTCGGCATCACAATAGCAATTATTGTTGTCGTCTTTCCTTTCCCGCTGATAATGAAAAGATTATATCCTAAGAAATCCAGCACTAAATAATAATTGGCTCAAGCTTATAATATCGATTAATATGGTCTCGTCCCTAGACTAGGCCGGTAATTTACTAAAAATTTTGGATCCTACCACCCTATATACCGGATTTTAAAATTCAGTACCTCTAGTAAAATCATCGTAATTATATACCTGATCTTCGAACAAATTATTCACTTTACCAATAGAGCCACCAAAATTTCCATCTTTCGTACTACAACTTGTTGCCCATGCTGGTTTAGGAGCCCCATCAGTTGTTACATTTACTAAAGAGTATTGATACAGCTCGCCACCCGGACATACACCGGGTATACTTAGCGCCTTACGTTCTCTCTGACGACTTGTAAATCCAGCATTTAATAGGGCTGATAAGAATACTTCATACGACTTTTGAGTATTTGTAGTTCGGGTAGATCGTACTTCCTTAAAATCATAGCCTTGAAACAACGTCGCGACTACTTCGTCTCTATTGACGCTGATTGTGAGCTCTTGATGTTCTTTATCGTTTGTAACTCTACCCCTAATATGAAGCTGAGCACTAGCACCTGTTGAAGCAAAATCAGTCAAAGCCGTTTGCTGTCTTTCTTCTTGCTTATCACTTGATCCACCCCAAGGAATAGCAAAAATAATAAGGCCGCCTATAACAACGAACGCAATTATCGCTAAAACAACCAAAAACTGTCTCATTACACATATATTATAACACTCTTATGCAACTATTTCAATACCCATCACCTAAACTTGCTCTTCAACAAATTCAAGAAAAATTCGGTCCTCAAAACCACCTCTTTGTTCAAGCTTTTGACTACGAACAGCTTCGATTTTTTCTCTTGAAAATCCGAAAATTGCATCAATAGCAAGCAAGACCTCCTGTACATCTGCACGCTCTTCTAAGCCTGGGTCTTCAAATAACTCACTCGCCTCCTCAATCAACTTTTCAAGCAGTCGTTTTTTGTATTCATCACTTTCAAGTATCCGGGTTTTTGGTACCGCCCCATTTTTTTCAATTACTTCCGGAATACCATCGCGAACTAGTTTATTATGCTCTACTCTCACAGTTCTCCCCAAGTTTTGCCGATACTCGTATCGACTGTTAATTTTATTGGAAGTTTTATGACGTTTTCCATGGTATCTTTTATTAATTTGGCGACAGCTTTAGCTGATTTTTCGGGACACTCTACTATTACACTGTCATGAATCTGAAGCAGCATTCTATATTGGTTGTCTGTTGACTGTTTACTAGTAACCGTTAACTCATCCAGCTTTTGCTGAATGTTAATCATAGCCTTTTTCATGATATCGGCCGCACTTCCCTGAAACGGCATGTTTACTGCCGCCCTATATGCTGATTCGCGTACCATAAAATTAGATGATTTAACATCCGGTGTCGGTCGTCGTCGACCAAAAATATTTTCTACATATCCCATGTCATGGGCCTGTTTTTTAACTGATTCTATGTATTGCTGTAATTTTGGTCTTACCTCAAAAAACTTATCAATAAACTCTTTGGCCTGAGCATATGTCATACCTGTGGCAGACACTAATCCATGCGCACCTAATCCATACATAATTCCAAAGTTAACAACCTTTGCATCTCGACGCATGGATTTTGTCACATCATCAACTTCGCGACCATAAATCAAGGCGGCGGTTGCCTGATGCACATCAATATCTTCATTAAATTGCCGGATTAATTCTTTGTCGTCAGATAAATACGCTGCTAACCTTAATTCAAATTGACTATAATCAGCGCTTACAAGCATATTGCCCTTTTCGGCAACAAACGCTTCACGAATCCTCTTGCCTAGTTCGGTCCTGACCGGAATATTTTGCAAATTTGGATCAGTCGAGCTTAGCCTACCCGTCTGAGCAATCGTTAAATTAAAGGTTGTGTGGACTCTAGAATCTTTATCGATAAGCTGAGGTAAGGTGTCGATATAGGTATTTTTTAATTTTGTAACTTCTCTATACTGACTTATTAGTTCTATTATAGGATGCTGACCACGCAACTTATCAAGCTCCTTTGCAGCCGTCGAATACCCGGTCTTACCCTTTTTTATCCCCTCAGTCGGTAACTGCAAATCTTTGAACAAGATATCAGCTAGTTGTGACGGACTAGCAATATTAAATTCCTTATCGGCAAAACCATAAATCTCTTGAGTCAAGTCACTAATTTTGTCATCTATCTCTACCGACAGGACGTCCATGTACTGTACATCCAGTTTTATACCAGCATTTTCCATCCGTCCAAGTACGGGAATTACTGGCAGCTCAATCGTATTAAAAACCTCTTTTAGCCTTTTATTATCGGATTTATCAAATTCTTTTACTAAATATTTATATAGTTTTTGTATGACAGATAATTCAAGAATTAGCCTAGCTTCAGCTTCGAGTTCTGTGGCTTCGATTTCTAAGTCTAAATATTCTCGAGCCAGTTCGGCAGTTGTTTGACTCCTAATTAATGGATTGAGCAAAAAACCAGCAATCTGCGTATCAAAAATTTCACTCTTTTTTGTATCAACTCCATGTAGCCAGAGACCTTTGAGCAACTTTTTTATATCTGCACTTACAAAATTAGTATTAGAAAGTTGTTTTTGAATATCTTGCTGATTCAATAATGACGAAGGTATCCTGTATACTTCAGATTTTGTGTGACTAAACAAATAAAGATTATCTATTTCGTCGCGATTAATATCACTAAAACTAGCCATTGCACACACAGACTCGTTATCGCCAAAACCGATAAAGTCCTTTGATTTCTCTATCCTGATTAGCGTTGGGGATTTGATGCCCTGGGCTTTAATCTCTTGTTTTTCCGTTGATTCGGCTATCTGCATCACCTCTGGCAGTTGTCGCACAAGGCTTCTAAATTGTAAACTCTCTAGCTTGTCTTTCACGGCAATAGGGTCGCAATTTTTTATATCGAGTGATTTTAAATCTAGTTTTATCGGTGCATCGGTCCAAATAGCTGCTAATTTTTTACTAAGATATGCCAAGTCTTTGCCAGCTTCGAGTTTCTTGCGTAAGCTATCTTTGATTAAATCTAGGTTCTCGTAAACCTCATCGAGTGTTTTGTATTGTTTTAGTAGCTCAACTGCCCCTTTTTCTCCAATACCAGGAACACCCGGAATATTGTCTGAACTATCGCCTTTAATAGACTTAAGGTCTAGAAATTGTTTGACTTCAATACCAAATTTTTCACGAAAACTTTCAGGATGAAAAAGCTCGATATTTGAAAGACCTTTTTTTAACGCATATACATGTACATTGTCGTTAATAACCTGCAACAAATCTAAATCACTGGTCACTAGAGCAGTATCAATACCTTTATCTTTAGCCTGCACTGCTAACGAGCCCATTATATCGTCAGCTTCATAGTCATCGAGCTCGTAAAGTGGCCAACCAAAGGCGTCCAAAAGATCATGAAGCAGCGGGATTTGATCGTAAAAATCTGGCGGTGCGGGTTTGCGACCGGCTTTGTATTCTGGGTACAATTCTACTCTTCGACGTATATTGGTTTTTTGTTTGTCCCACGCCACACAAACATAATCCGGCTTTAGTTTGCGCATAACCTCTAGCGCCATACTGGCAAAGCCAAAGACTCCACCCGTCGGCACACCATCTTTTGTACTCAAGTTTGGCATTGCATAATAACCACGATAAAACACACTCTTGCCGTCAATTATCACCAGTCGCTTACGCTCGCCTTTTTCCTCCTCAACCATACATTAATAGTATACGCTAAGGTATATGGTTATGTTATTCGCCGTACCAATAGTCAGGCATATCCCATGCATCTGGATCTAAATCGGGATCCCTTGACCAGTTAGACCACCCTTCCGGTATTATTCCAAAATTTTCAAGTGTCTCATCATCGAATATCTGAAGCACTCTTTGTCGTTGATCATAATCTAGGTCATCATATTCATCGAGCGCTCGTAAATCTTCTTCTGAATATTCTGAATCTGATGCTTCATGCCAATAACCTGCTTTTTCATTTTCGTATTCTCGTTCAAAATTACTCATTTTGTATCTCCTTGTTTTAATTGATTGCTAACTATTTCTGCCACCTTTTCATACTTGTCCTTAAAGTCTTGAGACGGCTCTATGATTACCCTGTTGGGATGTGACTGCCACGCCTTACGCGTAGCTTTTTCAGCTTCTAACACATGGGCTATTTCACTTTCTACCCTTATTTGATTGCCCGATGATGCCTGGCGATAATGCTTGTCGCCCAGGAATGCCACTGTACCAAGGTGGATAACCACCTTATAGCGATTATGAATTTGTGAAATGTCCGGTATTTTAAACCGATCCCTAAATTCATCGACTCCTCTTTTGAAATACGCCGCCTGATCAAGCACTCCTCTGTCGCATACAATTAACCGTTTATCGGTATTTCGGGCAATTTCTTGATGATTTGCCTCTATCGAATGTTGAAGTGCATACAGCGGATCTTGTAAAGATAGTTGCCATCTCTCGCTGTATGGCAACGCGTCGCTAGGCATCGGAAAACCTCCCCCAATCAACATATTGGCGGCTTCGGGTACCATTTCGACTTCTTTTCCAAAATCTTGCGCTAGTTGATCCAGCACTCGAGTTTTTCCGGCGCATGGCCCACCGGTCAAAACAATTTGTGGTATTTCTATACTCATTTTTTTCTCCTGATTATTAATTGGTTACATTGTTTGTTCATTTTCGCCTTTAGTTTTATCCCGATGCTCTGATACTTTTTTGAACAGGTCATCGCTTCCCTCATTAACATCAGGGTGGAGTCTTTTTAGTAGAGTCTTTATTATTTTTTTCTGAGCCTTAGCCGGTTCAAGATCGGCAAGCGATTCTCCCATTTCGCCGATTATGCTATCCACTTCTTTCTCTAGCCACAGGTACTCGGTCAGCACGATCGTAGTTGCTCCGTTTAGCCAATCTAGTATTTGAGTTTTTATCTCTATCCCAGCTTCAGTTTGCTCGAAGACCGGTTCTTCGTACTCAACTTTTGAATCGAAGACGCTTGGGTCTACGACAGTCTCAGGATCTTCTCTTAGTCGGTTGGCATATGCCTCTAGCTCTAATCGAGTCCTTTCCTCATTCGATGACCAAGTTGTATCCGAATCTAATGATTCGTCGCCATCATAGAAATGAATATTTTGAAACCGGAATGATATTGGTTCGTATCTAGAGATTTTTAGCGTTCTATAAGTATCGCGCCAAGCCCCGTCATAAGATTGTGTGATGCTAATTGTTATTGGGTCTATAGATTGGGGTGGCTCAACTGTAATATGTCGTCCTAAAAGCCAAGCTTCTAAATTGCCCAATCTATCTGTATATGAACGATTTCTAATCTCGTTAAGCGCACCAATTTTGAGTTTTTTGCATATTGATAACTGATTCGAATGGTTCTTTAAGGGTAAAATGCAGTTTTTCACCCTCTAAAGTCGCATTCGAAAGTATGAAGTCGAGCAGATAGCGTTTTTGCTCCACTTTCGAAGATTCCGCATCAAATAGTTCGACTGCTCGGCTGCATACATCTAATAAGTAGCTCGCACCGATAACGAATGCCTTGTCGCCATCGCTATGGTCTTGTACTTCATCGAGGATTTCTTTTTGGCGTACCTCGATTTTCTTAGTCATACGCTCGAAAATATCATGCCGAGAAGCGAATTGCTTACGGTCTTTGAATAGCTCCTCAAGTTCTTCATCTAGCTTGTCATACTCTGCTTGAAGCGATTGTTTCTTTTTCGTATAAAACTCCTGCTCCTTAGCGTGGTTCTTTTCAATCTCTTTAATTAATTCTGGGAGCTTGTCCTTCGGGAGCTGAATAGAGCGTAGAAGTTCACGAATTTGGTCATATAGGACTGATTCATTAAACCATTGTGCACCGTGCTTACCGCCATATTCCGTACACTTGCCATAGACATTATTGCCTTTGCCTTTTGGTCCATCGAATGTAATGGAATAGCCACATTCATGACATCTTAGTCGCTTAAATAAGAATGGTTTACTGTTGTACTTGGTTTTATTTTGTCCACGCTGGTTATTTACATCCTGAACTTTGTCCCAAAGCCACGGCTCAATAATTGACGGGTAGGTGTGTTCATATTCAACATCATGAAACTTCATGCGTCCAACATAGAAGGGATTTTCAAGTATCTTTGCCCACTGACTTGTGCCAATTGGCTTCCCTTTGTCGCGGCTTCTTAGACCCTTCTTCTTCATCATTTTTGCAATCACTTTATATGGCAAACCAGTGGAACGATGCTCAAAACCTTCTTTAATTAAGTGGTCGCGTTCAGGGTCGAGACGAATACCCTTGAATATCACTTTTCCTTTTGCGTCGTGTTCCTGAAAATTCTCATAGCCAATTGGTGCCCGTCCTATCCATATGCCATCGTTAACTAGTTGGTCGAAACGACGCTTAACATTATCACGAATAGCTGCTGAGTAGTACCCAGCTAGTGCAATGTTTACGTCTAGCTGAAACCACTCTGTGGCGGACGAGTCCTTATTCATAATTAGGTGGTCATGCGGGAAGTGGAGCTCAATCTTATTCTCACGACATAACCTAACGAGTGCTACTTTTTCATCACCAGATGAATCGCGACTAAATCGGTCAACTTTGTCAAAAACGACAACTATCGGTTCAGTCTGTTTAGTTTTAGCTATTGGCTCAAGGACTAATTCCTTAAATCGTTTTCGCTCTTTTGACTTAAATGCCGTCTCGTCGAACTCAACATATGTACAATCTCTACCGACAACCCAACCTTTTTTTCTCGCATATTCCTTCACGCGTCGCTTTTGTGCAGGAAGCGACTCTATCTGCTTTACATCCGATACTCGTGCTACTAAATAATTCATTGTTGTATTCCTTACATTATTATAAATGCTTACCATTCAAATCTCTACTTATGGGAGGGGCTTAATGCCCCTCCGCTTACATAGCCAGCCTTTCGGTGATTACTCGATATTCAGCCTCGTTCATAAGCGGCTCGTGCAAGCCATGGTATATCTTGCCTTCATAGCTAATTTTGCCCCTATAAAAAGGATTATTTATCACCCCATAGACTTGTCGCCGAGTAGCTCGTGGACTAATCAGTTTTGCTACTTCGTCTATAAAGCTCTCTTTTGATTTATCATCGAGAAAATCTTCTATAAGTTTTTGCAGGGCACGACCCTTGCGGTTAATCTTCATAACTTTTGTTTTGAAATTGGGACTGTAGCCAAACGGTGGTCTGCTTACCCAGTAACCGCTTTCGGCTCTGTTGCGTAATCGTTGCATAATACGCTCCCTGCTGTGTTCTGCGGCGACCGTTTTCATATACCCATTTAGTATTTCAGAAAACTCTTCTGCACTTACTTTTTGGCTTGTCATTTCGTTAATTCCTCCGTATTTGAGTTAGTTAGTTTCTCCAATTCTTTTTGCTGCATGTCCATCTGGATGAGCGTCTCCATAAAGTTCACTAGATTAGCCATTGCTTCCTCATCCGACTTTTGCACATCAGACTTGTTTCCGAGAAAACGACTATTACTATTAGATGCTCGTTTATTCGTTTCCGTATTACTCATCAGGCTGTTCCTCTAGCCAGTAATACTTGGAGCTGCCTCGTCCTTTGGTAGGTTGTGGTAACGCTCCCTCTGCAACCCAGCGATTGAGTAGCTTGCGTAAATCATGCTCGTTGGTTGCAACACTCCGCTCCGTCAACTTTTCTAATAGGTCAATTTGTCGTAGTTGCTTATGCTCCGTTAGTAGGTCAACTACAGCAGGTAGCAAAATAGCGGATTTTTCTGGCGGTCGCCTAAAGACGCCTAGGTATTCAAAGCTAAAGTTATCCTCGTCTACGTTGACCTTTACTTGGAAGGGGTCAAGCTCGACATCATATCGTTGCTTTTCTTGCGTAAATGTCAAATAGAACTTTTCTTTACGACTAACGCCAACATGGCTATCAACGGCAGCTAAAATATCGCTACTTCCACGCATCTCGTTACCCGCTCCCGTGTTCATTGTTCCCATTTTGCGGTGATGTTGGGTCACAAGTATAGCTACGTCTTTTTTCGTAAAGCTCCGTAGCTTTTGAAACACCTTAGACATATCTCTGGCACTGTTTTCATCGGCACCGTGTACTCGGATGAGGGCGTCAATAATGACCAATCCGATGTTATTCTCGGAACAAAAGTCCAGCACCTGGTCTATATGGCTATCATCGAGCTGAAATCCTCCAAACGATGAAACATAGATAGGTAGGTCTTCGGCTGCATGTAGCTGCTTGAGACGCTTTTGCATAAGACGCTCACCATTCTCTTCGTCGATGATGAGTACGCCTGTTTTCTGTGTGTTAAATTGTCCGAAAAGCGGTTCACCTTTTGCGGCTGCGAGTGCTATTTCTAGTAATGTGTATGTTTTGAATGAGCGTGATTGCCCCGATAGAATAGTAATAGAGGAAGCAGGTATTAGCCTGTCTACTATGTATTCTTGGTCGGGAAAATCCTTAGCCATTAGCTGGCCTATTTCTTTTACTTCGAACATTGCTGTTCTCCTTCGATATGCGAGAGACCGACTAGCGCGAGCACCATTTAGTATTTGGTTTGCTAGAAGGTCTCTTAAAAAGTGCTCTATCTTCACGATACGCACATACGAAGGAGATTAATTTGAGCTACGAAATGTCCCGGCCAGAGACTAGCCGTAACAGATATAAAAACTATGCAATCACGAATTATTTACGATTTTACTACTGAGTATTTTTAAGTGCTGATTAAAGTCATCTTGCTGCTCTTTGGTGAGGTTTACTTGAGGCGTAAAACGAACCCGTTTTTCACTAATGCCGTCAAAGAAAATAGCCTTCAACTTTTTGCCAAATCCAAGATAACGAACCTGCTCACCCAAATCGTCATAGGTCGCACACCCGTTAAGGGCTTTAACATCGGCTAGAGCAACTGTTCTTTCGGTATGACTTTGTAGATAGTGCATGAAGTTGTAAAGTCCGCCGTCAAGACGAACTCTCTTTTGCAAGATTAACTCTCCATCGGTATAGCCAACCAGCACTTTAGTGCCGTCGAACTTCACACAAGCAGTTGATGACATTTTGCTTACTTTAGGGGTACTATCTTGCGTTGGTGGTGAGTAGTTATTGTCAAGATATGGCTTTGCTGCCTCGATATACTTCTCATAATATTTAAGAAATTTGGTTAAATTAGGCTCGACTTTAAAGCCTCTAATCATATCAATCGGGTGATTTAATCCGACGTCTTCTTTGGCCGAATCAACCTCAAAACGTCGAATAACGCCCTTGTCTCGTAGTAATTCAAGAACTTTCAATTTACCACTTGCTATATTCATACCAAAACTTGGTATTTCACGGATATCTCCATAAAATCCATCAAACCATTGCTCTTCATCTAGCGGGTCAAATTGTGCCCAGTAGTAAGCGTTTGGGGTCTCTGCCTGTATAGTAACTGAATTGTTACTTTTCTGGCCCTGCAAGCCATCTTTAATATCTTGGAGAACCATAGCTGTTAGCATGATTTTTTCGTCAGGTTTTTCAAAAGTTTTATCGGACATTCTATGACCATTTTACCAATTTATTCCATATTTCTAAAAAACAGCAAAAAGTCGTAAAGTCCACAGTAAACCGACAGTTATTGCAATAAAACTTTATAATAAAAACTCCTAAAAACGACCTTTTCGCCACAACGTAATTTTGTGAAAAATACTATATAATAAAAGGGCTTAAACCAATTTCAGGAAGAGTAGTATTTGCTACTTGATTTGTGTCATATAGTCGGCACTCGTCAATAAGCATTTGGACACAAATCCTGATGTTGGTTTAAGCACCTAGGCGAGTGTCGATTTTATTTGAGCTCGTTTAGGCGAATAAATTAACAGCCTAAGGAGGGCTCAAATGAATACAAAAGAGAAAAAGTCAGTATTTAAGCGGTGGTGGTTCTGGGTCATTGTCGTTATCGTACTCATCGGTATCGGCGGTGCGGCAGGTGGCAACAAGGGCGATACCGCAACCAACACGGGTAGCAACGGCTCACAAGACCAAAAAGCAGAGGAAAAGACCGAGTTCAAGGTTGGCGAAACAGCGAGCTTCGATAACAAGACAATTACCGTTACCGATGTACAACGCAACTACGATACTGGTAACCAGTTTGCTCAACCGGAGTCTGGCAAAGAGTTCGTTATTGTAACCGTTAATATCGTGAATAATAGTGATTCTAACCTTGACTACAATACTTTTGAGTTCAAGATGCAGGACTCTAACGGCGTTCAGCAGAGTGAAGCGATTACCGCTCTTTCAGAAGGAAAGCTCAACAGTGGCTCACTCGCCAAAGGTGGTAAAGTTACCGGCAAGCTCGCCTATGAAGTTCCGAAAGATGACGCAGGTTTGAAACTCCTGTACCAGAACTTTAGCTTCTTCGACAACAAGGCCATTACATTTAATTTGCAATAGCAGCGCAATAGCAGGAAGAACACCCGCTTTGATAGGCGGGTTTTCTGTATCTCTATATTGAGCTGTTCTGACAAAGCAAATATTATTAACATATGAAGCCGATTCGTTCATTCCGTGCAATCTGTCGAGACTACAGACTAACTCCATTACAGACCGACACATTACAGTCCCTCGTAGACCAGCGTAGAGGCGTCTTACATCCGTACTGGATTCAGTTGGCACTCTTTGTACCATACGACTTCGCCAAGCGTTTATATGACGAGTTAATCGAGAATGAGTGGGCGGTACCTGATGAGGTCGAAATTGACGACACTGTTTATGAGTCTGAACTAACTGATAGTGAGATAGAAATCATTGCCGGTATTGAACTGCGAGCTAGTAGCCATTTCTCATCGCATTAACGAAATCTAAAAATACGGCCTTTCGATGTAGCCCGTATTTTGTATTGAGTTCCTTGGTTTTGCCTGCCGTCGCCTCGTTTATTCTATCGAGTATCGGCTGAGCAAGTGCCCTGGCTTCTTCACGAGTTATTTCACCAGTAACATAGCGACGCTTGATGTCTGCGATGTCTGTTCTGTTTTTAGTAGCTTGGTCGATTGGTGTTCCCATAGCCTAAATATATTGTCCGAGTAAAGGTGGTTCAAGGCTCAAAATGACAGGAGATTATCAGATAACAGCAAGCATACCTAGTAAAACTTCGGTGTAAATAGTACAATCATGACAAGCGTTTCACGCCAGACCTAAACCGTATCTTATACGGCATGGTTGAATAATCCACAAAGAGAAACAGCTCGTCATGAGTACTTCTCTTTGTGGTCATTGCTGGAAACGGCAATGGGTGGCTCTCGGGCTGCCGCTCGTGGCGGGCTTTTTGGTTCGCTGAAACTATATAACAAAAGATACCCTAGAGGAGGCGGTACCATGTCAGAAGCACACAATACAGAACAGGCAGAGGGTCAGGGTCTTGCGATTACATCACTGGTTCTCGGTATTTTAGCAATTATCACATGTCTTGTTTGGTATATCGGGATTGTGCTTGGCGTTTTAGCCATTATCTTCGGAGCAGTATCGGTCAAGAAACGAGGACGCAAGAAAGCGATTGCAGGAATTGTAACAGGTAGTATTGGTGTTATTCTGAGTCTGCTTATTATTTGGATGGTATCGGCGGCACTACCTAGCCTACAGAAGAGTCAGCGAGACACCGCTCGCAAAAATGACATTTCAGTTTTAGTAACTGACGTATTGTCATTCCAGACGGAAAATCGGGGGCAGCTTCCGGCTACAAATAACCTAACTACTTCCAGCCTTTCTCAAGTTACCTCCCTTGCTAGCGAGGGCGAACCGACAACCGACAAAGCCGTGTTTAAGACTGGTGTAAATTGCGACGGCGTATCGTCTGCTCGAAATTACTCAATCACTATTCTACTAGAAAACGGTTCGCCGTATTGTCAAGGTTCGTAGCCAGAGGATTATGAGAGATGGAACGGTTCTTTAGCGGATTAATCACAACCCTGAGTGTGCCGATACTGCTATTGAATGTGCTTGGCGGCATAGTCGGAGGTATTTGGTTGATGATTGCTGGAGAGTGGTCGCTTTTTATCGGCGGCTTACTCTATATGATGTTTGGTGCGATGATTATCGGACTGTTGCTTATGCCTAGCATACTTTTCGCGGCACCTGCTGCCGCTTTCGCCGAAAAGAGGAAGTACGTTCTATTCTTCATTTTCGGCTTGTTAGGTATCGCATATACTTATGGGCTTATTGCTGTATCTACATACTACATTGCTGACATCGCACTGAGCTCTCAATCTGCTCCTCTATGGGCAAGTCTGCTGTGGCTATATGCCGTAGTGCTTGCTCCTTGGCAATATATGGCATCAAAGGAACAAGACAATACCTCAACTGGCATGACGACATTCTTCCTCGCTTTGGGAGTTTTTGCATTGATGATTTGTATCGGAGTATTTGGCATGACATTGGGTCAAGCGTTTCCTGTGCTAGTTGCGATTCTCGTCATTTCTTTGGTTATTCAGCTATTGTTTACCTATGCACTTACTCGTGCCGAGAGGCACACAAACCGACACGATGACGTTATAGATGTTGACGAACAATCAGAAGATGACAATAAGCGAACATGGGGAGATTTGGAGTAATGAGTAAACAACAAAAACGAAGCCTAAAGCTGCCGATATTTTTGATTATAGGACCAGCTCTCGGACTAATACTATCAATTATTCTATACGCGATAATTAATTTTATCGTTGCAAGCTCTATGCCAGATATTTCATCTTCCCCTAGTATTTCGGAGGGTGCGAGTATCGCACAGGGTGCTGATGAGCAAGACTTATACGGTAGTGACGATGGCTCTATGTTTCGGACTATATCAAATATCCTGCTATTCTTGCTTGGTGCTGGGAGCATGTTGGCATTTGTACCGTGTCTTGTGGTTGGTATAATCATGCTCAATAAACGCCGTAACTCGCAAATAGATGATACGCCTACGGTACGGAGTAGGGAGTCACGGGACTGGGGAGATTTAGAGTAGTGCAACTTCCACATTCAAACGCTCGTCAAAACTATATAGACCAAATTAAAGTCGTCGAGGCAAATCTCAGAGACGCTACATCTGGCGAGAAAGATAATGCGCTACTTGCTCAAGTTCAGAAACGGCTTGATTCTCTAGCTGAAAAATATCAATATAGTGAAGAAATCGGTGCGGCGAAGTATAAACTCTATGAATTACAGGCATTAGTTCATTATTTCAATGGGCATGATGACGATGCGCTTGATTTTATCAATCAGGCAATAGAAACTCGCGGCGAAACATATGCAAAAGCGGAAAAACTCAAAAAGCAATTATCACTCGGTGATTCTTATGTCACGAAAACTACTAATCCTGACAAAATGACAAAAGAACAGCGACGCAAGCAAAAAATTGGACTTGAGGGCTGGCTGGCACTATTTACTGTTGGCGTAATCTTATCTGTAATCCTTTACCTAATAGCGGCTGGATTGTGGCTTTATAACCTCGGTAATTTAAGTAATACAGCAGACGACTTTGCGGCGGGCTTATTGAGCCCTTATTATTCATTTTTGATGATTAGCTCATTTGTCATGGCTTCTTTAGCGGCTTGGTTGCTATTCCTGCTCTTCAAATGGAAACGCTTGGCGCGATGGATTGGTATTGTTCTGCTTTCGCTATCAATACTAATATCGTTTATTGACTACATGTGGTACTCAGACCTAACGACCCAGCTAACTGGACTTGACCCACAAACAGGCAATTCAGGTGTTCTCTGGGCTGTCGTTTGGATAATCTATCTCTGTGTATCAAAGCGTGTAAAAAGGACGCTCACAAAATGAGCGAGCGTAAAGAAGATTACTCATGGCTATATATCGGGATTGCGGTGCTTATTGGCGGTGCGATTTTGTACTTTCTCTTTTTGCCGCCTAGCTCTGGTTCTGTAACGGTAAAATATCGTGATGACAAAGTAAATATTTCGGCTACTAACTTTGAGCCGCTCAATAAATCGGATTCAACCGTCAAGGGCGCATGGTACGACAGCAGCAATGAATACATGGTCATCAAGCTCGGTAGTACCTATTATCATTACTGCGGTATGCCGAGTAGTGTATGGGGCGGCCTAAAGGCTGCTTCATCGCCATATGAATATTATCAAGACGATGTAAAAGGTAATTTCGACTGTCGAGTTAATCCTGTACCGAGCTATTAGTTATGAAAAATATGATTTCTATCAATAAATATCTATTAGCCAGTTTGATTGTTGCTACGTTAGCTGCTGGTAGCTACGCAGGTTTTTACTATACAAATCAACATTACCAAAACAAAGAAGCGAGAGAGCTAAGCCAAGAGGCTGAAACTGACCAGAAGAATCTGATATGTGAGGCACGAGTTCAACGTGGCAAGACGGGTGACGTTAAAAGCGACTACTTTATTTTTGAACGAAGTGCGAAGCAAGAAGATTGTGAGCGGTTTATTGAATACAAAAATATTCCAGATGATACCGAGGGCTATTGGATGGGGTTTTAGGAGTAGAGGCGTATGAATAATAAAGAACTTGAACAAAACAAAGCAGCGAAAGAACCGAGTAAGCTCCGTCGTATTCTTTACGGATTTTCATGGTCAATTATTTTCCCAATTATTATTGCGGTGCCGTCTTTCATTATTATGCTGATGATACTTAGTCAAATCCTGACCTCCAACGTCAATAATCAAGACTTTAGTAACACTCTAGCAACTGACGGTATATTTTATCTTGAACTATATCTCTTTATCTTCGTTACGGTGCTTGTAGCTGTTCTATTCCTCGCTAAATGGCTACTTCGTACCCGTAAACGATTGTTTTTCCGTAGTGGGGCGAAAGTACTTGGTGTCTATATTTGGGTTGGTATTTTTGCTACTGGCCTGACGATGGCACTCATTACAAAAAATCCCGACGCCATTAAACCACCCGCCGAACAAAACGCACAGCTTATGCAAGTTATCGCAGATGTCGGTGGTGATACAGCTAAGTTAAAAGATGTATCAGTGAAGTATGTTGCTGACTACAAAGATGGTTTCAAGAATCAGGCGGGCGAATACGCATCTTACGATGACAGCAAAGGCAACTTCTCGTATGGTGTTATGACTGTTAAACAAGGGCTTGACCCAGAAGAAGAAAAAATAGTTGTTGCTCATGAGTATCTACACCATGTATGGGAAGCGGAGCTTGACCCCGCTACATTGCACGACTTGACGAGCCAACTGATGACACTTTATGGCAAGGACGACTGGTTCAAGACAAGAGTAGCCACTTATTCGGATACGAACATGCTATTACCGACAGAGTTATTTGCTTTTTATTGCACCGAGTCATCA
This sequence comes from uncultured Candidatus Saccharibacteria bacterium, assembly GCA_964584895.1. Classification (GTDB taxonomy): domain Bacteria; phylum Patescibacteriota; class Saccharimonadia; order Saccharimonadales; family JAGQNJ01; genus DAISWO01. The sequence continues at coordinate 60,853 of CAZPAW010000001.1, forward strand.
GACCAGTATTTGACACCATACGTTATTGACGAATGTAACAAACACATAAACCGTGATGCGCTGCGATTTATACGCTAATCGTATACTAATTTATATATGGATGACGAACATTTAACTGCACTCTACAGCCAAATGATGGACGAATGGTTCAGCTCATTAAGGGTTGGCGATAAAGTCTATAACTACAGCGATGACAGACCAGATAAAGGCATGGTCAGAAAGCTGCGTGAAGGAGTTATCAAAGAAATCCATGATAATGGCAGGTATGACCGCTACGTTATCGTCGATAACCTAACGACAGGTAGACAAAACAAATGGGGCGACTATGCTCTGGTAAGACCACCAGAGATTGAGGCAGTGTCTGAAAAGTTGACTCAACTACATACGGTTGATGAAGCTGATTTATTGCAAAAACCAGAGAGAATAGAAAAGACCGTCGATGAAAAAGCGGCACAGGCAGACTATGAGTGGCTTCTCGAAAGTGCTAAAGAGTTACTGAAAAATGAAGATGTGCAACTAGGTAAATGTAGCGGCATATACGGGGCATTTAATAAGAAGACTGGCGAGTGTATCTACATCGGTAAATCACGCTCTTCAATTGCTACCCGTTGGCGTGAACACGCTCGGTTCTGGAAAAAGCTACGACCAATTCACAGGCAACCACTCCTGACGCAATACCTGCATTTTTTCAGCGACCAAATCGAGTGGAAGGTGCTGCTCCCTGTTGCAAGTGATGTAGATAACGACCTACTCGAATACAGCGAGCGACGCCTTTTTGAAAAGTACCAGCCGATTGCAAACTCTATCGTGCCAAACGGCACATTCTACGGCAGGAGCGTTATGGAGGGCGAAGGCGATTCTATCTCGGTGTCAGAGTGGAATCCTCGTATGGTTGAAATCAGAATACGCAAAGGTCAGTTCAATGGTTTCTCTGATGGTAAATCTCACTTCGATAACGAGTTAGATTAAAAACGCAAAACCTACTCCTATATAAGTAATTCGTTTTCTCGTTTTTTGCTTTGGTAGTCAAACCGTTTATTTTAGGGTTAAAAGTCATGGGCAGTATAATGAAATTAGATGCCGATATATACCAGAGTAATGCCTGAAAACTTGAGAGAATCAGTCGCTCATTTTGAGAGTCTAATTATTGATATTGAAAAAGAGATGGACGGTGCGAGTGTGCCAAATGGTGATTCCACTCGATGGCACATAGCCTCGACGTCGCTTTACCTCGCAACACAACATGCCAGAGCAATATGTATACTGGTGCAACGCCACGATAATGAAGCTGCTGGATTACATTTACGAGCATTATTTGAAGTTTATATTCGACTGGTGTATATGCTGTCAAAGGCTAATAATTCACGCTTATTGGCAGTCCTATACGCCGACGCTGTAAGCTACGAGCGATACAGCAAAGATGTAAAGAAAGTAAACCTAGACGCATACGAGTCAGTACCGAATGAAGTACAAGACCGCTTAAACCAGCTCAATGCTAGGATTGAAGTGCATATCAAGGACACGATACAACAAGAGAAAATATATCGTAAGCAATTAACAGACATGGACCACACAGAGTTCTTAGACGATAAAAATAAGCTCAAGTCGGGCGATAGCATAAGTCGGCACCTCTCTATAAAGTATATGTGCAGATGTCTCCAAGACGTTGATGGACAGAACTTGCTAAAAGAATATGCCTCAATTTACAGCAACTTGTCGATGTACGCTCATACAAGCACTGTGTATTTAGCGAAAATGGTTCACAGACAGCCAAACGGTAATATCCGAATCGGCACAGTGTCTGGTGAAGAAAATGAAGAAGTCTCCATACGCAATGTCGCCACGGCACATCATTACCTGGCGGGAGTTATTTTGCAGTGTTTGCGTGAGAAGGGACTGTCGCAAACAGAGCTAGAGGATAGACTAAATAGCTTAGAGAATAGCAAAAGTAAATATGATGAATTTCTAACGGTTTAGAATTATTACGCTAAACCGAGTTCTCCTAGCCCACTACCTAGATATTGTCGTGCTAGCCTGATTTCTCTAGATATGCTAATAATAGAGCGGTAATGTTGCTTTCGGAATACTTCCACTAAGGGGCGGCACCCCAGATTAAGCTGATATCATCCAGATCTTCAATACTCGGCTCGCTCGGCTGAAGTCCGGCTTCTCGCACTAGGATACCTCCGTTTGCAAGTTCTAAATTTTGATCTTTTTCCATTATTATTGGTCCTTAGTTACATTGATATATTGATGATTTTGGCTATTAAAAAAGCCGAATAGATCGGCTTATGTTTGAATTCTTGGCATAAAAAAACCTCCTCGTTTATGGTTGGAGGGGGTTGTCGGTTTTTCGAAACCTCTTTTAAAATACTACATTTAGTATATTATGTCAAGTACTTTTCTAATGCTTTTTCAGCCTTTTTTTTGAATACTTCGACATCGTTGCCGTTATTTTCTAAAAATATATCAGCCTTATCTTTAACAGCGCTCATGTTAAGCGTGGCTAAGTCGCCCTCAGGATGCATCTCACGAACTTCATCCTCCATGAACTCAGCATAACTACGATTATCTTCACCAGCACGATTACGAAGATGTGCGTTGGCTTGGATACGCTCATAACGGACCTTGGGATCCGCGTCAATCCATATCACCTGCCCGCCAAACTCATGAACAACCTCTACTTCACTGGGATGACGTAAACTGGCAATAGCTAAACCAGAGTAAGCATGTTGTTTTTTCTTGTAATGTTCTATTGCTTTTTGTGCAAGAACCCCATGTCCAAAATCACGTCTCCACTCCGCACTAAGTCGCGATGTTTCTGTGCGATTTATAGGCACATTACGAAGACGTAATTCATCTCTCAACATTTCAGTAACTGATATAAACAAAAAATTGTGGCGCTCCGCCAACATGTCGCCAACAGTGTCCTTCCCGCTCCCGTTTGTTCCAGAAATCCCAATCACCTTCATTCTATATTAATCCTATCTTCCTTTTCTTTTGAATAATGAGGGGTATTTATGAGTAGCATCTTCATTCTACCTTTATAACTAAACTTTGTTTTTGGAGGAATACTTATTAGATCGCCATCCCGAACAACAAATTCTTCATCATCGAGCAAAAAAATGCCTTCGCCTTTTAAAATGTAATAGTTATATTCTGCCTCTTGCTCTTTATAGGCGATACGTAAACGATCATCCACCTCAATAATGAGATGTTGAGTTAAGGGACTATTGGTTTTAAAGAACTTTCCTCGATGACCATCAATATCAAAATCAAAAGAATTTGGCTCACTGAAAACATATCTATTACTCATTTTATATAATCGTGAAGTTTGCGACTATCTTTATGTTTTCGTAGTTTTGCTAGCGCCTTTGCCTCGATCTGTCTGATGCGCTCACGGGTTACGTTAAATTCTTGGCCAACTTCCTCTAAAGTATGGCTTCGTCCATCTTCTAGACCAAAACGTAGTTTTAGTATTTTTTGCTCTCTATCAGATAGTGCACTTAGCATAATTTTTACATGTTCTTTAAGTAGCGAACCAGTAGCAGATTCTTCTGGTGTTACCGTATCTTCATCCTCAATAAAGTCACCAAGCACGCTATCTTCTTCATCCTCACGCACACTAGCATCAAGGCTAGAAATATCTTGCTTAATCTTCATAATGTGTTCGACTTTTTCAACGTCAATTTCCATCTCTTTGGCAATTTCTTCATTTGTCGGCTCACGGTTAAGTTCTTGAGTTAGACGACGTTGAGTCCTGAGCAATTTATTTATTGTCTCCACCATGTGTACGGGGATTCTAATCGTCCGAGCTTGGTCGGCAATCGCCCGAGTTATGGCTTGCCTAATCCACCAAGTTGCATAGGTACTAAATTTGAAGCCCTTATCTGGATCAAATTTTTCTACAGCACGCAGTAATCCGGTATTGCCTTCTTGAATCAGGTCAAGCAAATCCAATCCTCGCCCAACATATCGTTTAGCAATCGACACAACCAGACGCATATTGGCCTCGGCCATTTTGTCCTTTGCGCCTTTTTTACCATTGACCACTTCATAGGCTAATTTTAGCTCTTCATCGGGTTTAAGTAGTGGTATCTTACCAATTTCTCGAAGGTATAATCTAACCGAGTCGTCAGCAATATCGTCAAGAAATACTTTGTCCTCGACTTTAATCTTCTCTTCTTCGTCCTCTACCCATTCGTCGGTAAAATCCTCAACATTAGGTTCTGTTGCTTCAATTATTTCAATCTCGGCTTTATCAAGCTCTTTGTAAAACTTTTCTAAAGTTACAATATTCTCTGGTGTGTCCGGAATCAGCTTAAAAATCTCACGTTGTTCGAGTTTGTTTTCTTCTTTATTCGCTCTTTTAATCAGCTTCTTTTTTGCTGACTCAATCTCTTTTACGGTCAGCTTCTTTTTTTTATTCACCATATGATAAATTATCCCCTTGTGCGCTTTAACATTTGATTAAGTTCTTGATCTCTCTCAATTAGTTTGTTTTGTTCGGACTCATCCGCTTCTCGCATTTGTTGCGCAAGAATCTGTTTTTGATTTTTTACGTAATTCTCTATCACATGGACCTGCAACCGAGCGGCTTCGTATTGAAGCTCTACAAACTCGAGGTTGGAATAGAGTTCCTCATAAAGTACTTCAAGGATTTTACCATAATCATCGTTTTCTCGCAACCGCTCTGCCGATCTATCGCTACCCAATAGACGGGCATAAAAAACCCGTGCAGACTCACTGCTAAACATATCTACGCTAAGTCTTTCTAGCAACTTACGAAGGTCGACATGTTTTAGGCATAACGCCAATAGTTGATTTTGTGATTTAGTATTATCTGCTTGTTGTGAGCTGACTTTTTGAACTTCAACTTTTTTGTAACGGACAGATTTGTCCAAATCATTTTTTGTATGCGTAAATTTTTTGTTCAGTGCACTTTTATCGACTTGAACAATTTCTGCAAGTCGGGTCAGATAGTGGTCTTGTTCTACCGAATCAGTTAATTGATGAATCACCGGCAAAACTGCATCGGTGATAGCCTTTTTGCCACGGGCAGTTGATGGGTCGTTTTTTGTTTTATACTGACTAATTAACCAATCAAGCGCATAATCGTAAGAATTAATCACTTCACGCCAAATTTTTGGATCCTTTTTTATTAACTCGTCAGGATCTTTCCCTTCAGGAATAGTTATAATACTCAGATTAATATTAGTTTTACTGGCTAACGGTATCACGCGCTCCATCGCATTTATCCCAGCACTGTCTTGATCAAATGCTAGTCGTACATCATCAGTAAACCTTGCAAGCTCTTTCAAATGCATTTCCGTCATTGCCGTGCCAGCACTAGCCACCACATTTGCTATCCCAGCCTGATGCGAGGCAATCACGTCTAAATTTCCTTCTGCTACCACTACAAAACCATCAGCTCTAATTTGATCTTTAGCAAGATGTAGCCCAAAAACATTCCGTCCTTTGTCATACAATATTGTCTGAGGAGTATTGATATACTTTGGTCCAGTGTCATTATCCGCCAATAATCTGGCAGTAAAGCCAATAACTCGCCCCTGCCCATCACACAGTGGCACCATAATTCGACCACGAAACATATCAGATATCTTGTTGTATCTATCCGTAGCAAGGCCTGCACTGACTATTTCTTTATCACTAAAATTTTTACCTCGCAAGTATTTAGTTAACGCATCGCCCGTGTTAGGAGAATAGCCAATTTTAAACTTTAGAGCCGTTTCTTTAGTGTAGGCTCGTTTTTTTAATATGTATTCTAGTGCTGTTTTATTTTTAGAAAACTGTAATTGATAGAATTTTGTCGCAGTTTCCAAACATTTATATAGTCTATCTTTTTGTTTAGTCCGATCTGCATAACCTCCACTGCGATATTTACTAAGATCAACTCCTGCTTTGCGTGCTAAGATTTCCAGTGCGCCCTTAAAATCGACACCCTCCATCTCCATAACAAAGCTAAACATATTACCACCTTTGCCACTACTAAAGTCGTGCCAAATTTGTTTCTCTGGGCTTACCATAAAACTAGCGGTTTTTTCATTACTAAAAGGGCTAAGGCCTTTTAGATTCCGCCCAGCCCGTTTAAGCTCGATATATTCCCCAATAACATCTTCAACACCCAAGCGTTGCTTGATATCCTCTACTGCATCCATGTATATAGCTTATAGCTAATAGTAGAAAGCTGAAAGCAAAAGCTTAATATCTTACCGAAAGAATAATAGATTGCGTTTTTTGATTAATGCCCGCCACGACTAATCGATGCCGATATAGAAGACACAACAGCTCCTCGACCTCGCCTACCCCCTGCACCCAAATTACTGAATGGTTTTTCACGCTTTGCAAGCATAGTCTGTTCTTGATATCCAGGCGTATTGGTTTCTTTTCTAAGCTTTTCTGCTTTTCTACTTGCTCTCCACAAAGATAGTTTATTAACGCCTAGCTTTACCTGTCCTGCAATCACTTTTTCCCTCGCCCAACTAGGCATATCGCGGTAGAGTGCGGACATTAACACAGATTGGGGTAATCTCTGGTTCTCGCCGGCAGCAACAGCATTCTGCCAAGATGGATGTGTAACTGCTGCTTCTAATAAATCTGGTGATAATGTTTCACCCGCTTTACTAGCACGCATCAAATCTGACTCAAGTCTTGCGCCTACACTACCCCAATGCGCCGGAACAACACCGCTAAAATGTTCCAGCCAGCCGGTTGCCCACTCACGATCAAATTGTGTTGCCCTAGCATTAATCTCTCTTTCAGCAACATTTTGGGTTGGACCATCACGATGTTCAGCAAGCAAAGACAATTGCTGGTTTATAGTTTCTGGACTGGAATGAAATACGCCATCTTTGAATAAATCTTGCTCAACCGTACCGCTCCGTTGTTCAGGCATCTCAATACGATCAACCGTTGCGACTGTATTAAGCGCTTCATGTCCCGCTACAACATTTGGCATTTTTTCACTCATTTTTATATCTTTTTAATTATTTTCGTTAGGTAGTCTTATTTCTGGCGATCTCAGATCAGGTTGCACATTATTTGTACGAATTGGATATTGTCTAGGATTTGTTGGCTTTTTTTGACCATTAATCTGTTCATACGGAGAAAACTCTGTACCTTTAGGATTTTTGCTCTCATCTTCTGGGGGATCAATAGTCCTATCACGATTCACTGGTAAACGATCTTGCTCTTGTTGTTTACTAGATCCATGCTGGTGGTCACCTTCTAATCCAACTGCAAATCCTTCAGTCACTTCACCAGGAATAATAAATGCCGGTTGTTCAGGGTGCCGTGGCGCGCTAGGATCAACATCAGGATGTACTTGTAGTTGTGGGGCCTGTTCACTCATTTTTTTGATTCTTTTTTCTTTATTTTTTAAATAGACATTTTAGTCTTTATTACATACTAGCATAAGCATGTGAATTTGTCAATAATATTATTACTTATTAGTGGCTGTAGGTTAATGATTAAAGTTAAGGGGTTTGACTTAAATCAATAATGTCTTGTGCAGTGTTGACGCCTATACCCTGAGGATTGCCCTTTGTATATAACGTGACGTGTGGAGGTTGTTCTTCTAAAGCAAGCCCAGTTAGTTCGTTTAGCTGAGCGATAAAACCGCCAGCACCTGGCGTTTCTACCATTTCAATAATCGACTCTCTGGGCTCGTCCTCACCCTCGTATTGTTTTCTCAGTCTATAACGCTCCCCAGTTGGCTGAGCACCCCATTCGGTTGTCTCTGCAAGTTCTGCTATTTGGTCTGCAAGTTCTGGCCTAGCCTTAATTGCCTTTTTTATCTGCCTTCCTTGTTTAAAGCCGATGACCGTCTGATGTAGCTCTACTTTTGGCTGAAAGCCTTCTGCTGCGAGTTGCGCTGCTTCGTCAGAATCAATAAGCGTTTCGTCGCGAATATCTAAAAGTATTGTGCCAGTTTTTGCATCAAAGCGAGGTGTGGCACGTTCTTTTGTTTCGTCTACGGCAGCGCTGGCATCTAGAGCTTCTGTTTGATTTGGTAGTTTTGTTTCAATGCTCATTTTTGATTATTTCTAAGGAAAAAAATTAATCTTAATTAGATATTAGCATAAGCTTGTTATATTGTCAATATATATTTATGGAAGTTTGCTTTTTAGGCTTAAGTATTATTTTGATAGAAAATGTTTTGTCGTGTGTAATCACAAAGTCACATAGCTAATATAGTAACCTTACTGCCCAGTCGAGAATTCTATGATCAGTTACCTCAGCAATTAGTTTGTTGTTGTGTAGCTTTATGTGAATACTAATAGATAGAGTTTTATATGATTAGCTCGTTCTACTTAACCTACTATACTTCAGCCTGCTTTTCGCGTGCTGCAATCTCTTGACGAGTCTGACGGGCCATTAACGTCGCCACCTTTAAAGATTCATTTTGTGTCATTGGAATATCTGACCGTTCTAAATCAGGTTCACTACTCTTAGCACCCTCTACTTCACCATGCATCACTTCACCAGAAACGGGATCTTTAATAGTTTTGACGCGCACTTCTTTCACTCTCTCTTTTCCTGCAAAAGGATATTCTTGTCTCTTTTCAAGCTTAGTAACTTGTAGCGTAGGATCCTCGCTTTCCTTTCTTGTTTCAAAGTATCTGCTTACAAACGGAGACCAACTAGCTGTAGATCCTCTGTTTTCATGAATAACCATCGAATTCGGCGATCCAGCACTTCTAATGCTGTCCCCTTGAGTATTCGCTTGCTTGATCACGCCACCGGACCTTACTGCGCGCCGTGCTAGAGCCCCTGCAACCCGCTCAAGTTGTACTGCAGCTTGTTGAGGTGTCCTTTCTTTATTCTCAACTAATTTCATTCTTTGAGTTAGTGTTCTCTCTGTTCGATCTAGTAATTCTCGTTCGTTCATAATTTTTTCCTTGTTTTTGTTTGATTAACGTCTGCAGACATATTAGCATAAGCTTGATTGTTTGTCAATATTCATTGAATACGGTTAACCCCTAGTAAGAAGTATGTTGTTTATGCTTAAATATAGCTCATGGATCCAAACCAACAGCCCGTTCAACCACCAGAGCCCATTCAGTCGCCTCCACCCAGTCAACCACTGAATACTAATCAGTATGATTTTATTAATAATCCACAGCCTTCAGGGTCTAAATTTAGTAAATTTTCTTTCAGTGGCGGTAGCAAATTAAAAACTATTGCAATCGGACTAGGTATCTTCACTATATTAGTTTTGATATTTAGTTTAATTTTTGGCGGTAGAGGTGGTGGAGACAATGAAACATTATTGTTGGTAGCAAAAAAGCAAAGCCAACTAATTGCCCTAGCAACCGTCGGAACGGACAAAAGCGGGAGTACAGATGCGCAGAATCTAGCGCAAAGCACATTAGTTACTATTACTTCTGATCAGAATCAAACGATTGCGATTATCGCAAAGAATGGAGAAAAACTTAAATCTAAAGATTATGTATCGCCTATAGATGGCACGGTAAGCACTGAACTAACTCAAGCAGAAACCAATGGTCGATTTGATGAAGTCTTTATTAATAACACTCAGATTGCATTAGAAGAATACCAATCATCGCTCAAAAAAGCTCTGCCTTTAATTAACGGTCCGATCGCAAAACAATCAATCCAAAAATACTATGAAAATGCAGGTCTACTAATAGAGAGTATTCAACGATAATTTTTACGTAATTTTACATATTGGGAATAATTGAATCTGTTTTTAAAACAAGTTCATAAGAGTGTCGGACGAGCCCCTTTATATCGTCATCCGATAACTGCCCAGACAGAATAATAGTATTCCAATGTCTTTTATTGAGATGATAGCCCGGCATAACCGACTCGTACTTTTCACGAAGATGAGTTGCAAGCGTTGGATCACACTTTAGGCTAACCTTTAATGGGTCAGCATTTTCTGGGACCAAGGCAAACATTTTACCGTCTTTTTTTGACCCAATTTTATAAACCGCTACATCCTTACCAAAAGGATAGTCTAGCCAAGCATTAGGCATCGACAAAATAATCTGTTCTATTTGATTATGGTTCATAATCCCATAATTATATAACAATAATAGTTATAAAAAGATCTGGTTAAAAATGTAGCTTCTATTTTGGCAAATAACCTTTTTTTATGGCATCGCGTATAGTTTTGCTCTCTCTAGTTGGTAAATTTCGTGAAAAGAAATTTTTAACTGTATCGAGTCTTGAAGCACCTAGGCGACTTCTATATCCATACCGAAAAACAGCCATTGCACCCAAAGAGCCTAGTACTGGTTCTCGAGCATCAGGATGCTCTAAATCTATTGGGCTTACCTCTCTTTTTTCGCCGATTGAATGTGGCGCTTTTCTGCCAGATACAGTTGAGAAATGTTGTGTAATATCGGATGGTGTTAATGATTCAGGCCTAACCTCGCCCTCAAGACCCAGTCTTGCCATATACTTAATTCGTGAATCATTATCCGCAAACAAGCCTAGTACTTCAGTAGTTCTACGGGCAAATTCCCGATTTCGCTCTTCAGGGGAACCTCTACCGTGCACAGACCCAGGTATATGCGGTGGTGTGTAGACTACATCTGGACCATGTTCAGGATGTCGTATAGTTTTTGGTGTTGTCATAATTTTGCCCTTTATTTTTATAGCGACTTTTCTAAGTCTTACAAAGATAATACATCATGCTTGTGGTTTTGTCAAGCTTAGTTTTATCAAATATATTATTTTAGTCTATTATGATGGATGTTTTTTGAACCAGTCTAGGTAGTACTGGAGTTCGGCAATAGAACCTTGAATGTCTTCAAAAGCACGGTGTACTTCTGGTTTTTTGAACTCTTTTCCGAATTTGCCATGCATCACGATCTTCCAGGCACTGACATCCAACATACGGTAGTGTAGTTTTAGATCTAGTGCCGGCATCCACTGAGTAATAAATTTACGGTCATTGTAAATAGAGTTGCCGGCCAAAATTGCTGTTTCTTTGCCAAAAGTTTGATCCATAATCGCCAGTAATTCTTGTTCTACTACGAGGATTGGTTTACCGCTATCTAGATTATTGACGAACGAATCGCGATTTGTTGGATAGCTTTGCCACCAATTGTTGGCCTGCATACGCTTAACAACAAGAGCTTTAGGCTGTTTTACTCTTGCCTCATAACTGGCAAGGGTTTTAAAATCCATATCTGTTATTTCGGCTGCAATTTCTAAAATTACATCTTTTTTGGGATCCAGCCCTGTCATTTCTAAATCTACCCATAGCAGTTTAGTCGGTCTGGCATTTTTATCTTTCATTGCGGTTATTATATCCTTGTTTTACTTTATTGCCCAAGTTTTGCCGACGTTTGATCCCAATTAGTGCGTTCTTCGATTGCGGACTGAAGAGTTTTATCGCCTTTTTTAGTAATGTGAGTACTGTTATCTCCAGCAATAACATCAAATTTTAATTGATATTTAGGCTTTATGAGATTGGCACCTTGTTTCAAACAATTATCATTATATGTTTGGCATGTTTTAGCTATATTCAGCCATTTTTGAAGGTTATCATCGTAGTTAACTGACATTCTAAGATCAACGCTTGCACTTCGCATACCTTCACTATCAATTTGGTCGAAAATAAAATTACCGGTTGAATAAAAAATTAGTTTGTTTTTGTATACTTCACTATTTTGCACCCAATGAGGGTTATTAGCTATCACAAAATCAGCCCCAGCATCAATTACTCGACGAGCTATATCTTGTTGAATCGGTGTAGCACTTGTTAGATATTCTTGGCCCATATGTACAAACGCGAAAACTGGCATTAACTTCGCATATTTTTTTATGACGTCTATCTCTGTAGGTTCTGGAGTACGATAAAAATAATGCCAAGCGCAAAATGCTATAGGCAAAGATCCGGTTTTTTTCTGATTATCTGTCATTTTTAATCTAATCGGCAAAGCTACCACCTGGCAGGTATCATCGGTCATCGACGGATCATAATGACCAAAGGTTTGAGCGCCTGCTTTTGTGATGACATCCTGTGTTTTTATATAACCATCTAAGCCCTGATCACTACTATGATTATTAGCTAGATTAATAATATTGAAATATTTAACTGCATCACTCAAAAATTCTGGTCGACAATTAAACTTTAGCTGATCTACTTGAACTTGATATGGAATATTAATATCAAGGACAGGACACTCTAAATCAGCTACCCAAGCATCATACATATCTCTGTCAAACGATTTTAACTGACTAAAAGGATGGGTGTAATCATAAGATCCATCAGCCTTTTGTGACCATTTTTCAATTGCCCTCCCCCAAAAAATCGTTCCATTAAATAAGTACCTACCATTTACTGACTGAACCTTAGGGTTATTTAACGCATTTTTTGCAGAATTAGATGATACGGGTGGCGCCGACTGCCTGTTAAAGAATAGCCAAAGACCTACCAACAAGACGACAAGAACTAGAAGAGATAATAATAAATACTTTAAGAAACGGTTTGACTTCGACAATTTACCTGCTCGATATTTCACTTCTGTTTACTGCCGGGCTTAAAATCAAGAGCGCACGAATTAATACAATACCGCTTTCCGGTCGGAGTTTGAGGCGCATCATCGAAAACGTGCCCAAGATGAGAACCACAATTTACACACGTTACTTCTACTCGATTAACTCCTAAACTCATATCATCTTCAAATTTTATATTTTTAGAATTAGCTACATCATAAAAACTCGGCCAGCCACTGCCAGAATCAAACTTTACTTTTGAATCGAATAGCTCAGCTCCACAAGCTGCACATAAATAACTGCCAGACTTACTATTATGAAGTAACTCACCGCTAAACGGTGGTTCTGTGGCTTTTTCTCTTAAAACCGCATACTGTTTTTTGGTCAGTCTGGCCTTAAATTCGTTCTCTATCATTATTAAAACATTATATTCACATTTTTAAGCTTTTTCTAAGTTTTTGAGCGTATCTTTATAGCTACTATTAATTAAATGTGCGCCTCACTGCGTACAGAAAGGATCATTAAATGGCACTTAAAAGAAACTTAGTATTAGCAGCGTCAGTCGCCACAATCGGGATATCAACATTAGGGATTGGGGCGGTTTCGGCTGCGCAAAATCCATCAAAAGACAACCTTGTATCAAAGATAGCATCACGATTCAGTTTGAGCGAAGATGATGTCCAAAGCGTATTCGATGAATATCGAGCAGAGCACGAGCAAGAAAGAAAAGCAAAACTGGAGAATAGGCTAACAAAAGCAGTTCAAAACGGAAAATTATCTGAAGAACAAAAAAATCAAATTTTAGCCAAAATGGATGAGAATAAGGCGTTTTTTAAATCGCTGAAAGATATGTCTAAATCAGAAAGAAAAACTGCTTTAGAAAATCACAGAAAAGAAATGAAAGCATGGGCAAAAGAAAACGAAATAGATAAAAAATGGGCACCACCAAAACACCGACGACATCATGGTCACGGGCACGGCGAACACAAACCAATCGATGAACCAGACGAACAATCAAGCACTGATAGTTAGTATAATCTAGACCTCCATCGTTTCTTCCAAGCATAAAACCTTGCGCTAATTCAATAATGCGCAAGGTTTTTTATTCAGCTAATTTTCAGCTAATTTCCCATATAATAGTCGCATGCGATTATTAGTAGTAGAGGATAAAGAAAAATTAGCCTTGGCTCTACAAAAGGGTCTAAAACAAGAAAACTATGCTGTTGATGTGTATTATGACGGTATCGAAGGACTTAATATGGCTAAAACTATCAAATATGACCTGATGATTTTAGATCGCATGCTTCCTAGCCTCTCAGGCATTGAAATAGTTAAAGAGATTAGATCTAAAAAGATTCAAACCCCAGTTATATTTTTAACCGCAAAGGACACAATAACAGATAGAGTAGAAGGACTTGATGTTGGAGCTGATGATTATTTAGTAAAGCCATTTTCTTTTGATGAGTTATTAGCTCGCGTTAGAGCACTTCTTCGACGACCACAAAATTCAAAATCAAATATTTTAAGATACAAGGATTTGACTCTTGACGTAAAAACTTTCAAGGTTATTCGTCAAAACAAAGTAATTGAATTAACGAATAAAGAATTTGCTCTACTAGAATACTTAATGAGAAATCCAGAAAAACCTCACAGCAAGGATCAAATTATTGAACATGTATGGAGCTTTGATTCTGAAATTCTACCGAATAATGTCGAAGTTTTTATCGGTTATCTGCGTAATAAAATTGATAAACCCTTCCCTGATGAGCCGGCATTAATACATACTAAAAGAGGCTTTGGATACGTGCTAGGAGAATATTAAATGTTTAAGTCGGCGGTAATAAAATTAACCCTGCTATATTTGGCGATTATCACAGTAATCTGTTTGTATTTTAGTCTCAATCTATATGACATTTCGACAAAAGAGTTAGAACGAGGGCTTCGTGTTCAACAAAAACAACTAAGCAAAAAAAGACAAAGACCAATTACTAATGAAAGAGACCAAATTGAAAAGGAGTTAGAAGAAGTATTAAGTCTAGGGCAAGCGCGAATTGTCTCGAGACTAATAATTGCAAACGTTGCAATTTTAGCTATCGGCGGATTAGGCAGTTATCTATTAGCAAAGAAAACGCTTGGCCCTATCGAGAAGGCACACGAAGCCCAAAAAAGATTTACAGCAGATGCAAGTCACGAACTCAGAACGCCTCTAGCAACAATGCAAACAGAGATTGAAATAGCCCTTAGAGACAAAAACTTGTCACTACCACAGTCAAAGAAAATATTAACTAGTAATCTTGAAGAATTACAAGATTTAACTCAATTAGCCAACTCTCTATTAAGACTAGCGCGTCATGAAAATATATTACAATTGCAACCAACCAATCTTAATAAGGTTATAAAAACTGCTGAAAAACGAATAAAACGACAATATTTGAATATGGATAAGAATTTTAAAGTACATCATAATTACGCCACTAATATATTTGTACAAGGAGAACAAGATAATTTAGTTAACTTGTTTATCATACTGTTCGATAACGCTATCAAGTATTGTGCTGAATCTGTGGAAATCAATATCGACGCAAAAGTACATAGACACTCTGTAGAAGTGTATGTAGCCGACAACGGCTCTGGGATTAAGCAACACGATCTTCCTTATATCTTTGAACGATTTTACCAAGGTGATTCATCAAGAAAAAAAGCAAACTCAGGTGGACACGGATTAGGGTTATCGATCGCCAAACAAATTGTCGATTTGCACCACGGTAGTATTTCTGCCAATTCAGAAATCGGCAAAGGTACGACATTTAAGATTAAACTTCCTGTAAACTGAATTGATTAAAAGCTTGGTCTATTTTTTCTTTTCTAGTTTGTCCAAACGAAGCCACCTATACACGGAATAAATAATGATTGCGGTAATTACAAAGTTGATTAATACAAATACAAATTGTCCCCACGCAAAAACTGCATTATTACTACCAATAGTTAACGTAAACTTTTGAGCACTTAGATTTGCGCCACTGCCAAGCATAAGGCCAAGCAAAGGATTAATAAAACTAGCGTTTAAGGTATCGACAAGTACTTTGGCTTGCGTACCGATAATAAAACCTATAGCTAGACCGACCACACCTTGTGTGCGTAAAAACTCAACAAATCCGCTAAACTCAGCCTTGCTTTTAGCTCGAGCCTTAGACGCAACTGATCTTCTGGGCTTTTTAGGTTTAACGTTATTCATCGTTCTATTGCCAAACAGCTAATATTGCACCCATAATCCCAAGTGCAACCACATCTCCTCCTAGCGTTAGCACCGAATAACCTAGAGGACGCATCTCAAACTGAGCCATCATTAATTTATTAGTAGCCAAAATACCAACGGCAACCATAATCCCCAACGAAGCACCCTGTAACGCTGTCGATAGATCTAAAACCATCACCAATACACCAAGCGCAACTGCCGAGACTAGTGTTGCGATGAATGATAATCCCATTGTTTTTGGCATATTAGCTTTTGCGGTATCCTTACGGGTTAAGCCAACCATCTTCATCCACATCTTTCCAAAAACTGGTTCAGCATACCATACGGCACCTGACGCAAAGGCAGCCATTGATGCTACCACAACAGCTAACCAATTCAGCTCGTTAATATAATCTAGTAACACTTGCATGTATTTTCCTCCATTAAATAATAGTTTAATTATACACCTAGCTCTACATTAGTCGTTCTAAAGCCAATGCAATTGCAGCCTCTTTTAGACTAAGTGATTTATCATTAGCGATTTTCATTGTATTTTTTATTGCTGTTACCATATATATTTTTAATTTTTTGTTAACGGTTTCTTCGTCCCAATGATGATTCTGTAGATTTTGCACCCACTCTATATAACTAACAATTACTCCTCCAGAATTTGCAATAATATCTGGGATTATAATCTTACCTTTGTCTAAAAGGTATGATTCAGCATCGGTGTTAATTGGACTATTTGCTAGTTCTAATAAAATATCAGATTTTATGTAAGATTTATTTGAATCATTGATGGCATCATCAAGAGCAGCAAGCACCAAAACGTCAACATCAAGGCTAAATATCTGGTCAACATTTAAAACACGGGCAAAACTACAATTTTGTAACTTATGTTGTTTCTTATAATCAATTAGTTTATCAACATCTAAACCATTATCATCGACAACTGTCGCACTTGAGTCACTAACTGCTACCATCTGCCAGTTTGGATTATTAGCTGCGATTTTTGCAAAAAATGAACCGACATTACCAAAACCCTGTACTCCAATTTTTAATTTATTAGAATTATTAGTCATTTTTAAGTACTCTTCTAGACAATAAATTCCACCCTGTCCCGTCGCCGCCTCTCTACCTAAACTACCGCCATTAGCAAGACTTTTGCCCGTAAAGCTTGCTCTAGATTTATCGCCTGTAATTTCTGAAAATTCACTGACCATCCAATCTATTATCATAGAATTTGTATTCACATCAGGAGCCGGGATGTCTTTGTCTGGTCCAATATGTTGGTGTAAATTACGAACAAAATCTCTAGATATAGTTTCTAATTCTTCATTACTAAGTTCGCGAGGGTCTACTGCAATCCCCCCTTTCCCGCCGCCCAACGGTAAACCGACAGCAGCAGTTTTAAGCGACATCAATATTGATAAAGCATGCACCTCGTCCCTATCGACAGAGTCATGGAATCTGATTCCGCCCTTATACGGTCCCAACTTGTTACTATGTTGCGATCTATAAGCTTTATATCTATTGTCTCCAAGTGCAACCTCAAACTCATGAATCGCATCTGCTTTAAGCAAATTATTAATTTCTGTCTCCGTTAGCCCTATCTTATTCGCGACCCTTCTGACTAGTTCGCTAGTGGTGTCTAACATTACATTTCCTCGGGCGCTCTAATTTCTAAAATCGAAAGCCCATCTGCGAGCACCTTTTTATAACTACTAACAAGTTGGGTTCTAATATTCTCGCGATCATTGCCAACTACTCGGTTTTTTTCATAAAAACGATTAAAGGCTTGAGCTAATTCGTAGAGGTATGTAGCGATATGGTGAGGCATTAAGTCTGCGACCGCTTTTTCAACTATCTCTGGATATTCACTAATTTTACAGGCCAAACTACGCTCCATTGATTCAAAATTGTATTCATCTATTTTTTGGATTTTTACTTTTGCTAGGATTGAACAAGCTCTAGCGTGGGCATACTGTAAATATGGTCCACTATTACCTTGCAAGCTAATAGATTCTTTTGGATCATAGATAACATCGCCACCGATTCTATATTTTAAAAACGCATACTTAACGGCTGCTAATACTACACTCTCATCAGCACTACGATTTGACTCTCTTAATGCCTCAGCCGTTACATCCAAAACATCGCTTGCTTTTATTATGTTTCCTTTACGTGAACTCATTTTTATCCCACCAGCCAGCTTTACCTTGCCATGAGGAATATAGGTTGTTGCTTTTGCTAGATTTGGGGCAAACTGTTCTATCGCTTTAATTATTACAGCCATATATTGCTGTTGTTCGTTGTCCGTAACAATTACAGATCTATCAAAGTGATAATCTTCATATTTTTGCAAAACTACGCCAATATCTTTGGCTTCATAAGTTGGCAATCCTTCAGAGTTAATAAAAACTCTGGTATGGAGATCATATTTTTCACCAGGAAAAATAATTGCACCATCAGATTCTTCAAAAACCCCCTTCGCAAGCTGCTCACGAACTTTAACTATTCCGATATTCGCAACTTCACTTTCAGGATAATATTTTTCCATTTTCGTACCAAGACGTTCATAGAATGCGTCAAAGGCCTCATAACTCCACTTTCGAGCTAACCAATAGATCTTTGCAAAATCAGTCTCATGATCATCGTCTTCATGAATTTTATAAACCCGTTTGTTAAGAGCTATCATCTCAGCCCTAATCTTATTATCGGTTTCAAAAATATTATTACCTTCTACGTAACAATCAGCCAGCCACTGCGTCCGATCTTTTTCTGGGATATTATTGAGTTTTTCTGGATTCTCTCCACCAAGTTTACGCAAGATTACCCACATCGTAATTGCAACATGCCTACCGACATCACCGCCAAAGTTTACACGGTGCACTTTAGCGCCTGCGGTTTCAAATAACGTCGCAATCCCATCCCCAACAACTGTCGTATATACATGACCGGCATGTAGTACTTTAAACGGATTCGGATCAGAGTATTCTGCTACAACCACTTCATCTTTGTAGGTCTGAGGTTTCATTGACGTAGCATCCTTGGCTAAATCAAAAATTGCTTTATCGGTCAGCCGAATATTAATAAAACCTGGCCCCGCAACGTCTACTTGATCAATAGTCTCGCTGTTTTTTATATTCTTGATAATCTTTTCAGCAACTTCTCGGGGGTTTGCATTATTTTTTTTAGCGATTATTAGTGCAACATTACTTGCAAAATCTCCGAACTTTTCGTCTGAACGAGACAATTCAATGTCAACGTCCAAATCAAATATTTTTTGGACTGCAATTTTTAATTCCTCTTTTATTGTCCGCATAACAGATGTAAGTATATCAGATTAAATCTTAGTTTCTCCGCTAAGCACGTGTGCCAATTGATAAATAATCGTATAGGTAACACTCAGGACCGCAAAAAATGTCAACGTAATTACATACGTTTCCATATGAATGATTGGGTTAACAATGCGTTCTGAGATATCAAATAGTAGCCCAAAAGGATTAAACAATATATCCCATGTATTCCATCGCAAATATCTACCTAAATAGATAGCAAAACTAGAAGCTAAAAAGACTAATTGAATAATCATCCAGGATTGATGCCTTGTCATTCTTGGGCGTAGTTGTGAATGAACAATATATACACTTAGGTAGCCTAGAATTAACCCGTTAATAATAAAACTCATTACCATAGCAATATCAAATAATATAATCGTATCGCCAGAACTTTGTAGATGTATCAGGTCGGTAATCAAATAAAAACTATTTGGCAAAAATCCTAACCAGAAGGCAAATAATATGATGCTTTGCCATGATAAAAATGGATTCTTAAAGAGGCGAATTCTTAATCCTAAGGCAAAAATCAACGGAACCCACGCTAACACCAAATTCCATGATAAAAACCAATAATTATAGTTACCCGCAACAATAATTCTAGCAACTAGCATAATAATGCTGAGAAGCGATGAAATAAACAGAGTTACTAAAACTCGTGACGTAAATGGAATTCTGATTTTTTTGCTCATAACTAGGTGTTAGTATACTCGTTTTTATTCTGAGTTACAGCGTACGCCTAAGTCGAGTATAATGCTTTGTATGGATGAAATTATTGATAGCGTTGGCAATTCAGTCCGAACATTGATGCGAAACCTGGCTAAATTAATAAATAAAATTAGTAATGGAAGAATAACCCCTGACTTCATAACCTACACGAGTCTTTTTGCTCACCTGCCAATTGCCTATTTAATCGCAATAGGTAATTTTATGTGGGCAGGAATCTTGCTTATAGTATTTGGGCTATTTGATGCTCTTGACGGCGAGCTTGCACGGCTACAAAAGGCCGACAGTCCACGCGGAATGGTTCTAGATGCCAGCACTGATCGAATCAAAGAAAGCCTATTATATATTGGGGTTGCCTATTTTTTTGTTCAGAATAATTTAGAAATTTTTGCGGTATGGGCTGTTGCCGTTTGTGCAGGGGCACTCCTAGTTAGTTACATCAAGGCTAAGGCAGAAACAGCTATAAAAGATAAAAACTTATCAGCTAATCAAATCAACCGATTAT
Source organism: uncultured Candidatus Saccharibacteria bacterium (assembly GCA_964584895.1). Taxonomy (GTDB): domain Bacteria; phylum Patescibacteriota; class Saccharimonadia; order Saccharimonadales; family JAGQNJ01; genus DAISWO01. The sequence continues at coordinate 81,152 of CAZPAW010000001.1, forward strand.
TTAAAAGTGGCCTCATGCGATATGAAATCAGAATGTTAGTATTGATAATTGGCCTACTTTTTAATGTTTTACAGGGCACAGTAGTTATACTTGCAATAACCACTTGGTTCACTGCCCTATTAAGATTAGTAAAGATATTACCTAAGCTCAAATAGTATGTATAAAGTCGACCTACACACACACTCAACCGCTAGCCCCGATGGCGGAATTAGTATAGATCAGTACATACATATTATTGGGGAAGGACTCCTTGATTTTGTCGCTGTAACAGATCATAACACTACAAAAAATGCGCGCGCACTAAAAGCAAGTTTAGGCGACAAAATAATTGTCGGCGAAGAAATTACCTGTAAAGAGGGTGAAATTATTGGTCTCTTTTTATCAGAAACAATAAAGCCAGGTTTACACGCCAATGAAGCTGCGAAGCAAATCAAAAAACAAGGTGGGTTAGTATACATCCCCCACCCTTTTGAAACTGTCAGAAAAGGTCTACCAGTCAGCGTTCTAGATTCAATCAAAGACTATATTGATATTGTAGAGGTATATAATGGCCGCGCACTTGTTCAAAACAAAGGTCCTGAAGCTAGCGTATGGGCCCGAGTTAATCAAAAAGTTACAGCAGCCAGTAGCGATGCTCACGGTCAAAAGGGACTTGCAACTGCATATTCATTACTAAAAAATGCACCGACAGTATATAACCTAGTTGAACAATTAAATTTCGGACACATGAAAATGAACCGTCCTCCACTCAAAACTATGCTCTACCCAAAAGCCCATCGAATTAGACAAAAATTTTATAAACTACGGAATAAACGTTCATGAATCAGTTATTGTTCGTGTTGTGGTTTTTCTTGCCAGCAGGTATTGCTAACGCTTCGCCAACTTGGGCAAATAAAATCCCCGGTATAAACAAGCTGAATACACCATTAGATTTTGGTAAGAGTATTAATAATAGACGCATTTTTGGTGATAACAAAAGATGGCGAGGCCTTATCTTTGGCACATTATTTGGTGCACTGACCGGTTATATACAGTTTTTAATATACCCAGAATTTATTCAAGAACTTGGGATAGCTTCATCTAATCCAGCCATCACAATGACACTTCTTGGTGGCCTACTCGGCTTAGGCGCCCTACTTGGCGATGCGGTTGAAAGTTTTTTCAAACGCCGATCACAAGTAAAACCTGGCGAAAGTTGGTTTCCTTATGATCAAATTGACTTTATTATCGGCGGTATTATCCTTACAATGCCAATCGTTATTTTATATTTAACAACCTACCTACTCATTCTAATAGTTTGGTTTGGCCTTCACCTTATAGCCGGCTACATAGGATATCTTCTAAACCTAAAAGACAAACCGATCTAGGATCACTGATATAAAATCATTGACAATTTACTAAACATATGCTAATATGTGTTTAAGACTAAATCGTCTGGAATATTACAAAAACTAAAAAGGACAATAAAATGAAACGACCGGAACTGATAGAAATGCATGGCCATGAAGAAACAATAAGACGAGCTGATGACGGATTGCGTGTTGTTCTAGATAAACCTGAGTCTCCAGTTAATGCCCAACCGCAAAAATATGGTGAAACAACTCTCTATCAAGGAGGGGTAGTATCGAGCACAGACGACTCACCCGCTGTGAGAGCAAGAATAGAAGATCAAGGAGATAGAACTTTGACATATGCTGCCGTTAACAGTGGTGTGGGTAAATATGCTACAGAACATGAAACTGTAGGTACTACTGATGCTGTTGGATGGGCAAATGTAGATCGCCGACTTCCAGAAGGCGGAAGCTATAAACATGTTTTTGGTCCTGATTCAGCAGCAAAGGCAACAGCTTTGGTAACTAAACTTGCTGGCAAGAAAATTGATAACAAACGTAATCAGTAACAAAAGCCCCAGCAACAGGTATCACTCATAAACTGGCTAGGCTAATTGCTGTATAACATTAATCGCTTTTTTGTAGATATCAGGTAAGGTCTCAAGTTGAACTTAGTAAGTTATCATTACCTAATTTATGACTTCTTCGTAACCTTCTGACATATTAGTTAGAATCACTTTTTGGTCTTTTTCAAGTGCTTCTCGCCTATGGTTTGTGAGCTCCGCAAGGCAATCTTTCACTGTTAAAGCCTTGCTCTAAAAATTTTATAGTTCTTTTTTGAGTTTTTCGAGCAAATCAACTTGAGTTGGGTCAACATTATTTAATATTGCGGCGTATATACTTATAAAATCTCCTAGCGCTACAGTGTAGAGTAATTGTTTTAGAATACTATCGCCTTCTACTTCAACCACAATCGGATGAGGCCGCTTACCCGATAGTAATTTCTCGCTTAGCTGAAAACGCTTTTGTATCTGGGGATGCTCTAGGTTACTGCGCAGGTCAATAACCGTGTAAGGCTTTTCAATAGGTTGTGCCAACCAGCCAACAAATTCGTTATGGTCAAACTCTGGATACTGACCACACCACGCTACATTTTTAGCATTCTCGTTAAAACTAATCTTCCATTTATATGCCACCGGCGCCAAAAGTGGCCCTGCGTAGATTACTGCACTGTTGCCCATAACATCTTGAGCAATTTTTTTAGCCTCGTTTTTTGCTGTTGGGACAGTTGGTAACCAACTATTAATTGATTCTTTTAAGAACTCTCCCGCAGACTTAATTTGATTTTCTACATCGCTCGGCTTTACCAACCCCGCTTGCTCCAAAATAGTAATCAAAGCTTTAAGGATATAAAGTGTTGCAAACCTTGGCTGAGATACTGGTGGGATCTGAACAAAAATGTGCCCACGCTCAGCAGCTAATTTCTCTAACTCGCCGCCACAAGAGATTACTACGATTGTGGCGGCTGTTTTTTCAGCCTGATTATATGCAGATATTGTTTCTTCGGTATTTCCAGAATAACTACAAACCACAAATAAGGTTTTTTTCGACACATAATGCGGAATATTATAGTTAGAAACAATCTCAAAAGGCACGTTATAGCCTGGCCAAGACATACTCAATCGGGCCGATAACGCCGATCCGCCCATGCCCGAGTAAACCACGTTCTCAAAATTACCATCAATATTCTCGACTTCAAACTCATGTTCTAATTGTTGCCATTGTTTTTCAGCAATCCCTAATGCATCGCTTTTATCTCTAAAATGTATCTGTTTTAAGTCATCCAACATCTATCTCTCCAAACTTTCGATTGATTACTATATAATATCCATTATAATCATACATTATTAAGGGGGCACTATGTTCGGGCACGACAAAGAAGATAAAAAAGAAGATAACGTAATTCATCCAATCAGCACTAAACCGGTTGATGAAAAATTAATGGGTCTTGACGATGACTCATCTACAGATAGTTCAAATGCATCTGACGACAACAAAGATAAAGATATTGAGAATTTAGTTGAAGATATTAATGCGTCAACAAGCGCCACGGTCACTTCTTCTAACAGCGATGATGATAAAACTTCGTCTGATGATTTGATCGTGCCTCCTAGCGAATCTGATTCCGTCATAACACAGAGCGAAGAATCAACTACATCTTCAGACGATTCCTCTTCCACCCCACCTTCAAGTGATCTTATGGACATAAAACGTAGCGCGCTCGAAGAACTGTCGCCACTCATCGATAAACTAGATCAAACACCAGAGGAAAAAACAATGACTTTGCTAATGATGATCCAAGCAACCGATGATCAATCTCTAATTGGTACCGTTTTTAATGTCGCTAAAGATATCAAAGATGACAAAAAACGTGCTCAAGCTATGCTAGATATTGTTAACGAGATTAACTACTTCACCAGCAAAAAGAAATAATTATTTTACTTTGGTCTCGGCATCCGGCTTGTCCTGAATGACTTCGTCAAAGCTACAGCAAAAAAGCCGAGGACTGTTTGAAGACAGGAAATTGCCTGGAGGTAATTTCCTATCAAGTTCCACAGGCTGTTGTAGCCTTTGACTAGAAGTTATGTCAAGACAAACGGAAAGCCAAGAGTTTTATTTTACTTTGACGATACAAAGTAAAAAGAAGTATTATTGTAAACCACCAGGACCGGGGCCGGTGGCTGGGATTTCTGTGGCACCAGTTGATGGCGTAGATTCGGACTCCGCGCTAGATGAAGGCGTTGAATCTAAATCCAACGTATTATCGTTGTCGCTGCCTGCTTCGTTCGTATTGTCTGCAGATTCAGTATCGTTATCATTTACAGCGGGGTTGTCTTTCTCGGTCTGATCTTTAGTAGTACTTGTTTGGTCCACAGTTTTATTTTCGTTATTACCAAAAATACTTTGATAAACCCACTTACCGCCAAAAAATAGAACTACTGCAATAATGGCTGTAACGGCCACTGTAAGTAACGCAGATACCCAGGAAGGACGTTTAACACCATCTTTGTCGCCTTTGTAATATTCTGATACTTCATCAGGCAACATCGATTGATCTAATTTTTTCTTATTGAACGGCCAAATCGCCATAAACTTATCTCCCGTTAAAAACCTATAGCACTATCATACTAGATTTTAGTAATTTTTGCAACAAAACGCATTCAATTTATTCAATAGTTGGTAAGATATAAATAACTTTTGCAACACTGCAAATGGATATGGAGGGTAAATGGCTCAACAAACAACTGAGGGATTTCTGACTTTTCAAGAAGTAAAAGAAAATGGCTTCGCACTTATTGACCATAGTGTTTCGCCTGATCTTGTAGACGCTTTAATTGCTGATTATGCTGCTTTTACCGACAACTTCCCTGATCCAACGCCTGAAACTATGAATAATATGATTGTTGACCCGAATAATTTAGACGCCCTAGATAGAAGTGCCGATACACAAGGTGAGTGGCATAAATATCGCACCAATCAACCTCACTACGCTAAACCTAATGGTTATACTAACCGCTCATTTCAAGCAGATGTTCTTAGGAATTTCGGTAGAAGAGTTTTAGATTTAAAAACTGGCGAATTGGTAGATGCTTACGAGGATCCAAAGGAATATTTTCATTATGCGCCTGGTCATCGTCAAGCAATGGAGAATGCGCATGAAGAATTTGGTTGGGGGCCGATTCCTTCAGAAGTCTCAACCCTGTTAACTAGATTTCATACCATACATGGTTTAGCAAAATCTGCAATGAGCTCCTTCTATGGAAAATTAGAAGAAACGCACCCAGAACTAGTTAAATATGTAAGACCTGAGGATTTGGATATCAGTCCAATAAGACTACTTTTCTACCACCCAGGACAAGGTGATGTACTGGCTGGTGGGCACTATGATCGTGGTATAGGTACGCTCCAAATTGCAGAAAGTCATCAGGGTCTTAGAATCAGAAACGCACATACTGGCGAAATGGAGATGGTACAAAGAAATCCGCGTACGGGGGTAGTCTTCCCTGCACTAAAATGGACCGATGGTTTAACAGCATCAGAATTACAACCTCTATGGCATGACGTTGTTAACTCTGATATTCCTAACGAAAGTCGAAACCTTCACGGTAAAAATGTTGCACGTTGGTCATTGATATTTTTTACAAACTCAAAAGCACTTGGTGAAGATTCCATAAAAAGTCGTACCCACACTGAATAATTATCAATTTACAAAAGTGTTGACTATATTTATTTTTATGTTAATATACTTTTCATGAGTTTATTTAGAAACTTAAATACTAAGAAAGAGAAACTACGGCCTTAGCACGTATACTCTTTTAATATTTAAAAATCCCGCGTGTTAAGGCAAAAAACAAGCGGGATTTTTTAATTTGTAAAAAATTTAAGGAGAATAACAATGGAACGAAGTATAACAACAAGTGAGTTAGACGAAGAAGTACGAGTTCTCGCTGAAACGCATCCTAGTCCAGCTACTTTTGAAGAATCAAATAGAACAGTCACGGAGTTGGAAATAAATTACCCTGCTGGTGAATTCACCGTAGTGAAAATCTGGGAATCGAACGAGTGGCAATTAGTCATTGGTGCTTTTGGTCGAGGTGCTGAATCGCGTGGTACAAGAGTGTTTTCACGAAGACCTGATTCAGATCGTCTAATTCGACACGACGATAGCATTGCGGGTAGAAATGCAGGTCCGAGAGATACACAAAGAGCCTTTTTTGCATTATCAGCTGCTATCGAGTCCGTACAACAATCATAAAAATTAATACTAAATTAACTAGAAATAAGGAAATTAAAAAAATGGCAACAAGAGAAGATTACGGTGAACATCATCGACCATATGTTGATAACCGAGGTTTCTTAAGCCCTAGGTTTTACGACCCACATGTGACACACGATCAATATTTCAGATATGAGAGTACACCTCCTTGGAGTGATTCAGAAGCACGAATTAGATTTAGAGAGTTTGGCTACCTTGGTTACGTAGCAGTTAGTCATATTGAATATGATGAACCTACAGAAGATATTGATATCCCATTAAAGTCAATCATAGAAAACGATACCTTAGCACAATATTTAATATCATGTGGCGCCTTAATTGGCCCGCGAGCGATAGATTTTCCAGATATAAATAGAACAGAACTGCTACCTGGCGTGATGTTTTTCATGCACCGCGATAACCCAAGCTTACAACAAATAAACCAAGGTGATTTACATGCAAGCTGAACAGTCTTTAATAAGTTGTAACTTTAGTCCAGAAGCAACTCATTCTATGTACAGCCCAATAGCAACTCCGCCGTTTTTTGAATTAGACGAAGCAAAAAAAAGACATCAAGCATTTCTTGCTAATGGATATCAGTTCGTCGGTGGGATTTGCTTGGTTGATGAAGACGAATATGATTCAAATCTGAGAAGAGTATTATCTTTTCACGAGAAATCATCTATTCATCTTGCTGCCGGAGCCCTATTGGGGCCATACGTAGTTAATGCGGCTAGTTGCAAACCAATAACATTTAGAGGAGTTAGGTTTTTTATTCCTAATTCACCATTTAACAGAGGAGAATGTAATGAATGAACTATTTAGAATAAAAGCTACAGAAGAATTAACCCCTAGGGGAAGAACACTTGCGATGAGCGACACGCTACACGATGCAAAAATTGACCCAGACGAAGACGTACTTTGGGAGGAATCCCATCCGCTTTTAAAAAATAGCATCCACCGTGTTGCTAGTACACTTGCTGGTCAACTTGGCAGGTTTGAGTATAATCCAAATCAACACCCGAGAATGCTGCCTCATTCTAAGACACAAGTACTAGGTCATGAAACAATTGATGAAACTCACACTGTACTGGTAGGAACACCGGGAGCTGCTCTTGCGAAATTTGTGCTTGCAAATGGCGATGGTCAATCAAGGTTGCAATTCGTAACAGCCACACCAACCGAAGTTACATTAAGGCCAAATGGTGGAAGTTTTTTGGATTGGTTTACCACTCGTTTCCAAAACGGGCATCCTTTTATATGGGGTGAGATCGCATTTTTAAATTTGGGAAAAGATCGCGAAATACGACGACCAGTAGATACTATCGATAATATTGCGCTAGAAGGAATAATGGTTGCTAATGGCGATAGCTTTGAACTACAAGCTCGCAGACAAGTCATGTGGCGCGAAAGACCGTATCGACATAACGTTTCTTCTGAAGGCGCTGATCTTCGAGCGTTTGGAAGCGAACTAAGAGATAGGTATTTGATAACCCACGCCTGCAATTGGTTAGTTAATACAACATCAACGCTAAACCAGGCCTTGTCACCTGAACCACGAACGTTTAAATAGTGTACATTAAGTTAGCGAGAAAGCTGGCTTTCTACATCATTCCCATGCCACCAGGCATACCACCACCGGCTGGAGCAGCTGGTTCTTCTTTTGGCACTTCAGCAACTAGTGCACCCATAGTCATAGCTGTGCCAGCAATCGATACAGAGTTTTGCACCGCTTCGCGAGTTACTCGGGTTGGATCAACAATCCCAACGGTCTTTAAGTCTACCAACTTAGTTGGCTTAGTAACATCAATGCCCTGCCCCGATTTTGCTTTACGAACTTGTGGCCACCACTCATCCGGATTTAGTCCGGAATTTTGGAGTAGTTCGTAAAATGGACGAAGCAAAGCTGTTTTTAGAAGTTGCTTACCATGCGCAAGATCATCGCTAGCTTCGACTACAATTTTCTCGCTAAGTTCGGCAAGCGTTACCCCACCACCAGCTACAATACCTTCGTCAAGCGCTGCTTTAACTGCCGCAACTGCATCGTCAACCCGATATTTCTTTTCTTCTATCTCTGTCTCAGTAGCACCGCCAACTTTTATAACTGCAACTTTTCCTTGAAGTGCTGCGCGTCTTTTATCTAGATTCTCTTTGTCGTATTCACTAGTAGCGATATTTGCCTGAGAAGTTATTTGGGCAATTCTTGCTTTTACAGCAGATGCCGAACCCGCGCCTTCGACAATCGTAGTGTCATCTTTTGTGACAATTACTTTTCGTGCTGATCCAAAAATATCTTGGTCTGCCATATTCTCAAAAGTATGGCCTTGGTCTTCGCTGATTACAGTTGCGCCAGTCAGAGTTGCAATATCTTGTAACTCTTCTTTGCGTCTATCACCAAAACTTGGTGCTTTTACGGCGACTGCATTAAGTACACCCTTTAATTTATTCAAAATTAATGTACCAAGTACTTCACCCTCAACATCATCAGCAATAATAATCAGGTCTTTTTTGCCTTCATTAGCTGCCTTTTCAAGGATTGGTAAGAATTCTTGGACAGAACTAATTTTTTTATCAGTAACTACGATAACAGGCTTATTAACTACAGCTTCCATTCTAGTTGTATCGGTAACCATGTAGGGGCTAACAAAACCTCGATCCATCGTAAAGCCTTCTACGACTTCGCTCTCAAGCTCTAGACTTTGTCCTTCTTCAACAGTTACGACTCCATCTTTACCGACTTTACCAATGACATCAGCAATCATGTCACCAATCTGACTATCGCCAGCCGATATTGTAGCTACTTCGGCAACACGCTTTTGATTAGCCTTAATGTCTTCGCTCATCTTTCCAAGTTGTTTAATCACATCATGCGATGCTTGCTCTAAACCCTTACGTAGTAGCATCGGGTTGTGTCCTGCGGCAATCAGTTTGTTAGCTTCGTTCAAAATATGAAAAGTCAGTACAGTAACGGTTGTCGTACCGTCCCCTGCTACATCATTCATTTTGTTAGCAGCTTGCTTTATCAGTTCTGCGCCAACTTTATAACCTAATGTTTCATCATCTTTGTCTTCGATTTCAACACCTTTTGCTACAGTTACACCGTCATGAGTTACCGACGGGTTGCCATAGGCTTTATCGATAATTACGTTACGGCCTTTAGGACCCATAGTGGTCTTTACTGCCTCGTATAAAATCCTGGCTCCCTCGAGCACTCGTCTTCTAGCATCCTCATCATAAAAAACTCTATTTGCCATCAAAAAACCTCCTAATTTACGGTTGCAATTATATTTTTAATAAATACAAGTGTGTACTCTTCGTCGCTTACCTTGACTGTTGTTGCCTCATATTCATTTTTATAAATAACACGTTGTCCAACTTTAACATCATTGATGCCTTCGCCGACCGCAACAACTTTGGCTGTTTTTGGTTTTTCTTTAGCGCTGTCAGGTAGATATAGCCCACTCGCTGTCTTTTTTTCAGCATCTTCTGCTTGTACTACCACGTACCCCGCTAATGGATTAATGGGTATTGCCATAATCTTCCTCCTTTATTTATTTGACACGTTTGGTGATACGTATTTTACAAAACAAAATTGGCACTTGCAAGCCTAGAGTGCTAATTTCTTATGTTTTCCCGCGATTTGATATACTTTTACCCAATGCTTATAAACAAAAAAGTTCTGATGTCTGGGGCGGATTACTTCAATGATGGATTCGCTATTAATGCACTCATGGACTCTTCTAACCCTGTAGATATAGATAAAGCGAAGCAAGAACACGACTCAATAAAGCATGCCCTGCAAAGCATCGGTGTAGAGGTAATTCAAGTCCATCCCCCGAGAGGTTGTCAAGACGGTGTATATACCGCCAATTGGGCTCTTTGTCGAGGCGACACTGCCGTCATGGCCTCACTTCCCAACAAACGAACCGACGAAGAAGCTTATGCTGCCGAGGTGCTTAGCAAGCTAGGCAAACGACTAGTTTTTCTTCCAAAAGGCTTAAAATTTAGTGGTCAAGGTGATGCTTTACCCTGTGGGGATTATCTTTTTGCAGGTACGGGCTATCGAACAGATAAAGACGTACATGATTTTTTAAAAAAGAATCTAGATTATGAAGTTATTAGTCTTCAGGCAATCCCAACTCTAGACAAACATAAAAAACCAGTTATTAACAAGATTACTGGCTGGCCTGATAGCTTTTTCTATGATATAGACCTAGCAATAGCTGTGTTGTCACCCAATTTAATTGCATGGTGCAGGGAGGCTTTCACGCCAGAAAGTCAAGCAAAAATTGATAAATTAACAGATATCGACAAGATAGAGGTCTCTTACGAGGAAGCCGTAAAAGGCTTCGCTTGTAACCTAGTGTCTAACGGTGAAGCAGTCGTCATGAGCCACTACGCACCAAAACTAAAAAAAGCCATCGAGGACGCCGGCTTTAAAACAATCACTATACCAGCTACAGAATTATTCAAAGGTGGTGGTTATATCCGTTGCACCACTCTGACTCTTAGTTAGCTTTTTAATTCAATTAATCCGACATAAAATCTCTAAAGCCGATTCCTGCGTGTCGCAAATCTGCTTTTAGAGATGCTCTAAGAATTGAACCGTGGTTTATACCGAATCTGACGTTTCGGCCTTCTTCGTTTTCGAATCTTACATGCCCACCATTTCCGTCTCGTCTAACCCATCCAAGTCTTCGTAATCTTCTCGTCACTTCACGTACACCCATTTCCGCAGGAAATTCAATAGCTGGTTCTTCATTCTGACGAATTCCTTCATTTTCTACTGTGGTAGAACTAGAATCAACTTCAGTAGAGGGTAGTTCTTCTGGTGTAGTAGGCTTAAAATTTGCAGCAGTTCGACCAACCCATAATGTTATCAATTCCTGTGCAAGCGCAGAGACAACTTCGTCCTGTTCTTCTTCTGAAACATTATCTGTATTTGATAATAATTTTTCGAAATCTTCCGCGTCATCCAAAAATCTCTGAACACGTGGATCAATTTCGGAGCCAACCTCTGATTTAGGGCTAATTTGGGCCACAATACTGTGGCGCTCGGCTTCGCTGCGGACAGCACGTTCAGCTAAAAAGGTAGCAGCCGCAAGGCGACGATCGATATCTTCAGTAGCTTGTTCTGGGGCAAAGGGAGCAGTCATAATAGCAAGCTGAGCTAATATTTCAGGATCATCTCCACCATCAGCAGAAGTTGGATTTAGATGTTTAGGAATGGCAGTAGGTGATGACATAATATAGTTATATTAGCATATTCTTAGATTATAGTCAATGTATATTGTTGCTAATCCCTGTTAGCGTCAAGTTCTTTAAAATCATTTTGGACTCTTCTTAAAGCATCTGTCGCTCCAGCGGATGCCGCTAGCTTTCCCAAATAGTCCATGGCTTCTTGACCTATTTTAGGGATACCCTCCTTGGCGAGCTGATGTCGCAAAATTTCAGCCTCATGCAAAGCCACGTCAATTATGTATTGGGCAATCTTCAAAGAATCCATAAATCGCGGATAAAAATCTAATATTCGGGCAGTTTCGAGTTCATCTTCGGATAATTTAACGCCCATGAATAGGTCGATCTCCGATGGTAATTGCCTTTTATCATAAACACCAATCCTACCTGTTTCTCCTGCTTCAACTATTGGATTACTGCTCCCCTCTTCCATGGTCAGACTATCCCAGGTGTCAAACGAATAAGTTGGACGAGGAGCTTTAATAGATGCTTTAAGTTTGCTCTGCTTAGCAATATCAGAAGCTTTTATTCCGGGGCTAGTTTCGTAAACTCCTGATTCCTGACGATTAGCAATCTGTCTTGCTAACGTTTCTAAAGCATCTCCCTGTTGTCGTATATAATCTTCTTCAGTTGTAACATCTTTAGAACAGAAGACTACTTGGTCATGAGGAATACCCATTTGCTCGATAGTCATTTCAATAGCATCTGCAACACGCCTAAGAGTAAAATCAGGCAGTTCGCCACGCGTTGTATACATTTCATTATCTAGTAGCACTGGCTCTACCATATGAAGTTCTAGGGGTTGCTGAAGATTTACCTCTGTCATAGATGTATTATACCATTATTATTATAAAATAGCTAACTATATGTATTCCAACTTTTTTAATATCGGCATTACTCAAATCTGATAAGAGATTTTAAAAAAGCGGCCGTAATAGCATCCGCTTGTGTTGAGGTCGGCTCCTGCACTATATCCATGTAACTTAACCTGCCATCATGAGGCTCAATAAGCGTTACTACATCTGCGGATTCTAGTAATTCATTTACCGAAGGTCCGTCGTACACATAACCATCATCGACGGGTTTATTAGGAAACTGATATAGTTGCGCACGTAAAAAATCACTCATATTTGGCATATACCATAATTGCAAAAGGATTAATTGTCAATAGCCTAGTTTCTTGAGTGCGTTTTTAGCCTCTGATATTTCATCCCAAGGGTCTTCTTTTACTCTATCTGGGTTATGGTCGTCTTGTTTAAGGTGGCGCAGTTCAGCCGCGCGTGGACCGTTGCGCAAAATATCTTTCTCATGCCCTTTACCAAGCAACAATACCGTATCGCCTTTTTTGGCTCGCCCGAGCGAAAATTTTATCGCCTCTGTTCTGTCATGCACCAAAAACATATTCTTATCACGCAACTTGCCTTCTTTTTCAGCGCCTTTTGCGATAGCATCCATAATCTCCTGGCCGTCAATATCTCGATCGTCTTCCTCTGTTATAACTATCTCGTCAGCATATTTACCGGCAAGTCGCCCCATGGTCGAGCGCTTACCTTCATCTCGTCGACCGGCAGAACCAAACATCACAATCAATTTACCTTTGACAACAGGTTTAATATCTTTAAATAGTTTTTCAAAACTATCAGGCGTATGGGCATAATCAACGATTACATCAAATGACTGACCCTCGTCTATCCTCGTCATTCGACCTTCTACACCTTGTAAGGCATCTATCCCTGTCTCTATCTGATCCTTGCTAAGTCCAATTGTCCGACCTACGCCCACTGCCGCCATAGAATTAAACACATTAAATGTGCCGGGCAAATGACAGGTTATCCAATACTCATCCTTTCCAACAACAGCCGCATAACGACTACCTGAAGGCTTGAGATCAATATGTTTTGCTCTTATATCACCCTCTTTGACCCCATAAGTTAAATGATTTTTAACATCAACACTAAAAAGTCCAGCACTTGGGTCTTCCCCATTAATTATCCCAGTTCTTAGACCTTTTTTGTTTTTATTGGCTAGTTTAAACAACATTCGCTTTGCATCACGATAATTTTCAAATGTCCCGTGATAATCCAAATGTTCGTGAGTCACATTAGTCATTACAGACACACTTATAGGTACTCCCCAAATACGATGTTGAGCCAAAGCGTGTGATGTAACCTCAAGCACCAGCCATTCTACATTTTTGCTACGCATATACTTTAATCTCTTGGCTAGCTGGCCGGGTGAAACACTAGTCATATGCTCGACTTGCGGTTTTATATCGTTATTTACCCCATAAGCAACGGTGGTCATCAGCCCGGTTTTTAGACCGGCTTCTACCATCATTTTTTGAATCAAAAATGCTGTGCTCGTCTTGCCGTTTGTCCCAGTAACCCCTATTACTTTCATCTTTCGAGCCGGAAAACCATTTACTATATTTATCAAAATTGCCTCACACAAATGGCCAAACGGCTCTACTTTTTTAAAAAGCCCAGTTGGAATAATCTTTTTTACAATCCCTCGAAAGTTCATTATTCTCCAGTATACTAGTTTTTATGTTAGTTTTGGGAATTGAAACTAGTTGCGATGAAACAGCGGCGTCTGTTGTTGAATTCGCTGGACAGCGAAGGCTTTCCCTTTTGTCCAATGTAGTTGCTAGTAGCATGAATTTACACGTTCAGTACGGTGGTGTTGTGCCAGAAATCGCCGCACGTTCGCATATCGAATCCATAAATCCAGTTATAAACCAAGCATTAACAGAGGCAAAATACACGTGGGATGATATCGACGGAATAGCGGCTACCTATGGTGCTGGGCTTGGCGGATCGCTATTAGTCGGGGTTATGGCCGCCAGAACTTTAGCGATTATTCATAAAAAACCTCTGTACGCCTGTAATCACGTGGAAGGGCATGTCTACGCTAACTTTTTAACCAACACTACTCTCGCAAACTATAATCTACCTTCTATCCAACCAAGTTTTCCTCTGTTAGCTTTGATTGTCAGCGGTGGGCACACGCAGCTAGCTTGGTTTGAAAATCATTTTAACTATCGATTACTAGGTAGGGCACGCGACGACGCCATAGGTGAAGCTTTTGATAAAGTTGCAAAAATTCTTGGACTCCCCTACCCCGGTGGCCCGAGCATTAGTAAAGCCGCCATGGATGGAAATCCTGATAAGTATAAATTTACCAAATCAAAACTAGACAGCCCATATGATTTTAGCTTTTCTGGGCTTAAAACAGCCGTTTTGAGACTTGCTCAAGCAGAAATTGGCAAAGATTACACATTCCCTTCTCAAAACATCGCACATCACCTTACAAAAGCTCAAATTAACGATATCGCCGCCAGCTTCCAAAAAACAGCTATAGAAACAGTGGTAGATAAAGCCCTCCTAGCTTACGAAGAATTTTCGCCAAAAAGTGTGGTAATTGCAGGGGGTGTGGCAGCCAATCAAGAACTACGATGGCAATTATCACAGCGACTACCCTGCCCTATCGAATATACTGACCCAAAACTATGTACCGACAACGGCGCAATGATCGCCACTCTTGGTTGCTACAAAATGAAGTTCAGCCAATCTGCTGCCGACCCCTACAATTTAGATATATCACCAAACTTATCTATGTAGTATTACAGTACTGGTATTCTTTTGTCAATATTGTGTCTCTGTTATTTGTTTGCTAAAATGGTTATGAAAACAAAAACGAGGGTACCGCTAGTAAGTCCATACTAGTTGATCTTTTTAAACAAAATTATTGGTCGTGGGAAATTTTGTAAAAAGGCTTTAAAAATTAAGTCCTGTTATTAGTTTGTGCTTCTTTCACGTGAAACCCCTTAAGTTTTAAGGAGGTTTTTTTATTTTATGAGCCCTAACAGATGTGGTACTCTAGTTAAATGAAGTTAGATAAGGTGTACGAACCGGCTAAGCAAGAGAAAAAGATCTATACCTTATGGGAAGAGCGCCAAGCCTTTATACCTAAAAACAGGGGTGGCAAAACAACCTTCAGTCTCGTTATTCCGCCGCCAAATGCCAATGCTAATTTGCATATTGGCTACGGATTGACACTAGCTATCGAAGATATTGCAGTCAGATATCACCGTATGAAAGGTGAGGCTACTCTGATGCTGCCAGGAGCGGATCACGCTGGATTCGAGACCCAAGTGGTATATGAAAAACACCTAGCCAAACAAGGGAAATCGCGATTTGATTTCACTAGAGAAGAGTTATACCAGCAAATCTGGGACTTTGTAACAGAAAATAAAGAAAATTATGAATCACAATTCCGTAAACTCGGGGCCAGCCTAGACTGGAGCAAATACGTCTACACATTAGACAAAAAAATAGTAAATCGTGCCTACAAAACATTCCAAAAAATGTGGAATGACAAGTTGATTTACAGAGGTGAAAGACTCGTAAACTTTTGTACACACCACGGCACAGGTTTTGCCGATATTGAAGTGTCGTATAAAAATAAAAAGAGTCATTTATGGCATATAAAGTACCCACTAACTGATGGCAGTGGGGAAGTTATTGTAGCCACTACTAGGCCAGAAACAATGTTTGGCGACACGGCCGTAGCAGTTAACCCCAAAGACAAAAAATATGCTAAATTTGTAGGCAAAACTATAAAACTACCTCTCACAAACCGCGAAATCCCGATTATTGCTGATGAGATGGTTGATACCGCCTTCGGAACCGGTGCGGTAAAAATCACGCCAGCCCATGATCAAAATGACTTTGAAGTCGCAAGTCGCCATGATCTACCAATGATTACAGTCATTGATTTTGACGGAAAGATGAATCACGAAGCACCAGAAGCTTTCGTTAATCAACCCGTTGATGACGCTAGAAAAGCAACAGTTGATGAGCTGAAAAAACAAGGGCTCTTAGTTAAAGAAGAACCTTATGAACATAGCGTAGGCCACTGTTATAAGTGCGGTACGGTTATCCAGCCACTATTACGCGATCAATGGTTTATTGACGTAAAACCTCTTGCAAAAAAAGCCATAGAGATCCTAAAAACTGACAAGATCAAATTTTATCCTGACAACAAGAAAGGCCAATTAATCCTGTACCTAGAAGGGCTGAGAGACTGGAACATCAGTCGCCAAATTGCTTGGGGAATTCCGGTGCCAGCCTTTCAAAATATCGACGAACCAGGGGATTGGATTTTTGACGATAGGGTAGAGAGAGAAACGATCACGGTCGGGAACAAAACCTACGCCCGAGACCCTGACGTCTTTGATACATGGTTTTCTAGTTCTAGCTGGCCTTATGCCACGCTTGGCTATCCTGACGACGAAACTTTCAAGCAGTTTTACCCACTCAGTCTAATGGAAACGGCTGCCGACATCCTCTACCCATGGGTATCGCGCATGATCATGCTCGGTCTTTATGTAACAGGGGAGATTCCGTTTAAAGAGGTCTACCTACATGGCCTAATTCAAGACGAACATGGCGCCAAAATGAGCAAGAGTAAAGGCAACACCGTCGACCCTCAAATTAAAGTCGATCAATATGGATCAGATGCCTTTAGAATGGGGATTATTGCTGATGAAACAGCAGGGAACAACCGACCATATGATGAGAGTAAAATAGTTGGTGCTAGAAACTTTTGTAACAAATTATGGAACGTAGCGCGCTTTATAGAGGACAAACTTGACGACAACCTAAATTCAAAATCAGAGCCTAAACCATCATCAATAGCTGATTATTGGATGTTGAGCATCTTACAACAAGCAACAGAAAAAATTAGCAAAGATTTGGACAATCACCGTTATGCCAGTGCCTACGACACACTTTATCATTTAGTGTGGGACGACTTTGCCGATTGGTATATCGAAGCTTCAAAATCAGAACCAAATGTACTGTTGCTTGTCGAAAGTCTATATACGATTCTTAAACTAGCGCATCCTTTCGCGCCGTTTTTAACAGAGGCGATTTGGCAAAACTTTCATAAAGAAACAGATTCGATTCTTGCAATCGAAAGCTGGCCAACTGCTTTATCGTCCGATAATAACTCGGCAGAACAATTTAGTAATATCCAAAAACTAGTAATAGAAATACGCCAACTAAAATCAGCCTTAAAAATTAAAAAACCTACCCTGTTTCACGAAGGAGACAACTTCATCGCATCTAACAGCGACCTAATATCGCAACTTGCCGGATTGAAATCTATCGAGGTTGTAAAAGAGGGAAGTGGACTAAAAATAGCTAGTCCTAACTATGACGCCTGGCTAGACGTGTCGGATGAGAAACTAGATTCCTATTTAGATGAATTAGAGAATAAAATCGGTGAGACCAAAGACCGCATCAACGCACTACAAAAAAGATTATCCAACAAATCATATGTCGACAACGCACCAGAGAGTGTCGTAAACCAAACAAAAGATGAACTAAAACTAGCAGACATCTCGCTTAACAAACTCCAATCTGAGCTTAAAAAACTAAACTAAAAATTAAATATTTTGCTTGTGCTTGCAAATATTCTATCAACGCGTGATCTGTCCAATAATGCCGTCGACATTTGGACTTTTAATGAATATAACGCTGAAACCATTCTTGCCGAGGTGCCGATTCAAGAGTTGGGTAGATTAGTGGTTTGGTTTGGTCAGAAAATACTAACACCCAGAGAAATTACAATGATGAAAAGATCTCACTCGACAGTCGATTTAAATTTAGGGTCAGATTTAGCCTTAGCTACCAACACCAGATTTCTCCTTGGGGCAAGCCAAAGACAAAAAGGTGATGATAATCCTTTAACTACTGCTCTAATTGAAAGATCTAAGCCTAGCCGAGATCTAGGTCACGGAGGTAATGAACAGTGGTTATTCCCCTTGAAATCTCTCGAACTTGGTGTAATCACTAGCGAAGAGTTTTTAGAGGAAGGGTCCTCTGTTTAATACTCTAGGACTTGTTTGACGCGTTCTACGCTGTCTGAAGCTCGATAATCATCAAACCAAAGAACTTTCCAGTCCATGCGTTCTGCGGCCATTAGATTGGCTCTAGTGTCGTCTATTAGCAGTATTTCACTCGGTTTCACGCCAGCTTTTTCTTCGGCTAGATCATAAATCTTTTTCTCAGGTTTTATTGCATGCACCTCAGAGCTATCGATAATTACATCGTAGTCAATATTTGGAATAATCCCACTCTCGAGTAATCTATCAATCACCCCTGGCATGCTGTTACTACAGAGTCCAACTTTGTAATGTTCATGTGCCCATTGCACTAACTCATGCATTTCTTTTATCGGATCAACAGCCTCAAGGTAATATTCTTGCCAAGCGACATTGTCTTTGCCAAGCTGATTAGCTAGTATATTGTTAAATTCGTCCATGCTAATCTCGCCCCTGTTAATTTCGTCATTATAACGCCAAAAAACCGACTCAATCTTCTCTAGCGACACACCTGATTCAGATGCCAACCGCGTAAATGCCCTGTGAAAAAACCGCACCAAGCATCCGTTAATGTCAAAATAGACAAATCTGATTCCACTTTTAGAAATCTTTTTCTCAACCACCCCTCCAATTTGTCGCCCAAGCAGACTATCAACCGATACTCCAATAACATCGGCGATTTTCTCAACCGTAAAGACTGACGGCGATTTAATAGCTCCTCGCTCGATTTTTGCTAATGTTGAATACGACAAATCAGCTTTATCGCACAAATCTTGTTGAGTTAAGCCAGCTTTTTGACGTGCCTCTTGCAAACGTTTACCAAACTTCTCAACTACTTGCTTTTCACCCACATTATCCATTGACCTTATAATACTAGTTTTTGGTATGAGAGGGAAGTACTATTAGCGCTTTAATGCTAGCTTAGCATTTGTTGCACTATAGAAAGAACTGCAAGCATAGCTACAAAACCAAACGCTCCTGCAATACCAGCCACTACTAAAGAATTTGTAGTGTTACTACCAGTGCGCCTCATCATATACGAATACACCCAGGTACCGCCCCCAGCTGCAAATAAAAACGCGACAAGTACATTCGACATATCAATATAATACCACTGAGTTCGACTTATCTAGTACATGAAGTATACGTATAATTGGTTATCGGTATTGGTAAGCCTTAGTTTATTCGAAGTTTTTCAGCAAGTTTTGCCAAAGATTCATGATCTGGCTCTGACTGCATATCTTGTTGCTGGCGAAGCTCATCAGAATGATTAAAGGGGATTAGTTGTACGTGCGCATGAGGCACATCTACACCAACAATCCTCTCGCTAACATACGAAAAGGGGAGTACTTCGCGCAAATGTAAGGCTACGGTTTTAGCCGTCTTCATGACTGCCTGATAGTCCTCATCAGGTAGATCCCAGACAAACTCAACCTGATTTTTTGGCACAATTAGGGTGTGTCCATCGGCAATCGGGTGAATATCTAAAAAGGCAATCGTCTTATCATCCTCATAAATCTTGTGACAAGGAATCTCACCCTTAATAATCTTGGTAAAAATCGAATCTGTCATATCCCTTATTATAAACTAAATAAAAAGAGAGGCTTATATTACCTCTCTTTATAAGGAAAACTTATTGTTTATTTATCGCCACGTATATGTGCTGGTGATCTAAAAACCCGCTTCGAATATCGTGGATCATTAACGTTCTCCGTCTCTACACTACCGTCTTTTCTAGCTTTATAATGTATTGTCAACGGACCATTTTGATCCCTTTCTCCATGAATTCCTTCACGCCTTCGAACTCCTGTTTGTGCTGTTGCTTTTGCATTTTCTCTAATCTCATCGGCAACCGCCTCTGCTGAAGCTCCAGAAATCACACTCATTTTTTCGACGTAAGCATGATTAGCCATCGCTGTTTCTGCTAGGGCACCTTGCGCTTGAGCCCAGCGATCCATTTCTTGTCTTCGCGCCTCTGCTTCAGGTCCCTCAGCCGCAGCTACCATCTGCATAGCATTAAATTTACTTTCGTCTACTTGTGGAGCTTGTTCACTCATTTTTTATTCCTTTTTTTATGTTTTTATTCTTGTCAGTACTAGATACATATTAGCACTAAGTGGGATTTTTGTCAACTATATTTTTATAAAATCCAAACATGAATTCTAGTATAATCTAGGACATAGTGAATATTTTGAAAAAAATTGGGCTAGTTTTGTCGGTTGGGCTATTGCCGCTAGCTATTTACACGTTAGTGTTTGTTTATAGCTTTAATCACACTATTGGCGACAAACAATATCTGACGAAATCTATCGAAGAATCAGGTTTATATCTGGAGACGAGCAAAATCATCATCAAGCAAGCCACCAAAGATGATCCTAAAAACAAACTTTTAGCCAAATCGATCACGGTTGCAGCTTCGCCAGAAAATATTCAAAAAATTACTAATCCTGTCATTGATGCCAGCTACGCCTGGCTTAACGGAAGGACAAAAACACCAAAAATAGTCATTAGTATCAACGAGATAAAAGATACATTCGTAAGTGCGTACTCAAAAGCATTGAAATCCAGAGCCAAAACCTTGCCAGCATGTACTTATGGCCAAATCCCAAACCTAGAAGATATTAGCAAAATCGACTGTATCCCAAGCGGTACTAATATTAATCAATTAATCGATGAAGCCGTAGACCAAGCTAACTTAAATAATGACGTATTTTCGGACAGCACAACCAGTGATGGTAATTTAACGAATAAAGAGGCTGAAGACTTAGGCTTTTCGGCGCCAATTAACGAGAACACACCAGAGACCATCCCGAAAGCTTTTCAACTAGTTAAAAAGATCTTCCCGTACGCCTTGATATTGCTGATTATCAGTTTGGTCGGCGTGATAATGCTGAGCAGAACAAAACTACATGGCGCCAGAAAGGGAAGTGTGACGCTACTAATTACAGGGGTCTTTTTAACTATTTCGGCCATAATGTTAAGATTTTCAATCAGTAATCTACTGCCGACTACCAGCGACAACTCTAGCCAAGCACCAGTAGAGTCGCTGAAAAAACTAGCAGAAACCATCTTCTCAGACTGGGCAAAGATCTTGCAAAACTCCGGGATTGCATTGATCGTATTTGGACTAATCGGAATTGTTGTTGCCACAATCTTCATCAATAAAACTAAGCCCAAAACACCGATCGATGACAAAACACCACTGAATCCTGAATCAAAGAATCCTTCATAGCTAAGCCTAAAAGGCTTTGCGACGAAGGATGGCGGAGAGGGTGGGATTCGAACCCACGAGACCCTTGCGGGCCTGCCGCTTTTCAAGAGCGGTACCTTCAACCACTCGGTCACCTCTCCGTATCTAAGTCATTATAACAGAGGAGCTTGATGATTTATAGTAAACTCAACTAATATTGATAAACGGTTGCCCATACCGTATTATATATTTATGAGAACTACACAGCGTAAAGGAGATATTGCAGTAGCACAATCAATTTCTACATTTACAAAACTTGGCTTTGATGTCGCCTTACCGATCACCGAGTCTGCTGCTTATGATATTGTCGTGGATACTGGCCATATAGTCGTGCGCGTACAAGTAAGGTTTTGTAGCGAAAAAGATGTCGAACTTAGACGAATTCATTCCAATTCTAAAGGCTACGTAATTAAGAAAACAAAACTTAATGCATACGACTGGTTGTATGTATTACGCCCAACTGGCGAAGAATATCTGATAAAAAAATGTTTGGATGGAAGACGATCTATTAGGCCAAAAGAAACTGACAGAATAAAATATTAGAATCTGGCGGAACACACGGGTCTGGAACCCTGTTCCTGTCTCATATTTTAACACTTTACAGATAAAAGTGAGACAAATGAGACACCGTAGGCCTAGTGCGACCGTGTAGCATTATTCTTAAGCTATCAGGGGTGAGATTAAAGAACTATTTCCTTGCCATCTTTGTTTTTGATGGTGTAAACCTTCTCTTTATTGTCGGCTTTGCTAGGTTTTTGCTTGGGCTTTCAACTTCTTACTCTTCATATTTATTAAGCAGCCAAGGTAATTGACGTTTGTCTTTCTTCGGCAAATGCATTGCTATGTAGCTAGCTACGTTTCTTGCAGATATGCTTGTTTTAGCCTTTCTTCGCATAGCTTTATCAACACTCAGTGGTGAATTAGGGTAAATTCTATGCCCGAGAAAGAACAGACCGTGCTTGGCTAGAAAGATCACATTATTCTTGTTGTGAATTGGTAGCTTGAGTTCTTGGAGCAACCAACTACTGGCTTGCTCTTGCACCTGAGTAACAGTCTGTTCGTCTCTTGAAAACAGCACAAAGTCATCGCCATAGCGAACATAAGCCAGTGGTTTCAAATGGTGACGGACGAAGCGATCAAATTCATTGAGATAGATATTGGCGAATATTTGCGAAGTTAAATTGCCAATTGGGATACCTTTCCTTGA
>CAZPAW010000001.1:103982-335277 GCA_964584895.1 uncultured Candidatus Saccharibacteria bacterium
CTGACTGACTGACTGACTGACTGACTGACTGACTGACTGACTGACTGACTGACTGACTGCTAATTGTGCCGTGTAGCTTTCAATGACTTTGTCAAGCAGTTTTATTGACTTCTCGTCAGTAACATAACGCGATAAACACACCTTAAGAACTTGCCAATCAACGTTATCAAAGAACTTAGAAATATCCGCTCGCCACACCCGGGCGTGACTGTGTTTGTTAGCTAATGCTTGGGTACGAAGCAGTGCCTGATGCAAACCCTTGCCTTTGCGACACGACCAGACATCGTAATCCAGCTCTGGATCAACGATTGGCGCCAGGTAGTCGTACAGCAGTCTATGTACAACTCTGTCGCGCACGCTAGCAACGGCAATATCTCGTCGTTTCTTTTCGTTAATGATCTTGTGGCTGTAACCAGCATGCGTATATGTATCATTGTTCAGATCAGCGCAGAGTTGGAGCAAGTTGCGTTCGAGGTCGCTTTCAAACTCTGTAATAGCCTGGCTAGATTGTTTGCCTTTGCGAAAAGCCCGCCAAGAGCACCAGATGTTTGTTAGACTAAAATCTATGGAAGAACTATCTGTTATATCGCTCACCTATGAAGTGTATAAGAAATTGATCACACTCACGACTACCATAGACAAGAAATACCGTTACACACTCGGGGAACCAGCGGTTGGCGCTTGTTCAGATGTTTTGGAACAACTTATCCTTGCTAAACATGCCCCTAAATCTATGAAGGCTGCCTATTTAATAAAAGCTGACAGCAAAGCAGAGCTAGCCGCTCTCAAACTAAGAGCCATTTTAGAATTAAAACTAGCCAACGAAACTAATACATTAAAGCTACAAGCCAAATTAACTGAAGCCCGCCGTCAGATAGGTGGCTGGCGAAAAAGTGTTTCTTAGGTAATAACCGTACCAAACTCCACCGAGACACGACCGTTGTTGTCATTGTCAGCATTGGAATCGTTCAAGATCGGCTGACCATTGTCATTGAAGCCAGAGTTAGGCACGTTCTGCCAATCGTCGATACGCTGGTATTAATTTCACTCGGATCAGTCCACTGCTTAGGCGCACCAAGGCAGCTTTTAATGCTTTTTAGTCCGCAAAATTACGAACTCCGAAGTGACAATTCGTGGGGTATTGGAAGGTTCTGGTTGTGTAAACACCTAAATAAATTACCAAAGATTTACTAGACTGTATGCTTACAAGCAATCCTAGAGGCACCGATTCCGCCAATAGGCGGATTGGATTACTTACCTACGTATTAATTTTAACAAAATTTAATCCGAGTCTTTGCTTCGCAAAGACAAAGAAAAAAGAAGCAAGTAAAGGTAAAAGGTCTAAGTTTTTACCCCACCGAGACACGACCGAGGTTGCCACAGTCAGCATAGGAATCGTCCAAGAACGGCTGACCATTGTCATTGAAGCCAGAGCGAGGCACGCTCCGCCAACCGCCGACACGCCGGTCTGGCATGTCAAAGTGTCGTGCGTAAGTTCGATCAAATACTGCACCGGTTTTTAGTGAATCTCCGTTGGCTCGCAGGGTATTCCAAGCAACAACGTCATCAAGGACACTTTGGACACTAACAAATGGTGTTTCAGCTTGGATTTTTTCAAGCATAGCTAGTTGCTGAGCAACTGTACCGTACATATCTGGATCGCGTTTGTTTGGAATCAGCCTGAATTTAATACTATTGCCGTCTTCTGGATTAGTGCCAGATAGTTGCTCAGGTGTGTATTTATGATAGATCTCTTCCCAAACGTCGGTACTATACGGTTGATCTTCACCAAATCGACGAGCTAGAGCGATAATTTCATCAGCCGTAGCAGTTACATTTGGTGTAGCTACCAGTGTAAATTCTAACTCTGGGTCAGCTTCCATTCTCTCGGCTACATATGCAGCTCGATCACTAGTGAACCAAGCTTCAAACTCTGTTTTAACTGTTTCTTGATCGGCCTCATCTACACGTTCTTTTTTCTTGCGACCATCATTCAACTGCTCTGTAACTGTCTGATAACCACTAAAAGCAGTGTCTAGCTGTCCAGTGACAGCCTCTTTAGCTTCAGTAGGATCAACTGGTGCTTCTGTAGTTGCTTCAACAGCTGTTTCGCCAGCAAAGGCTGGTAGCTTCAAACCACGGTCTTCTGCAGCTTCTGCAATTTCGGCTGCTACCCCTAATAGCCACTCATCTGTTTGTTCTGCAGCTACTACAGTAGCTTCAAACCCTTGTCCTTTTAAATCCATTAGTTAACTCCTTGCCTCTAGTTAAAATCTAGAATTATGCTTATGATACTACTATTGCTTGTGTTTGTCAATAACTTTATCTGAAGAATGTACCGCTGTGGGGGTGCGAGACTTTGCTAGGGTTTACAAGGGTTGGTAAATATAGTTTGACAGGATTTTCTATAGGCGAAATCTTCCTTAAAGACAAAAAGGTCTATATTGCACGAAGAATAAACAAAAGAAGAGTTAAAGCTCGCTAAGGAACTCAGTAAACTTTGGTGCTATTAATTTGTTTGCCTTACTATTTGGATGCGCATCGAAAAACAAAGGTCGTCTGTATTCTTTTCTCAAAGAGTTAGCTCCATTTTGACCAGGTTTAGTCGCCAGCTCATCAAAAAGATCAAAAACCTTAACATGCTCGCCAAAGTCATTTGCTACCATCCAATTAGCAAGCTGTCTTGCTCGATTAGCCCAGGCTTTTCGAGTTAAAATAGGCCTCATGGGTGGTGGAGTTAGTAAAACAAGCCGTTGATTCGTCTTGGCAAAATATTCAACAACTTGCTCGTAGTTCTTTTTTAAAGTTGATAGTTCATCGTCACTCTTAATTTTAGTAGTGGGATAGCAGGACTTTAGTACAATCACATCATATTTACTAATCCAATCAAGTATTGGCTTGGTTGTTTTAGGGCTAGTAAAAAGTTTTGCGAGGTTTGATGGGTATGTGTTTTTACCAGGAAACACAAATCCTAATCTTTTATGGGACTTTGCCGTGCTAAGTACACCAGTATTGTGGTCATAGTCAGCGAAAGTAAACTTATCTTCGAATGGTTCAAAAAGTTTGTAAAGATGACCGTATTTTATTAAGTTTCTCCCAACTGAACGATGTATAAAAAGTATAGATTTCATATGTCATAAGTATACATGTAAGTATTTTGTATTTACTCATTCAGTTCGAATAGCATCGCCCTAGTAAACGGGAATGGGTGTTTCACAACATTTCAAGCTAAATTAAAAGACCCTGCTCACCCCTTATATGTTTTGAGGTGGACGGGTCTCTTTAGAACTATATTTCTGGCGGAGAGGGTGGGATTCACCTACGTTCCGCAGGCCCGAAAAAACAGCTTTGAAAACAAGTTTTCAAGTGTTTGTTTCCTTGCGAAAGTGCACCGCACTTTCTCACCCTCGTGCTCGGGTTCTCATCCCCCAGACAACATCAAGATTAAAACCCGCCTTTCGGCGGGCTCTAATCTTGGCGGAGAGGGAGGGATTCGAACCCTCGCTGGAACTTGCGCCCCACTAACGATTTAGCAAACCGTCCCCTTCAGCCACTTGGGTACCTCTCCGAATTTTATCTGCAATTATTGCAAAGGCTTTCGCCATTATAACAGAGGAAATCTCCCGTG
The DNA here is from genome assembly GCA_964584895.1 of uncultured Candidatus Saccharibacteria bacterium. GTDB lineage: Bacteria > Patescibacteriota > Saccharimonadia > Saccharimonadales > JAGQNJ01 > DAISWO01. The sequence continues at coordinate 107,611 of CAZPAW010000001.1, forward strand.
AACACCCAAGGCTAGACTTCCAGTTATCGTTAATGCAATGTAGAATGTGCTTATGGATAGTAAAGAGCAGGGACAAGCAAGTGAATGGGAGTTTAAAAACGAACAGGTGTCGGCTCCAAGTCCAGAGCAACAACCTCAGACGCCCACAATTAATCAAGTCAACACTGTCGATTGGTCGGCCTCAGAATATGTCGAGCACGAAAAAGGCAACATGTGGTTCGTGCAATTCGGTCTAGTCAGTATCGTAGTTATAGCTGTAGTGTATTTTGTAACAAGGGATTATATATCAATTATCGTGCTTAGTGTACTAGCTATCGGTATAGGCTACTTTGCGGGACGAAAGCCTGAAACACTAAATTATAGATTGGACTCTCAAGGTATTCATATAGGGACAAAATTATACCCCGTATCTATGTTTAAATCCTTTGCGATTGTCGAGGAGGGGGCAATAAGTTCAATCGCGCTACTACCACTAAAAAGGTTTATGCCTGCAATTACAGTTTATTTTGCACCAGAAGACGAAAAAAAGATTGTTGATGCACTAGGGGCAATGTTACCACAAGAAGAACGTCAGCAAGATAGAGTCGACAAATTAATGCACAAAATCAGATTCTAACTATCTGAACCGAGTATAGTTTCAGCGTAATTTTTTTCTCGAGCAACTAACTCAGGTGATGCGTCTCTTGATAGACGTCCGTCAACAACATCTTGGGCACCTTGCAATATATGACTTTCTGTAATTGGTGGCAATTGATAACCTACATCCACTACAACAGGTTTCACATCTTCTTCTGTTACTACTATTCTTTCTGGTGATGTCATTTTTTATCCTTTTTGTTTTATATGCTTACACTGTACATAGTATCATACTTATGCTTGTTTGTCTAGTTGTTTGTATGGTATGTTTTATTTTTTAGGAGGAAGAGGGAAGAACTTGCTAGTTTTTTTTGCGTATTTTTCGTAAGCTTGGTTTCCTTTATACTTTTTTTCAAGCATTGGTACGCCAGACACAAAATATATCAATATTGTTATAGTTATCGGACTAATAATCGCATACTGCCAATAATCCACGCCGACCACTAACAACCATAAACCCCACCATTGAATGATTTCTCCAAAATAATTTGGGTGACGAGTATATCGCCATAATCCTGTAGTCATAATCTTTCCCTTATTGGCTGAATCTTTAATAAAAACTCCTAGTTGTCGGTCGCCAATTGCCTCAAACAAAAACCCAATAACCCATATGATTAACCCTACATAATTCAATCTATAGAATGTTTCAGACCCATTTATTGCAACCATGGTTGAAGCACTTATCAATAACAGGAATAGACCTTGAAGCATGAAAACCTGAAAATATGATCGAATATTGGCAGATTTGCCCCAATTTTTCCTCATCTGGGCATAACGAAAATCCTCATCTTTTTTGCTGAGTCTTGGATAGATGTGTATCGCTAAACGAACACCCCAAATAGACACTAGTACCGTGAGTATCAGGGCTTTAATAGATATCGAAGAATTAATCTGCAGTAATAACATCGCCAAAATTGGAAATCCTAAACCCCAGGCAAAATCAGCAACGTCGTTTCTCTTTTTTACGATGGCATATATTGACCACAGCGTCATATAAACCCAGACAATGATAGTCGATTGGAGAATCACGCCCTCCATGGTTATTTAATCCAGTTTGCGATTAGATAACTTATCCCTGCTACCGACCCTGTTAGTACAATACCCCAGATAATATCAATTATGACGATTTTTAACGGCCAGTTTTTTAATGTAGCGAGATTAGTTAGGTCATAGGTTGCATAAGCCAACCCACCAAATACACCACCAAGAACCACAGCTTTAATCAATGATTGCTTTTCTACAGCCGGCATGACAGCCAAGACAATGATTCCTACAATATATGCTAGATAAAAAATAACTGCTGCAGCCCAGTTTGGTTTGTCTGCTAAAAAACTGCCTAATTCTTTTTTGTATAGGTTTTTTGCTACGACCCCAAGCCATACCATATCGATCGCAAAAAATGCTACTACCGTTAGTAAATAAGTGTATAGGTACTTTATGCCTTCCATTTATTTTCTGCGTTTTTTAGATTTTTTAGGCTTTATTACTTTTCCAGAGGTATTAATAATAATAACAGCTGATGTCAGCAAGCCTGCAGCAGCGATAATCAGACCAAAGAAAATCAATAATCCTGCTGCTACATTGGCGCCAACATAATTAGGATCGCCAATTGTATATTGATTCCAGATAAAACCGCTTACAGCCATGATTAAGCCGATTATTACTGCAATCAGCGATATTATTGTTCCGTTCTCTTGATCATTTGTTATTTTTAATTTTGCCATAAGCATATTGTAGCAAATAAATATAAAACTGCAGATAAAATGCTAAAGTATATATAAATAATAGGTGAAAATAAGATGAAGTCATCGGGTAAGCACATATTGAAGCAAGCCCCGTTAAAAAAAACGGTGCAGATAAAACGCGTCAAGATAAAAGAACCAGACCCTGAAATTTCAATCCGGCACAAAGATAAACCCAAGCACATAAGAGTTATATCCGGGATAGCAGTTGGGTTATTAATCGGATTGGGGATTTTATTGATAGTCAGTCTGAAGTATTCGTTTGTTTCAGTTAATTTAGCAGGTTATCCGATTAGTCAAAATCAAAACAAAGAAGAATTAAAAAATAAAATACAAGCAGAAGCCGAAAAGTACAAAATATATATTAAGTCGCCAAAAGCAAAAAAAGCTTTTTCTTTAGAAAAAACGGGTGTATCTATAAATATTGATCGATCGATCGATAATGCCATAAATGCTAAGATGCCTAATAACTTATTCCGTAGATTAGCGTTTTGGTCATCTGTTAACGTCCCTCTAGACTTAACGGCAAATCAAAAAGAATTCGATAAATTTATCAATAATAATCTAATCAAAACTATTAAAAAAACAAAAGATGCAAGCGTAAAAGTCGTCGATGGTGTTGCAGTCATTACTCCAGAGAAAAGTGGGCTAGCCTACACAGTCGACGATCCACGAGCCATGTTACTTGATCACATATCAAAGCTTAATCAGGGTTCAATAACCTTAATAAAATCAACAGTACCGGCCAAAGTGACAAAAAACGAAGCTAAACAGGCCAAAGAAACTGTCGATAAGTTTTTAGCAAAAGATGTAAGTTTTGACATAGCAGGGACTAATATCAAAGCTTCGGCGAACGATATTGGGAAATGGCTAGAGATATCGCCAATATCAAAAAATAAAACAATAGATGTGGTTATTAACAGCGGCAAAGTCCTCGAATATCTTGACGCTATAGCAGCCCCGTATGTATCGCCGCCCCAAAATGCCATCGTATTACCAAAAAGCTCGCGCGTATTAGTTGCGGGCCAAAATGGTGTCGACATTGTCAATAAAGAAGCGCTAGCAACAGAAATCGCAAAACAAATGTTGGTTAAAAATAAGATAAATCAAACTTTATCAGTCCAATATCAAACCTACAAAACGGTGACAGCAACTCCTCACGATAAATGGATAGCTATCGATCTAACCTCAAAAGTTTTATATGTCTACGAAAAAACTAATCTAGTTGGCTCGTTCCCCATTAGTGCCGGCGCTCCACAGACCCCAACGGTTGAAGGTACATACAAAATTTATTCAAAAATCGCCTCCCAAGATATGGCCGGGCCTAATGCTGACGGTACTCGCTACTTCCAGCCAGCTGTGCCCTATGTTAATTATTTTTATGCAGATTACGCCATTCATGGCGTTTATTGGAGACCTGACAGCTACCTAGGAAATATTAATGCATCGCACGGATGTGTTGGTATGAACGTCGGTAGTTCGGCCTGGATTTATAATTGGGCGCCGATTGGCACAACAGTAATAACCTTTAGTTAGATTAGATTTTTTTCGACGTTTTGTTGATTAATGCCGTTGGTTAGATCGGTAAATCCTTGTTGGCGCAATAAGTTAATAGCAACCTGCGATCTGCTACCCGACCGGCAATAGAGAATTAACGGCGTATCTTTATCAACTTCGGTTAATAACTTGGCGCCTCCTATCAAATCTGATGGAGGTATATTAATAGATCCTTCAACGTGACTAACGCTGTACTCTTCTGGTTCTCGAACATCGATAACAAGTGGTTTCATAGACATAATCTTAAATTAATAGTTACATTCTATCAGGAGCAAGATAGGCAACAAGTAGAGCGAGCGGGAAACAGATTAGGCTAAAAATAAAATAACCTAAAAAACTATGACCTTTGCGACCTGCAACCCGAGCCGGCCAAAAAGCGATACCTATCCAGATTAATAAAACAATAACCGCCACAACAGTGCTGATTGTATATCCTAATAAATTAAACTCCATAACACTGTGTCCTTTCTTATTAGTTATCTATTTTAATTATACTCTTGTAGTCACTATTTAGGTGAACAGCCAATATATGATCGCCGTGTTGGATTTGCTATAAAGTTCACTATAAGTTTAAAGAACAAAAACTAAAATCAGTGTCGACGAATTGGTGTACCCGAGAGGATTCGAACCTCTGGCCTCATCCTCCGCAAGGATGCGCTCTATCCAGCTGAGCTACGGGTACTTAATTGCAAAGTTAACATGTAAAAGTTCGAATCAGGATTCTGTCACAGATATTTGTTTGATTAACAAATTCCGCGACCCCGTCTCAGCTTGGGCAATAATTTGCTCCAGGCTTCCGACTCTGCGAACAGTCGTCGGGCTGTTCTCGCCTCTGGCCTCATCCTCCATGAGGGATGCGCTCTATCGCGCTTGGGCTACGGGTACATGAAAAGAACAGGGGTAATACTAGCATGTTCCAACTTCAATTACTAGTGGCGGAGAGGGTGGGATTCGCCTTGCAGCAAAAGGAAAATTACTTTTACTAATGCAACCCCCTATTGCCTTTGGCAATAATCGGGGCAAGGGTGCTGGAGAATGCTACGACAGCATTCCCGTTCTCATCCCAACTATCAAATATCCTTCATAGCTAAGCCAAAATGGATTTGCGACGAAGGATGGCGGAGAGGGTGGGATTCGAACCCACGGTACCAGATAAACGGCACAATGCTTTTCGAGAGCACCCAGTTCAACCACTCCTGCACCTCTCCTCACTACATAGTTTAGACCATAAATTCAAATGGTTTGAGCAAAAACTAAAGCTTCGATATTTTTAAAACCAGATTTTTTTAAGGTTTTTGTAGCTTCTGTAAGCGTAGCACCGGTTGTCGTTACATCATCAATAAGTAAAAACGACTTCTCCGAATCTACGGCATTATTTGTGCTAAAAACACCTTTTAACTGAGATAATCTTTGTTGACGCGATTTTCCTACCTGTTTTGAATTATCGCATCTTGATAGTAGCTCTCTATATTCTAGACCTCTAAGGCGGGCAAACTCTTGAGCTATCAACTTTGTGTGATTAAATCCCCTCTGCCGAACGTGAGAGGGCACTGTCGGGACAAAACTAACAATCACCCCATCATCATAGTATGGAGCATTTTCATCCATGCATTGTGCAATAATCTTTGTCGCATCTCTAGCAGACGCTAACTTCATCTTATGGATTAACTTTTTTATATTTTTGTTGTAAGTGGTGGTTATAAAAACTCGGCTTAATGATGTTTTGTTTCGACATTTGCTACAAGTATCATGATTTTCTGTCGTAGTTTTACAGATAAAGCATCTGCTGGGAATAATTTCTATTAATTCGTATCTACAACTTGCGCAAACCAACAACCCTTCTTCTCTACAAAACAAACAATCGTAAGGTGTTAAGACGCTAATTAGGTAATGTATTAGATTCATGTTGTTGTGTTAATTGCGTTGTAATTTTTGTGTTCAACCCATTGCTAACACCTTACATAATACGCTATACTTGCATAAGAAATAAAAAGGTGCCAACATAACAATTACATTATTGGAGGGTAACAACCATGGCTCGAAAAAGCCGGAACGATGAAGATTTATTAATAGAAGATGAGCTGACTGCAGCATTCTTAAGTGATGAGGACGTAGTAGAAGCTGCAAAAAACGACAGCCCAGAGTCTGCGTCGCCACAGCAAGCTGCTGGCGAAGAATGGGACGAAGAAGAAGCAGTGCCAGGTCAATTAGCTGTTGACGTATACGAAACTAAAGAAAAATTAGTAGTAAAAGCCAGAACGGCTGGCGTCAATAAAAGCGATTTAGATGTCAATATCTCTGATAATACACTCAGCATCAGAGGCACTCTGTCAGCAGGCAATGACGATGATGTTGTTAATTACTTTGTCCAGGAATGCTATTGGGGAGAGTTTTCTAGAAGCATCGCTTTGCCAGTACAAGTCAAAGAAGAAGGCGTAGAAGCCGTACTAAAGGACGGCGTACTAACAATCTCGTTCACAAAAGTTAAGCAAGATACTGTTAAAAAAATACAGGTAATGTAGTCTTTTAGACACATTAGCGCTACAGTTGTAGTATTATCTACGCTCTCATAAACTAACAGATACAAGACAAAAACAGTGCTTGTTTTATATCAAATCAAAGGGCTACAATTATATAAAACAAACATGTTGTTCAAAAATTAAACGACCCAATCTTAATGACTGGGTCGTTTTTTAATATCAAGAGTTATCTTTTACAGATCCGTTGCTTTGGAAAGTACAAAGTTCACTATTATCTGAGCTAGCGCAACAATCACCAGACCGACGATTGCAAACAATATCGTATTCTTAGCAGTTGTAACCTTACCGCTGTCACCACCAGATGTAATGTACTGAAAGCCACCAACAATAATCATAATCACGGCTGTTACACCAACGACTATTGAGAATATGTTAATTACAGTTGCGATAATATCATTAACAGTTTCTTGGGCATCGGTCGGATCAACATCGCAACTACCATCGGTGACGTCTAGGTTACCGCCCTTACATAGGTTTGTTTGTATGTCAGCCTTGTCTTGTGCGTAAACGGGTATTGCTACTAATCCTGCGGGTGCGATCATTGCAACGAAGGCTGTAGTTGTTAGAATTATTCTTTTTATTAGTTTATTCATTGTTGCGTTATTTCCTTATTATCTTGATATAAATTTATCATAAGCGTTGTAATACGGCAATAGTCTAGTTACTGTTTGTATAATTATATTACGGCTCCTTTGTAAGAGCTGACGGAGTTTTATCGTTACCGGCACTATCAACCCTATTAATCACAAATATTACTATCACCTGCGCCATTGCAACAACAACTAACCCAACGATCGCCCACAGGATTCCATTTCTTGCACTAGCTACAGCCGTAGTATCACCGTTAGATATTACAAACTTAAAGCCGTTAACTATTATCATAATTACAGCTACTACACCGACCAAAATACTGAGCAAATTAATTACTAAGGCAACTACATCGGATACCGACGTCCCTTCATTAGTATCGCAACTAGACGTCCCACTAGCATCTACGCCCTTACAGACTGCATCAACTAAACTATCTGATGATGATTCGCCAGTTGCATCAGTGGCGTCATCCGAAGTAGGTTCTTCAGCGGCAGGGTCTTCAGTTGCAGGTTCTTCTTCGGTTGCAGGATCTTTAGTGGCAGGCGTTTCTGCAAAAGGATCTTCCGTCCTTGGAGAAGGAGAGGTAGTTCTCTGAGCAAACGCTACAGGCCCAAATAAAAACATACCGACAATTACAATAAGAAGTGTTGCTGATATTCGTTTTAGTGTTAGCATATGCATTTTAATAAAATTATACTACAGCCTTCGTAATATAAAGAACACTATCGCTTGGGCTGATAATGCAACCACTATTCCGATAATTGCATATAAAATTCCACTTTTGGCAGAGCTAACCGATTCAGCGTTACCGTTAGACATAACAAACTTAAATCCATTAATAATAATCATAATCACCGACGCGACTCCAACCACCCAACTCATAATAATAGTTATCCGGGTTATTATGCCGGTTGGTCCAAAGATTGGATTGTCGTCATTAGCCTGACAAACAGGCGAGGATGGCTCTAGCGCACATGGCTTTTCTAGCGGATCTTCTGCATAGGCCAATTCTGGTAATATCGCCAAAGAAGGGACGAATATCAGTAGGGCAACTAAAATTGTTTTCAGATATCTCATAACCTAAAAGGCCCTCCGTAGCACAAAATTCACAATTGCCCCTGCCGACACTGCGACCACCAAACCAATCACCGCATACAATATTGTATTCTTAGCTTTGGCAGTCTTTGCTGGGTCGCCGCTAGATAATATGTACTGAAAACCTGCTATCACTATGATTAGTACCGAAATGGCTCCAAGCGTTCCGAATACCACGGTTAAAACATTCGCGATAGTCGTAGAGAGACTCGCTTCAGTAATATCCTTATTAGGCAGCTCAACACCTGGATCGTTTATCAATTGAGCAAATCTTGATATCCCAAAATATATATAGTTCATCATGTTGATATTGTCGTCCCTATAAATCTAACAACCGCGCTAGCAAGCACCGCAATCACCAGTCCAATTACAGCGTTTAAGATAGCGTCTTTAGCGATCTTTGTGTTTTCGGGTTCTCCCTGGCTCAAAACATACCTAAAACCACCATATATTATGTATACAATCGCAAATAAACCCGCTAGAAATAACAGTATCTCTGTTACTGCTAGCCCTATGCCTAGTAGCGAATCCATTTTATTTTGGGCAAACTCACCAATCAAGGCACACTCACCAGTCGGGAACTCTTGACCATCGAGGTATTTATACCAAGTAGGAATCCCAAATACACTTTGTTGGGGCGTACAAGGATCGCCGCTAGCAGCGAATCTCAACATTAATTCAGCGATATGAATCATGAATTAAATATACCCCCTGGAATCAACCACTGCAAAATACCGAATAAGAAAAACCAAGTCACAAGGGCAATCACCGCATTAATAATTCGTTTTTTGGCTTGAGCAGCGACCTGAGGATTCCCACCAGATGTCGTATATTGTATTCCGGCCATAATAATAACAATCACAACGATTACACCTATCGCTGCGCTCAACAAATTCGCGATGTCCTTAAGTAACTTCGTTATCGGATTATCATTAACGCATGCATCACCAGTACATTCAAATCGCCCCGTCGTTGTTGCAGAACCAGATGCAGCAGGAGGAGCCTGATTGGCCGCTCGATTGTCTACCGCCACAGCCTGCCATCGAGTACATTCAGGACTATCCAGAGGCTTTTCTATTAGGATACCGTTTCTTGCCATATAGCATTGATCTTGAAACAAAGAACCACCCCTAACTGGATTCCTATTAGGAAAAAAGAAAGCTGCGGCTGTAGCAAAAAAATCGTCACATTGTTCGAGAGTAATAACGTCTCCGTCTTTTTTAAAACATTTTGCGGCTTCAGCAGACACAACTCCACTAAAAGAAAAAATCGAAATGCTAAATAGTGTAGATAAAATCATCGATAATATAAATTTTTTCATTCTACCCCCGTCAGAACAAAATCAAATATTGACAATTGACCACTCTCTGTACTTTCTAAACGAAATTCTATGGTAACCGTATACTTATTGTCTTTTGATTTACATTCAAAGGATAATAATATGCGGTTATTTTTATCAACTACACCAGATTTCGAAGCAACCGGTTGGCAAGATGATAAATTGAGTTTATTAAACAAAATCATACTTTCGCCGACAAAATCCTCCCTACTAATCCCAGCATTAGGGCTAAATAATTCGTAAGCTCCATTCGTGTCGTTAATCCCAGCTTTTTCCATAAAAGCAATCACAGCATTTTTTGCATTTGTGGTATCTACATTACTGTTTGCAGTATTACTGCTGTTGCTTGATTTTTTTACATTTTTGTTGGCACCCAGCACCATACCAAAGATCAAAACCCCGATTGTCATAATTACCAAAACAATTATCACGATAATCTTTTTATCTAGTGATTTTTTTGAAGGCTCTTGCGACGGATCGTTGACATTACGAATAAAATCTAGATCCGAGTTTGTAATTTGTGGTTTTTGATTTTGGGGATTCATGTTTTTGTAATTTTGTAACAAACATTACTATTTTGATATAGATGATGGTTTAATTATACCGTAAGCATGATGTCGTTCAAAATAAACTCATCTCATTATAAACAGTCAAGAATTTTTATAGTTTTCTGTACTTTTCTGTTTACTCTAATAATGCCAATCGCTAGCGTAGTGTTTCTTACGACTCAAAACGTATCAGCACGCGATGCTGAACCCGACGATCCACAAAAAGCCGGTTTAATCGTTCATTTAGTACCGGACGATCCTGATGCAACATTAAGAATCGATCGTCTGGATGAGCTTGATGGTGTTGAGAGCAGATACGAACTGTCTAGGCATGAAGATCATTACGAAGTAACCGACATAGATATCAAAGGTTGGTGCGAAACCGGCGGAAACGATATATTCACTCAAGAATTTGCAAAGTTTACTCTCGCAATAACTACAAGTAGAGGTGACGAAATAACAAAAACTGTCGACCTGACCAACAACTGTGGTGGAGTAGACGAATTTGATGTCAATATAGAAGACGAGATTGAAAACAAGGTTAAATTAACGTTCGTGCTGTCTTTTTTAGATCCAGAAAATAATCTCCAAAAAACACCCTTCCCAAAAACTGATTCCGAGGCCGAACTCGTAAGAGTCTCGGTAACTCCAGAAGGAGGCGGTGACCCAATTATTTTTACACCTACTAACGTAACTTCTAACGCAAGAGAATATATGAAACGAATAGATCCGGGTAGATACACCTACGAGCTTTTATATAATTCTAGAATAGATTGTCGTGGAAGAACCAATATTGTCTTTCTTGATACTGGCGAGCTCAACATGACAACAAATAAACGAGTAGTTCGTACTGTGGGGCCAGCTGATTTTTCTATAGAAGCTTGCGGAGATGGCTTAGTTTTAACGCCACCAGAGCCGGGACCCGAGGGGCCACAGACGTGTGACGAAAACTTTAAATTTACAGGTGGGTTCTTGGTATGTATCATCCTCGGAATAATTGATACTACTGTAGACAATATGGTTGATGCTATAGCTGATATGTTGAGTGTTGGTAGGGCAGAGATTAATGATGATGGGTTGAAGACTGCTTGGTCTTACTTTAGGAATATAGCTAGTGTATTGCTTGTGGTTATCGGACTAGTTATGATAATAGGACAAGCAGTAAGTAAGGAATAGTGGATGTTTGATGCATATACAACTTATATCATGCACAATACGGTCGACCCCAAAATAAATAAAAATAAATCCACTTTAATTAATACCTAAATTATGTAACATTCTAATATATACTGTAGAGAATGAAGCTAATGCTTAAATACGAATCTTTGAAACGTTTAATAACTACTTTGCTTTTTGTTGCTCTAATTATTTTCTCCTGTACTCAACCTATTTTTGCGCAACAATCTACCATTGACGTTGCGAATAGTGCAAGTTTTCAATTTGTCGTACGAGATGCTACCGAACAAGATATTACAGAAATGAATGTAAGAAACATTGCTGGTGTTAATGAAGGAGATGAAATACTTGTAATTGAAATGAAAATTGACGGCAACCTATTTCATACTTTCTACACTAATCCCGTCCTTGGATCCATAGGTTACATAGGTCTTGGAGCAGATTCTTTTGCAAAGATTACTGATGAGAATTTTGATGATAGGGCTTTCACGTTCACTGCAGCTGGAGGCGAAACAACAGAGATAGAAGTCACTAATGTAAATCGAGCTAGAGAATTCTTTGGAGATCCTGCTAACGGCGGGGACGATAATAGGCGTGTACCTGGAAATGACAATCCGATTCCAGCAGACGACGACAATGCCGACGACGAAGAAAGTGAGCAAACATGTGAAGAAAACTTCGACTTCACAGGCGCCTGGATTGTCTGTATGGCTCTAGGCATCATAGATCAGACTGTAGACAATATGGTTGATGCTATAGCTGATATGTTGAGTGTTGGTAGGGCAGAGATTAATGATGATGGGTTGAAGACTGCTTGGTCTTACTTTAGGAATATAGCTAGTGTATTGCTTGTGGTTATCGGACTAGTTATGATAATAGGACAAGCAGTAAGTAAGGAATAGTGGATGTTTGATGCATATACAGTAAAGAAGGTGCTTCCCAGACTAGCTATTGCTGTGATTCTGATTCAACTCTCGTGGTTTTTGACCACTGGGGCGATCTTTTTAACCAATAAAATCGCTTTTGGTATAGGGGGGTTGATGTATGGCGCATTTGGCGGTACCGAACAATTTGCTTTAGAAGAACTATTATCGAATACATCTGACTCTAGCATCACAACTATCGGGACTACGGTATTATTTACAGTTGTTGGCACGGCTTTTGGTGGAGGCGTAATCGCCATCGCTGGCTTTATCATCATCGCCGTTTTAGTCGCTTTTTTAAGTTTGGCGCTACGCCGAGCAATACTAATTATGTTGATACTACTGGCACCAATCGCAATTGTCGCCTGGATATTACCAAACACTGAGCGCTTCTGGAAAATGTGGTGGGACAACTTTACCAAATTGTTAATAATGTTCCCGATGATTATGGCGATGATTGCTGCAGGGCGCATATTTGCACTAATCGGTGGCTCTACGGGTGCTGGAGACATTGTTAAGGTCACAATCGTATTAGCAGGATTTTTCATCCCACTATTACTAATACCAAAAACATTTTCGCTTGCCGGTAGCGCCTTCGCTGCCATTGGTGGGGCGGTCGCCCAACGTGGTGCCGGAGCCCAAAACTGGGCACAAGGTATGGGCAAAAACCGCCAAAAACAAAAATGGGCTGAACGAGGCAAAAACTTCACATCTGGAAATATGAAAGAACGAACGGCCATAGGTCGTAGGGTAAACAGGATTGGTGCAGGCTTGGGAGTAGGCGCATCCAATAGGTTTGGTCTTGGCAAAAGAGGTAGAGAAGCTGTTAAGATTAAAAAGCAAGTTGCGGAAGGCGAAGCAGCTAAGAACCCAGAATTACAAACTATGATGTTGAATAATGATGATGCGACTGCTTTACTAGGTTTAAGTGGAGGTACAAGCGAAGGGATGAGACAAGCACAAGATGAACTTAGAAATCACTGGTACGAACAACAACGGGCCAAGGGTATGTCCCACGCTGATGCCCTAGCGGATGCCGACAGAAGGGTCTCCCAAGCTACGGCCGCCGCTCGTGCTGTAGGTGTAACAAAAACTAACGCAGCAGCAGCCTTCAATGGTCTTGCGCAAAATAAGGCTCGTTCCCTCGGCGCCGGAGCCAACGGTTTAGTTGCAGCTGGCGCTAGTAGACTAGCCGACGGTAATGACAGTAAGGCCGCTGAGGCGTTGGGAGCCTTTCAATATCATGCAAGGGGTGCTGGTCGCTTTGATCTGGGCGCTGGGACAGCAACCGAAGGTGGCGAAAAAGCATCCTTGTATCAACTCGCTAACGCCCAACCATCTACAATACAAGGAATGGGTGAAGAAATTATTGATCGAATGGCGACAGGAGACCCCGCCGCCCTAGATCAAGCTGCCGTTTTTAGACAAGAGCTAGATGCCATGATTCCCAACGCTACAGGAGCTACTCGTGATGCACTGATTGCCCAAAGAGATGCATTAGATGCCCACGGAGCGCCCACAGGTGGTGGTCCTGGAATCCTTCAAACGTACATGCAGACTGCTACTGGAAGAATCGACCCAACAACAAGATTACCGGTAACTGTAACATTTGATGAAAAGTATAATTCAGCAAGAGCAGCAGCAGATCCAGCATACGCAGCTACATGGTCAGACCCTATAGACAGAGCAAGAGGCGTCAGACGAGTTACTAGGGCCGAGACGTGGGCTGATGTTGCTCATGCAAAAGCAAGAACATATAGAGCGCCGGAAGAAGAAAATCGTTAATCCAATTTTGATTTAATAAGGCCCGCTTAATCTAGATCATACTGTTGACTATATACAAAGCTTATGCTAATATATATTCATGTCAGAACTTCCTCCACAACAAACATCGTCAGAACAGCCTACTCCACCGCAAGGACCTCAAGAGGGGCGCCAAACTATTGGCGATAGAATAGATTCTGCGTCTGAATTTACACATGAAGCAGGCACACAAGTAGTTGAGCGCATAGCAGATATAACATCAACCACTCAAGAATGGGCTCAAGAAAGAGGCGAAGATATTGTTGGTCGTACAGTCAGTGCCGGTCAAGCCGCTGCCGGTGGTCTACGTAGAATTATAAGCACCGCTAGAGATAAGGTAAGTGAAAAATGGTCGGATATTGGTGACAGGAGAACCGAATCTAAGCACGATGCCAGCGTTAGGCGCGAATCAACAGCAAAACGAAAAACCGTAGAATCACTAGATAAATCCGAGAAAGATAAACAAAGATCAAGATTTTACCGACAATTAGGTGGGCTTGTCATCGCCAAAGTAATTGGAGTAGATAAGGTAGAAGCCCAAGGTATTGCTAGTGTTGTGGGTACTGGAAAAGAAAAGACTGTAGAGCTCGTACCCCCAAGCAGCAAATTTGAAGAATTCATCGAGGATAGAGCCTATAGACGCACAAGAAAGCTTGGCGAGCAACGAGCACACAAAAGTAAATCAGGTAAAGGGTCAAATCAAACAGCGGGTATTAAACCATGGTTAAGACAACGAGAAAGACTAGCCCAAGTTAGAGAGCAATATCGCAGTGGCGAAATTAGTAGAGAAGAGATGGAAAGGAAACAACTTCATATAAGAGCTACCAAATCAAGTGGTTTCGTTACAACAACCAACCGGTATGGCGAAAGAGTCGTGCAACAAGTCGCAAAACCTGGCACTACACAAAGAAACAGAACCAGGGTAGTCGGAGTTGAAAAATTTGTAACTAAAAAAGTAGGTCAAGCCCTTCAAGAGGCTGGCAGAATATATAGTCGGGATAGCGACAAAGCACGTGAAAAAGGCCGAAAGCTACGAGAGAAAGGCGCTGAGGCAAAAAGAAAATCTTATCTTCATGCCAAAGAAGCAAAGGAACGAGCTAAACGTAAAAGAGATAAAGAAATAAGCAAGGTATGGGATGACGCTCATCTAGAAGATAGAGAGCGCTTCCCCGATGAAGACATCAGTAAAGTATGGGATGATGCTCATCGTGAAGACGAAAGATTTGATGCAGACCAGGCTAGAAAAAAAGCAGCAGCCAAAGCAAAAATTCCACGCCGAACAGTTAAAACAAGTCTAAATAAAAGTGCTAAAACTGAACAAAAAATTGATGAAACAGGTTATACGTATGTACAAGATAGCTCTGGTAAAACCCATAAGGTTCCTATGCCGCCAAAAGGTAGCAATCCTGCAAAGTGGCGTGCTTATGAAAATGAGTTAACTAGAATAAATCCAAACAGAATAATAGTTTAGTACATTCCCTTTGAAAGATAGTGCTTTTATCGACATTTTTATTCCGCTTTTGCTAATATGTAAGTATGTCAGAGTATAAAGTAATTCAGGATATCGAGGCCGAAGACAAACTTCTAGGTCCACTTACTCTGCGTCAATTCATATATGCGTCGATTGTTGTAGCAATCGGAGCGATTGGTTTCTTTTTTATAAGTAACGACGTCTGGTTTCTTGCTATCCCACTTATTCCGCCATTCATATTTTTTGGTCTTCTTGCCGCACCATTTGGACGCGACCAATCATCAGAGATCTGGCTACTGGGAAAAGTGCGGTATATGATTTTTTCTAAAAAGCGTATTTGGGATCAAGAGGGAATCGAACACCTGGTAACAATCACGGTGCCAAAAAAAGTTGAAAAACATTATTCTGATGGGTTAAGTGGGTCAGAAGTAAAAAGTCGACTAAAAACGCTTGCAAATACCATGGATACACGTGGCTGGATAGTAAAAAATGTAACGCCTGGAAATAGGAGTTTTGTAAATCAAGATAATCCAGATAGACTACTTGAAATCCAAAAAACTCCAGAAGACGAAGCATTAGCAACAATCAAACCAGCTTCTGACGTACTAAATACATCTGTCGTCAACCCAATTGCTGCAAATTTGTCTAGTATGGTCGACGAAGCCGAACTGCAACATCGACAAGAATTATTGGCGAATATGCGCGATATTGCCGACCAATACAACAACGCCCCAGCAAAACCTCCAGCAAAAATCACGACAGCCAGACCTAGTCCAATCATCACGCCAACTGCAAAGTTGCCTAAAAACACGCCAATTACTCAACCAAAACCAGCAATGACACCACCCCCCAATCCTGTTATAATTGACGGTGTTAATAAGCGTAAGCTTTCTTCAGAGATTGATATAAAACAAAAATCCGAAGAAAGTGACGGTAATAGCAATGAGGAAGTTGTCATATCTCTTCATTAGTAACACCGTAATCGCCTATTGGTGGGCCCGCTAATGAATCCTGAAAAAACTCAATATTATTTACACACTAGACAAAATACTATCAACAGTATTGATCGTTGCGCGCCTTACCACAGTCAAAAAATAAAAGAGATTACCGCGGGATGAACCCTAACTCAAATCAACAACCAACCCAGCAACAACCGCCACAACCGGCTCCACAACCACAGGCCGTTACGGTACCGCCTGCTCAAAATAATCAACCGCAACCACCACAACAGCAGCAACAATCAACCCAACAGCCGACTAAACCAAAAATTAACCCCGCTAGCACTCAAAACATGCTTCAGATTGCAGAGATCAGGGACGGCATTGTCATCATGAATGATGGTTCATTTAGGTGCGTAGTTATGGCAAAAAGTATCAACTTTGATCTGATGAGCCCACAAGAGCAAGAAGCAGTCGAGGCTGGTTATCAAGCATTTCTAAACTCGCTATATTTTGATATTCAGATTTTTATTCGATCACAAAAAGTTGATATTAGACCTTATTTGGATAAACTGGCGAAAACTAGAAGCGAAGAAGACAACATGTTGCTGGGATTGCTAATGGATGATTATATTGATTTTATAACTGACTTATCCACAGAATCAAACATCATGGATAAATATTTTTATATTGTCATACCCTTCTTTTCTAATGTATCTGTTAAACGAGCAATTACCCAAAGTAAAACTTTCTTTACAGGTTTGTCAGGAATATTTAACAGATCAAAAGAGCCTCATGTAACCGTTACAGAACAAGTATTGGCCGAGGCAAAGGACGAACTCCGCAACAGAGTGCAGGCTGTTGTTGGAGGATTAGAGCAGTGTGGCGTTAAAGGTGTGCCGTTGGATACCCAAGAATTAATCGAACTGTACTATGACTTTTATAATCCTGATACCGCAACTAGACAGCAATTACATAATTTTGACGATGTGTCTGCGCCGGTAATAACAAAAGGTCAAGGTCAGGCCCCAAAACCTAGCATAGATCAGGGGGTAATGTAGTATGGGACTTTTTGGTGGCAAAAAGGCCATCACTGATCCAAAAGAACTCGCTGAAGCCCAACGTCGACGCGAAGAACAAGAGGTTAGTGAAATATATCGCAAGGGTGTCACAGCATTGCGAGACTTCATTGCACCAAGCTCGATCGAACTCAGCAGTACTCACTTTCAGATTGGAAGTCGATTTGCCCGCACCTATTATGTTTTTGGATATCCACGCTCACTAACTACCGGCTGGACAAGTGGGCTGATTAACCTCGACGAGATAATTGATATTTCTATGTTTATCTATCCAGTAGAGAGCCGAATCGTACTAGAAAGTCTTCGAAAAAAAGTATCTCAAATGGAGGCAGGTATCCAAATCGATGAAGAAAAAGGTCGGGTACGTGATCCAGGCAAGCAGGCATCGATTATTGATGCTGAAGAAATCCGTGACAAGCTCCAAGTCGGCGAAGAAAGATTCTTTAGAATCGGTTTTTATTTTACTCTGTACGCAAACAGCTTGGACGAGCTAGAATATGTCGCCCATAAAGTTGAGTCAATGCTCGGGCAACAACTTGTCTATTCAAAACCAGCAACCTCACAGCAAGAACAGGCATTGGCTAGCACTGTTCCGCAGTTTACTGACCAACTAGAGATTAGGCGCAATATGAGCACGGGCGCCGCAAGCACTAGCTTTCCGTTTACTAGCGCCGACCTTAGCCAAGACGATGGCGTGTTGTATGGGATCAATATGCATAATTCTGGATTAGTAATTTTTGACAGATTTAGTTTAGAAAATGGCAATGCTGTTGTCTTTGCAAAATCGGGTGCAGGTAAATCTTTTGCTGTTAAGCTCGAGGCGCTTCGTTCAATGATGCTTGGCACCGAGATAGTCATCGTTGATCCAGAAAACGAATACCAGAGAATGTGCGAGGCGGTTGCTGGAGCATATGTAAGGCTAAGCCTTAACTCTAACACCAGAATCAATCCATTTGATCTACCAAAAGTAATCGATACTGACGAAGCCGATAATGCACTAAGGAGTAATCTGATAACTCTACATGGCTTGCTACGATTGATGATGGGTGGTGCTCAGGCTCAAATGCTTGCTTCTCAGGCTAGCGGCGGAGTGTCTACTCCTGCCTTGTCTCCGGTCGAGGAAGCAGATCTTGATTCTGCGTTGATAGAAACATACGCTAAAGCCGGCATAACCCAAGACCCTCTTACTCACAATTCGATCCCTCCGACTATCACAGACCTATATGACACCCTACTTCACATGGGCGGCACAGGACCACAACTAGCTCAACGACTGCGAAAATATACAAGCGGTACCTTTGCCGGAATATTCTCTCAACAATCTAATATCGAGATGAAGAATCAAATGGTGGTATTTAATGTCCGTGATCTAGAGGATGAGTTGCGTCCAGTAGCTATGTATATTGTCCTTAATCACATATGGAATATTACAAAATCAGACAAAAAGAAAAGAATCTTAATCATTGATGAAGCTTGGCAAATCATGCGTTATGAAGATTCGGCTAACTTTATGTTTTCTTTAGCCAAGCGCGCCCGAAAGTATAACCTAGGTATCACCACAATTAGCCAAGACGTAGAAGATTTTATTGGGTCAAGGCTTGGTCGAGCAATCGTTGCCAACGCCTCATTACAGTTACTGCTAAAGCAATCGCCATCTGCTGTTGATATGTTAACCGATGTCTTTAAGCTAACAGAAAATGAATCAAAACGATTAAGCCAGTTCCCGATTGGTCAAGGGTTATTTTTTGCCGGCCAAAATCACGTACATATACAAGTTACAGCTAGCGACACAGAAACCAGTCTAATAACTACCAACCCAGAGCAAATCGAAGAGTTAGAACAAAAAGGCGTAATTAAAGAAGGACAGGGCAATATTAATTTGGGGCCCATAACAACCCCGCCTGCTATATAATAATTATGAAAAATATGGTTAATTTCATAAGCGAGGGTTCATAAAAATAAAATGTCTGTCTATGATCCAGAAAAAACCGAAGACAAACGCCTAACCAGTAGTGGTGCTGACAATAATTGGGACAGTTATAAGGACCCCCTAGATAGGGCGAATCGCCAAAAACATAACCCCACTCCCCAAGATATTCTCGACGCCGAAAACAGAGGAGAAAGCCTAAAGCCAAGCTCTACCGCATCAAAGGATGAACTAAGACGATTGAGAGACAATAGTCAATCTGATGTATCGAGATTTGCTAACAACGGCGATGACACTCTAGATAAGAGCATGGCAAGTACTGGCAATGAGGACGGTTCTAGCTTTTTTAACAAACACAAAGATACAATAAAGAATAAATCAAAATGGAAGCTTACTAAAAAACAAGCGGCTGGCGGTGTTGCGGGGGTACTCGGTATTGGTGCGATTGGTGGGATTATGATGACCGCCAGTGGACCTCTAGCATTTATACATATGGCAAATCTGATGAAACCCTTTCATCACGATAACGGTTCAAATATGCAAGATGGTCGCCTAACTAGATTGTGGCGCTATGCCAGAGGCGATGGTATCAACAATAACTTAGGAGCTATTGGCAATAGGTACGCCGACAAGGTTGATGCCAGAATGAAAGACCTAGGCATTACGCCTAATTATAATAATCGTGTTTTGACCAGTTTTACTTTTGATACCGATACGCCTAAAGGCAAGGATGCTTTTGATAAATTAGTAGCCAAAGGGTATGTGCCGAACGAGATCGATGTCGACGGAAGTGCTGGTAGTGGTAGATATATGCAGATTGATGCAGCAAGAGGTTTCGGTAGTAGGAATAGTATCAGAACAATGGGTGACGATCTTAGAATCGCTCTCAGCGAGGATGGCATATCCAATGCAATTACGCATAGGTTAGCAAAAAAACGCTACGCAGGCGGATTCCACCCACTGCAAAACTTTTACCGAGAGGCTGGTGAATCAATAGTTGACTATATGAAGTCCGTGAAGCAGCACCATGATGACCGCGTAAAGACCGGTGTGCCTGATCCAGACAGACCGAAACCCGCCCGTACTCAAGACGAGATAGACGCCGACACACGCGACAACCTACGGCGTAATACTCCAGATGGCATATCGGACGACACTCCATCCGGGGTTAAATCTAAGATAATAGGTGCTGTAGCGGGTACCGTTGGTGCCGTCGGTCTATATGAACTCATATGTAATATAGATCAGGTAGGCAGGAGCATGGAAGCAATTAGGCAGGCCGAAATCATCGAACCATTAATGAGGATAGGTCTAGATGGCCTCGCCTTCGGTTCCCAGATTCAATTTGGCGGTCAAGACGTCACATCAGATGAAATGGGTGCGATTTTTACCAGATTTATGGGCGACACGGACATCGGCAAATTAAGTGCATTTTCAGCTGATAGCATTCAAGCAGAGCTAGGCAAAGAACAGATTGGAGAAAGAACAGCGACACAAGGGGAAAACACTGGCAAAAGAGTTAAGCCAGCGGATCTACCAGCTAGCTCAAAACCAGGAAAAGAAAATCCAGCCATGTTTGACGTCATTAATGGGATTATCAGTGCTCTTCCGGGAGGCAGAGATGCTTGTGATGTTTTAATAGACTTGAATGCTTGTGTGGGTAGCGCTTGTATAGGTGTTTCTGATGTACTTGATGGGGTGGTTGCGTTTGTGTCAGGAGGTGCGTCCTCTGCCGCAGCAAATGCTACTGTTAATGCCATATTCATCGGTGCTGGTGTGTTGGCGTCTGACTACATAGACTCATTAATACATTGGTTGGCAGGGGCGGCCTTGCAGTGTGCGGATGGCCCCCAATGGGGTAGTTGTGTCAACTTTGGTAATCGATTAAATGCCAACGATAACGCCCTCAGCTTTGGCGGTAGAGAGTTGCAGCCTGAAGAAGAAGTTGCCCTTGATAATACCCGAAAAGAGCTAGAACGCTACGACATGAAGAGCAAGAGCCTTTATGCACGATATCTTGACCCTAAAGAAACTAATTCATTGTTTGCATCTGCAATATTCAATAATCCTAATTATGTAGCCAATTCAGCATCTTTATCTTATGGTCTACAAGCACCACTAAAAAACTTTAGCAATATATTCTCAAACTTTGGTAGTTTGTTTGGTGGACAGGCAAAAGCAGCATCGCCCGTTAATTATGACTATGGCTTCCCTGAATATGGCTTTAGTGTAAACGAACAACTGGATGCAAGTTTTGAAAATCCTTACAGTATTGCAACTTGGGTTGAGGAAGAGTTGCCCGAAGACAGGCAATGTAGCGGTGGTACAAAGCGACTTGACTGCCTAAACAAAGACTATGGAGAATGCTTTAACACTACAATAAACAGCGCTACCGGTAAAATCCAAACCACTAAAGCTGTTGACTATAGAGAAATACCTGATATTTGCGATGACGACAATCCTAGATTAAAAAAATATAGATTCTATATCGCCGACATGATTACAGCAAAATCTGCTGTGTGCTATGAAGGCGAGGACGAATCAGCCTGCGCTGAACTCGGCTTGGATAATGAAAGTGAGGGTGGACCAGGCGCAAACGGCCCTCTCCCAGATGGGACGGTTACCGAAGAGGATATCGAACCTGTCACAGGTCTAACATCTGGTTGTCATAAAAGTATTGCTGCTAACGCAAATGCCATGATAGCGGCGGCGGCGGCGGATGGCGTAACCTTAACTGGATCATGTTGGAGAAGTAACGCTAGACAAATCCAATTAAGACAAATTAACGGCTGTCCAGACATATATACTGCTCCACCATCCTCCTGTCGTGTCCCTACAGCAATACCCGGAACATCAAATCACGAAAAGGGATTAGCGATTGATTTCGACAACTGCAGAATTAGAAGTACGGCATGTTTTCAGTGGCTCGCCGCAAACGCTGCAACCTATGGATTTTATAACCTCCCAAGTGAACCTTGGCACTGGTCGGTAGATGGAAGATAAGGCATGAATTTAATTAATGTTCGAAAAATTACTTTTATATTATTTATAATCTATATATTTAGTATTCTTTTTTCACAATCACAAGTGATTTATGGATTAAGCGATCTTCAGAAACAAATAATTGATGGCAACAGCCTTCGGTTTGATGTAGAAGACCAGTGTAAAGATGACGCAGACGAAGTAGGTGCCAAAATCTATGTCCTTGGAGACTCGTTAACCGTTGGTATGCGTGATAGTGGAAATCTTAGTGAAAAACTAGAAGCAAAAAGTTGGGGGTCGCCAAAAATACAAGCAACAGATGGGTTTAATATAAGCGATTCTTTGCCAAAAGTTGAACAAGATAGTAGCGATATTGAGGGAAGTAGCGCGATAGTGATTGCACTAGGAACAAACCCAGAATCAGATTTGGAAGCAAAAATTCCTACTCTTATTGAAAAACTAAAAGAAAAATCGCCAGAAGCAAAAATTTATTGGGTTAATGTTCATGTAAAAGATAGCGCCTTTATAGACCAATCATTCTTGGGCAATGAAAGGGTTAACCAATTGATTAATAATAAATCTGGCGACCTTGGATACACTGTCTTTGACTGGGAAAATGAAGTGACTAGTAACCCTGATAAATATCCTTATCTTGAAGATGGCGTACATCATACCGAAGAAGGTTATTCGGAAAAATCGGGTTGGTTAGCCGGCGAGCTCGGTCAAGCTCCACCCGCAAGAGCAACTAATACCGACGTCAGTATTGATACCGGCGCACCTCAAACCACCGGAGAAGTAGACGGTGATTTTATTCAAAAAATTTCACCTGCTCCTTTCACAGGGCAACCCATTCAACCCACCGGAGTGGTACTACACTGGACTGGTGGATCACCAAATACAAGTGTTGAAGACTTTATCTCGATAATTGGAGGTAGGGGTCTTTCTGTACAACTATACATAGATGGATCGGGAAATGTATATCAATTAGTTGATGATCTGGCGACGCTAACAGCCCATGCAGCAAATGCAAACAGCAAAACTATTGGGATAGAAATCGCTGCGGGTAGTGATGGTACTGTGGAAACCGCCGCACAAGAAATAAACAATAATCCTATACAAGCCGCCGCAGTAGCAAAAACAGTAGCGTATATTATTGATAAATATGGCATGGAAATTGATACTAATGTAGGTGAGTTGAAGGGCGTACTGTCGCATCATCTTATTAGCCCAGGACGAAAAAGCGATGTTGGTGATGAATATTTAAATAAAATCATTGAGGCAGTAAAATCTGGTAATTTCGCAAACATCGATAGTTGTGATGGCTCTGGGCTAACCGGCGGAAGCGGGGGAACGCCCGAAGAAAATAAACGCCTAGGAGAGGCGATGGCCGCTGAAAGAGGTTGGACTGGATCAGAATGGACATGCTTAATAGAATTATGGACACGGGAATCAAGCTGGAACCACCTAGCCATAAACGATGCCGAAGGTAACAACGATACTAATGACGATGGGTCCTTAAATGGTAGCGAAACAATTACCGAGGAAGAAGATGATGCTTATGGAATACCTCAATCTAAGCCGGGCGGTAAAATGGCTACTGTTGGCCCTGATTGGCGAACAAACCCAAGAACACAAATTACATGGGGTCTAGACTATATTGCAGGAAGATACCAAACACCATGTAATGCCCTAGAACACTCTTTCGCATATAATTGGTATTAAAGGGGATAGATAATGAATAAAAAGAAAGTTGTCATAATTGCATCTATATCACTAATTATTATCTATTTGATAATAATTATCGTTACTTTTTTAATTAGAAATAATAAACCCGAGGACAGCAATAAGTTGATGGTCAGTGATATTGTTGCAACTAATATTGCTAATACCGACAATTTTTCTTCGCTAGATACAAATGATTTAGGTTTCTTCACTGGATCTTCGAGTGCAACCTTAAATCTAGCGCAGAATAATAATTTTTTGAAAACCAAATTACTTACCGCTGACTTCCCCTTGTATAACGTAGATAAGGTGTCCGGTATAGATGACAAGTTATTAGTTAGATCGTACTACTATCCACCTAATTCTAACTTATTAAACAAATACATAAGTGGCGGTAAGCCAACGGCTCATAAAAAACAAGCATGGTTTATCCTCACCAAAAAGAATCTTAAATCTGCATTCTCACCAGAATACATAAATGTAGTTGACGCGACACTAACTCCGGATGGAATTGCGTTTTTAGAGTCTTCTGGCAATAAAATTAATCTAGTTCTTAAAGATAATACAGGCGTATATCGTTCGATCGGCAACGATATATCTGCCAAAAAAATTATTGGTGTCCTAGGCACAAAAATATATTTATCTGACTATAGTGGATCGATTTATGAACAAAACGGATCTACATACAAAAAAATAATCAGCAACGCAACTGATGTCACCTTAGATCATGATACTAGCAAGTTAGTGTATTCGGACATAAACGATTCAAGTTCTGGTGAAGAAGGAGGTTTTGTTGAAAACAACAAACAAGGTGCCTCTAGTCATAAAATTAATATCCTTGATTTAACTACAAATTCGAACACAATTTATGAGCCCCCGCAAGGATATTCTCATACTGATAGAGGGAATATCGTGACAATAAATAAAATCACTCAGCCAGATAAAATCGAAATTTATAATCTTGGCACTGGCGAGACATTATCGGTTAACATTGATCAAGCAGCATCAAAAATTGTCGACCCCATATCAAAGGTAGTTGTGGCCTCGAAAAACCCTCTAATATTATCTGCAATTACCAATAATAATCGATTAGTTATCTATTCCGATAAAGCTATCGTTGAAAACATCGCAAGCTATAAATTACCGAAAATACCTGTCAGACAAGGTCAATACTCCTTCGATTATAGTATTGTTCAAGGTACTGTAGTGATGGTTGCGGATAAAAGTAATACCAATATCATAGCTAATACTAGTAAAATTTTAAAAAATACCTGCGAATGTGATTTAAATCAACTGAACAAAGTTTGGACAGTTATTCAAAGAACAGAGGGATCACTTTAGATTTATTAATTGGGTTTTTTGAATGTAAGATTTGTCGATTATATCGGCGTCAGTTGTGGTGATAAGTGTTTGGTTAGTACTTAAAAATCCAGTTAATAATTTTCGTCGTTTGCCATCGAGTTCACTGAAAACATCGTCGAATAGCAGGATTGGTTTTTGTCCTGTTTTTCTCTCAAGTAGCGAAGTTTCGCATTTTTTAAGTGCAAGAATTGCGGTGCGGGTTTCACCTCTTGATGCAAAACTACGCACATCATTATTATTAAGCTCTATTAAAAGGTCGTCTCTGTGTGGCCCAACTGAAGTGAATCCTCTGGATAAATCTTTCTCTAGGTTTTGTTCTAGTGCATGCAATAATCGAGTTGCGTAGTTTGATGAACCTAAGATTTTTGATTGATATCGCAGAACTAACCTGTATTTGTCACCAGCAATCTCTGTGTAGTTCTCGGCCAGTGTTTTATTTAGCTCGTCGATAAGTTTTAGACGTCGATCAACAATATTCTCGGCGAACTCTGCCAATCTAATGTTCCACGCAAATACCGACTGCTGAACGTTTTGACGACCCATTTTTAGCAGTCTATTGCGTTGCATAAGAGCCCTTTTATAGCTATTAATTATTAAACTATTGTCTGGATAAATTTGACTAGCAAGGTTATCGATAAAATTACGACGCTCTTCTGGGGAGGTTACGAGCTCGTATAATTGGTTTGGTTCAAAAAGTACCACCGGAATTGATTCGTTAGCTGTCGGTCGTTTTTTTACTACACCATCAATCTCGAAGTCTTTTTTAACGCGACCATTATCTTTAGTTAACTTGAGAGTCCGTTGTCGATTGTCGTCCGTTGTAGCATCAATCCTAGTCCAGCTAGCGCCGGTCCGGATATTGTGGTGATCTGATGAACGAAACGCTCCTATACTACAGACATAATAAACTGCTTCTAGTAAATTAGTCTTTCCACTGGCATTTGGTCCCACAATAATATTAGTACCGGATTCAAACTCAAAAGCACTATCCTCATACGACCTAAAATTCTGAAGCCTAATACTAGTAATCATAAATTAGCTCAAAGCTTAGAGCCCTCAGCTGAGAGCTTTTTTATGAACCCGCTTAATAATTTTGATACATCTTCGGTTTTCATGATTAATTCGGATTTCGTTGATTCATTAATATAACTTAATCTCTCGGCGATAATTAACATCGACTCGACTTCGGCTGCCGAGCCTTTCGAAATCGATAGGTAGTTCCTTAGTCCTTTGTCGCTTCGTTTTGCGTAACCCTCAGCTATATTATTCATTATTGATATAGACGCCCTTCTTATTTGATTCCGAAAACTATAGTCTTCAATTTTTGCGAATTGCTTATAAATCTCAAAAGTTAGATCATTAGCTTTTTGCCAAACAATTAAGTCCTTAAAAGATTGTGTCGACATATACTATATTTTAACAGCCTGTTTGCGATTAGCTTTCAGCTATTAGCCCTCGGCTCTGAGCTCTTAGCTTTTTAAAGGCATTACAATGTGTAGATAATCTTTGTTTTTTGGATTTCGAAGTAGTAGTGGATCTAGTTTTTCACTAAAATTGACCTCGACCTGTTCGCCTTCAATAGCTTGCAAACCTTCTAACAAATAACGAGAATTTAGTGTGAGTTCTCCGTCGGCGTTGACTGTAGCTTTAGTACTAGAGCTATTTTCTCCAACTTGCGAGGCTACCGATGCAACTGTTATTTTTCCAGCTTCTTTATCTGTTTTTAAAATAATACTCCCCGCGCTCTCGCGAGCAAACAAGCTTGATACCTTGGTTATATTAATGAGTTCAGCCCTGTCCGCAGTTGCTGTGTATAAGAATTTTTTAGGTATCAATTTTTGATAATCTGGGTATTCTCCCTCTATCATTCGTGCAATTAGTTCAGTTTTTATTGTTTGGAATCTTACTTGTTGGCCGTCGCTTGAGATTTTTACCTTTTCCTCGCCGTCTTCTAAAACTCGCAACAACTCTTGCGCAGCGCTAACTGGTATCAACATATTTATTTCATCATCAACATCACTAACTGTTTTTTCCGCTAGTCTGTAGCTATCGGTTGCTGCGAGATAGAGTTTTTTGTCATGCGAAGAGAAACATACACCAGTAAGCACTGGTCTAGAATCATCGCCTGAGGCTGCACCAACTACTTGATGAAGGGCTTTACGTAATACTGTGGTGCTAATTTCCCACTGTTTACCTTGCTTGATAAGTGGCATTACTGGGAAATCTTCTGCCGATATTCCGTTTAGCGTAGAACTGTAATTATCGGTGTTAATATGCAAGCGGTTGTCTTTTTGAGTTAGGCTAACAGTGCCGGATGGGAGATTAGAGATGAAGTCCTGCATTAATCTAGCAGGAACGGTTAGAGAGCCTTCCTTAATAACCTTTGCTCCAACAAATTCGGTAATTGCGATGTCGAGATTTGTGGCTGATAGTTGTAACCTGTTGGCGGTTGTTTTTAAAAGGATGTTGCTAAGGATTGGTAGGGTACTTCTTCCACTAGCAACTCTAGCTACAACATTTAAGGCTTTGTTTAGATTTTCTTGGGTTAATTTTAAATCCATAATAATAACTCCTTTTTAAATACTTAGAATATTGTTGTTATAAGCCTTGTTGATAATGTGTATAAAATGCGCATATATTCGGTGAAAAAATATAAATAGTGGTGCATAAATGGTTTTAAAAATGCTAATAAGTCGGTGAAACGTGTGCACAGTGGAATTAACAACACCGCCTAAATCGATATTTTGTACACCTATTATTCGCGTTATACGTGCACCTATGAACACGTTGTGCACAGCCAAAAAAGTATAATTATGCATATATTTTTTCCTTAATTTCGTTAATAGCAGACTGAAGTCCTGAATCTTTTACCATGTTCTTTTCGACTTTATCTACAGAATGGATTGCGGTGGTGTGATCCTTACGGCCGAGCTCTCTAGCAATTTTAGGAAAACTAAGGTGGAGCTCACTACGCAACAAAAACATTGATATTTGTCTGGGCATCACAATATCTTTATCGCGCTTAGGGCTCATTACATCATCAACCGAAACACCAAAATATTTCGCAGTTTTATCAATCACTGATTTTGGAGATATATGTTTAGCTCTTGAACGATGCGAACCTAATACTGATTTTGCGAGTTCTACATCTGGTTCTACGCCCTTCATCTCACAAACCGCAACCAGTTGATTGAGGGCACCTTCTAGCTCTCTGATGTTGGTTCTAATATTGTCTGCGAGTACCTCAACAACCGGCTGAGAAAGAGCAAATGATTGGGCTTCGGCTTTTGTTTGAACAATTGCGCATCTGGTTTCAAAATCAGGAATTTGCATATCAACACTCATTCCCATCGAAAATCTAGACCGCAATCTATCCTCTAGGGTTGGCACATCTTTGGGCGCCATGTCGCTTGTTATAATAATCTGCTTGTTGGCTTGGTGTAGGGCATTAAAAGTGTGAAAGAATTCTTCCTGGGTTTTTTCTTTGCCAGCAATAAATTGAATATCATCAACAATTAACACGTCAGCTGAACGATAGTAACCAGCAAAGTCAGTATTTTTTTTATATCGAATAGCGTCTAAGAACTCTTGGACAAATTGTTCACTACTAACGTAAATAACTTTTGCATCAGGATTATTGGCGACAACCTCATTACCAACCGCTTCGGCTAAGTGGGTTTTACCGATACCAACGCCACCATACAAGAACACAGGATTATATTTTTTGCCTGGTTTTGCAGCTATTGCTTGGCAGGTCGCGTAAGCTAGCTCGTTGCCTGATCCAACAATAAAAGTATCAAAAGTATATTTTTCGTTTAAACCACGCCTATAACTGTGGGCGAGAGCGCTTTGCTTTTTTGAACTGCTTGATTGGGTTGACTTAACAATTATTGGATCATCATAGACAGCCCTGTTATGTACTTTAGTCGGAGAATATATTTTGTAAGTAATTCGTGCACTAGAAAGTCCGTTCTTTGCTAAGACTTCTAATAATAGGTCGTTAAACTTTCTCTCTAACTGCTGCTGAATAAAGATATTAGGAACACCTATCACAACTTCATTTTCAGAATGATCTAAAAGATGAGTGTTTTTAAACCAGGTTACGAAATTGCCTGTAGAGACAGTCATTTCGATTTCTCCTAATACTGCTTGCCACAGATTATCCTGCACTATAGCTCCCCTCCAATAAAACTTAAATTGATAAAACCCGATAAGACCATGGGTTGTATACAACTTTTGTACAGATAACTATAACAGTCGAAGTCGAGTTTTTCCACAGATATTGTGTAATTCACTATACAAATATGTTAAAAACCCAAAACAGAGTAAAAGTTATACACAATCAAGATCAACACCTTAATATTTGTGGATAAAGTATTCGTTTTGGTGGATAAACTATTGAATATCGTGGCAAAATATTGTTTATTTGACTTTATCTGCCTAATTCTAAGGTTATCGATTGGTCTCTTGACTACAGAGGCCAACTACAATACAGTAACACCTATGCCAAAAAGGACATTTCAACCAAAAAAACGAAAACGATCTAGAGTCCATGGGTTTTTTAAACGCATGTCGACAACTTCTGGAAAAAACGTCTTAAAGCGTCGCCGCAATAAAGGACGCAAACTTCTTAGTCGTTAATTGTCTTTTAACCACACCAAGGATGATTAGTAGAAAAAACCGTTTTCATGGATATAACAGTTTGAAATCAGTGTATTCTCGCGCCCAGACAGTGCGGGATAACACAATAAGTATAAAGTTTGTTGGTTCGCAAAAACGTAGTGATTCTAGAATTGCGGTCGTGGTGAGCAAAAAAGTACACAAATCAGCTGTAAAAAGAAACCGAATCCGCCGCCGTATTTTTGAAGTTATCAGACTAAACCTACCAAATTTTAACAATTGTTACGACATTATTATTACGGTATTTGACGATTCGGTAGTTGATGCGCCCTCATCAGCACTTACAAAATCTATAGAAAACCTACTAAAAAAAGCCAATATTATATAACGACCATTGTTGTCGCGTGGTATTATTAAGACAGTCTTTTCTGCAATTAATGTCAAAATTTATGCGGCCACCAAGAGAGCTCGCAGTTAGCAGAACAGGGATCAAGGAGATTTTATGTTTACAACGCTCATAGTTCAGCCAGTATTTAACCTACTGGTATTTATTTATGCGTTACTACCAGGCCATAATTTTGGAGTAGTTATTATACTATTCACGATTATTGTTAGGCTGGCCATGTGGCCGTTAGTGAAAAAACAGCTTCACCATGCAAAGGCAATGCGTGAACTTCAGCCAGAGTTAAAACGAATTAAGAAAGAAGCTAAAGGTGATCGGGCTAAAGAATCGGCGATGGTCATGGAGCTTTACAAAGAGAAAGAAATTAATCCTTTTGCATCTATTGGTTTGTTGCTGGTTCAGCTACCAATCTTTT
This sequence comes from uncultured Candidatus Saccharibacteria bacterium, assembly GCA_964584895.1. Lineage (GTDB taxonomy): Bacteria > Patescibacteriota > Saccharimonadia > Saccharimonadales > JAGQNJ01 > DAISWO01. The sequence goes on from CAZPAW010000001.1 coordinate 138,480, forward strand.
TGGCGCTGTACAGTGTTATCAATCGAATCATTAACAATCCACAAAGTTTGGTAGATTTTACCTACAGCTTTATTCATGACCTAGGTGCAATTAAAGATTTGGCTGTGGATATTTCACGGTTTGACGCATCGTTAGTCGGGTTGATTGATTTGACGCGACCAGCAGTAGGACCTGAAGGCTTTTATTTTCCGGCATTTTTATTAGTAGCGGGAAGCGCAATTACCCAGTATTACCAGAGCAAACAACTAATGCCAACAGATCAAAATTCACGAAAGCTTCGCGATATTCTAAGGGATGCGGGGACAGGAAAGCAAGCCGATCAATCAGAAGTTAACTCTGCTGTTGGACGAAGTACAAAATTTTTGATTCCTGGTATGATTTTTATTTTTACAATTGGCTTGCCGGCGGCATTGTCATTATATTGGTTAGTCAGCGGTCTTGTTGCTCTAGTTCAACAAAATCGCATTCTTGGTAAGGATGAAGTAGAACTTGAGGCTCTGGCAGATAAGCCTTCGGCAAAACAACGAGCCAAAGTTGCCAAGGAAGCTGAAATCGTTAAAAAACCAACCCCAAAGAAGAATAAAAATAAGAAGAGGAGGAAGAAGAGATGACAAAGACTATGGAAGAAGCATCGATCTATGCTAAAAAATACCTTGAGGATATGCTTTCGTTTTTTGGTCTTAATACTGACGTGCACGCCACGGTCAATGAAGACGATATTATCGAGCTCCATGTCCCCTCTACTCATCTAAATGGATTCTTGATTGGCGCACGTGGTGAAACAATCCGCGCAATTCAGTTCATGGTGTCGAACGCACTCCGCAGTCAAGGGTTTGAACAGAGCAGGGTACATGTCGATATTGCCGATTACAAAAAACAGCGAGCCGAACAACTTACCACCCATGCCCAGGAATGGGTTAACAAGGTCAAAGAATCCAAAGAGCCAATGCATCTTAGGCCGATGAACGCAGCCGATAGGCGAACAATTCACAAACTAGCAGATGAAGAGGGTTTAACTTCAGAATCAGCTGGAGAAGGCCGAGAACGCCACGTAGTGATCAAACCAAAAGACGACTAATTCTCTATTTTTTGTCTAAAACTTGCTTATAAATACTAAGTGTTTGTTTGGCCATTCTTGTCCAAGAATAACTTGTAGATAGTTTTTTGCCTTTTTGTTCTAGGTTTTGCCGAAGTTTTTTACTAGACAAAATCTTGTCTATGCTTGTTGTTATTGATTCAATATCTTTTGGATTAAAATATTCGGCTGCGTCTTTGTAGATTTCTGGCAGGCAAGTCATGTTACTGGATGCCACAGGCGCGCCGTGGGCCATCGCCTCAAGTCCAGGCAAGCCAAAGCCTTCGCTAAGTGACGGAAAGACGTAGCAGGCGGTATTCTCATAAAGCCAGCGTAACTGACCTTCGCTTACAAAATCTGTGAACACAAAATTGGCTATCTCAAGAGCTTTTACGTGTTTTTCTAATTGCCAATACAGTACATCTTTTTTACCGGCAAAAACTAAATACAGGTCGGGGTATTTTTGTCGCAACGTTTTAAATGATTCAATCAATTTTTCTAGATTTTTATGCGGCTGTGGCCTGCCAACATATAACAAGAACTGTCGATCGGCGAGTTCTTCTATTGGTTCTGGCGTTTCAGTAATTTTATCGGCCGACTCGTAGGTGACTTCAATTTTTCTTGAATTAATCTTTGCAAATTTTGCCACATCATCCTTTACATATTCTGATGGAGTAATGATTGCTTCGGATTTTCGAGCTACGATTTTTATCACCACCCTATAAACCTTTTGCTTTACCCAAAACACAACCGGGTTTTTAGCTGGGCTTTTAAACCTAGCTGTAGTTAAATCATGAATTGTCGTTACGGTGTCGCCTCTGTACAGGATAGGTTGCTGTGTCATGCCAAAATGCACCAGATCTGGCTTTAATCCTCGAATTTGCTTGAGGAGCCTGGTTTGCTCGCTGAAGGTAAATTCTTTAACGCTAGAGGCCACGATATTAAATTTTGGTGCGATTGAATGCAAGAACTCAACACGTTTCTTATTTGCTATAATCGTAATCTTATAAGCTGGCTTTTCGTTAGCTAGATATTCAATCAACTTGTCGATATATCGACCAGTACTTGTCCCCGACTCTCTCGCATCAATTACAATATGCTTCATAACTCTGCCTTATATTTGTTAGGTTTTGGTGCTCGGCCACGTACTAGGATACTGTCAATATATTTAGTTGATACTTTTCGGTTTTTTTGGATCTTTCGTCTTTCTTTTATTGCGTGCGGAATTAGTAGCACCGCAGCACAATAACCCTTTACGTGGGTTAAGTATTGTCTGTGGATAATTGAACCGACTGCCATCCGAAAGCTTTGTAGAACAGCAAGCGGGAAGTACTTCCAAAATATCGCCCCTGGCATGTTTTTTAAGAATAATATGTGAAAGTTCTTGGTGCTGTGGTAGCGCGAAAACGGCCCTAGCTTTGAACTGGTTCCACCGACTTTATGATAGGCGATTGCTTTAGGTTCATAGTAGACTTTCCAGCCAGCCAGCTGAGCACGAAAACTAATATCTACGTCTTCAAAATATGCAAAAAACTTTTCATCAAACAAGCCAGTTTGCTTTAACATCTCAACACGATAAAGACTTGCCCCACCGGTTGCCCCAAAAACATAATTAGATTTGTCGTATTGACCACTATCAATTTCATTACGTCCTCTCGGAAAGGGCAACCCACGAGTGGTCAAAAAGTCGCCAGTGCTATCAAGGTGTTCTTTATCGTTCCTCATAAACTTTCCAGTTACGATGCCTACATTATTACGTTTAGCTAAAGCATGAGCTAGATTTTCTAACCAATACTTATCTGCGACCGCGTCATTATTAAATAATGCAACAAAGTCTTGGCTGTTTCTTATAGCTTCTTTGATACCCGCATTTACACCACCGGTAAACCCGTGGTTAGTACCTAACTTTATTAATTTTACTTGTTGAAAATTTCGCTCAATATATTCTGGTGATCCATCAACCGATCCGTTATCGACAATAATAATGTTTGGTGTCACGGATTGTTTCAAAAGGGAGTTAATGCAACTCTTCAAATATTTTTTACCATTCCAGTTAGGAATTACAACGGCGATATTAGTTTTCATATAACTACCCTCTATTCTATAATAGAACCCGACTAACTGCATGAAACATATATATTCTAAACAGAACAGAGCACTTCTTGCTGAGCTTGTCAGAACAGATTTCAAGCTCCGCTACCAAGGATCTGTACTTGGATACGCCTGGTCTCTACTTCGACCTCTTTTTATATTTTTGATACTATATATAGTTTTTGTTAAATTTTTACGACTTGGTGGCAACATCCCTCATTACCCCATTTACCTATTGTTAGGTATTGTAATGTGGAACTTTTTTACCGAAATTACATCTCAAGGTCTTGGGTCAATTGTTGGCAGAGGTGATCTCATTAGAAAAATAAAAATCCCTAGATGGATAATAGTATTGTCAAGCAGTATCTCCGGATTAATTAATGTCGGGCTTAACTTACTGGTGGTATTAGTTTTCATGTTTTTAAATCAAGTAGATTTGTTGAGTACATCAGTTTTGTTTCCGTTAACCCTCCTTCAGTTATATATATTTTCTTTGGGGGTAGCGTTATTTCTATCGACAGCGTTTGTTAAATACAGGGATGTCACCTATATTTGGGAAGTCTTATTGCAGGCGGGATTCTATGTTACGCCAATACTTTACCCGCTATCACTAGTTACTAACGTAACCGTACAAAAATTAATGCTTCTCAACCCAGTTGCGCAGACTATTCAAGATGCTCGCTATGAACTAGTTACACATGAAACCCTTACTGTCTGGAAAGTATTTGACGGCGGCCCTTATGCATTTATCCCTATAGTCATTACTCTCGCAACTTTTATACTTGGTGTTAGGTACTTCAAAAAAGAATCAAAGTATTTTGCGGAGAATATATAGATGGATGAAAAAAGTAGCGAAATAGCGATTAAGGTAGAAGGTTTATCAAAAGTTTTTAAACTACCTCATGAAAAGCGGAGCTCAATAAAAAGCGCCTTTGTAAGCTTATTTAGAAGGCAGAGTTATGAAAAACAAAAGGTTCTTAATGATATATCCTTTGATATCAAACAAGGCGAATTCGTTGGAATTGTCGGTAGAAACGGTAGCGGAAAGAGCACTCTACTTAAGTTATTGGCAGGCATCTACAGTCCTACTAGTGGAAAAGTTACGGTAAATGGCAAGCTAACGCCGTTTATCGAACTTGGGGTTGGCTTTAACCCAGAACTAACTGGTAGAGAGAATGTTTTTTTAAATGGTGCATTACTAGGATTTAATCGCAAAGAAATGGTGAAAATGTATGACGAAATTGTCGAATTTGCCGAATTAAAAAAGTTTATGGATCAAAAACTTAAGAATTATTCTTCTGGAATGCAGGTCAGGCTTGCATTTTCGATCGCAATTCGCGCTCGGGCAGACATACTGCTTCTTGATGAAGTTCTGGCTGTTGGCGACTCATCATTCCAACAAAAATGCTTCAACTATTTTAAAAAACTAAAAAAAGAGGAAAAAACGGTTGTTTTTGTTTCACATGACATGTCGGCAGTGACTAGATTCTGCAACGCAGCTATTTATATGGTAGATGGGAAGATAGCACGCAAAGGATCAGCCTCGGAAATAGCCGAATTATACAAACTCGAGAATATAGATTCTCAGAAGGATAATGGGCATAAAATTTCCCAAAAACATGAACTTGAAGCAAAAATAATCAAACAAATAGAAGATAAAATCCATATAAAGTTTAAATTCAAATCATATAATAAGGCTAAAATGTATATAGGATTCTCGATAATACGTGACGGTATCTCTATTGCTGAATTGACTACACCAACAACTATGCCTCTGGTTGGTAATGGTAATATATTATATCTTCTAGACACATCAATATTAAATAGCGGAGTATACCAAATTACTAGCGCACTGTGTAAAATAGAAGATCGATCCGCTCTGGCTATAGGAAACGATACTATTAAATTTGTAGTAAAAAGTCCTGAAGACATTACTAGAGGTAGTGCGCTCAAGTTACCGAACAACTGGGAACTAAATCACTAATAATTTTTTAAGATGTAATTAGCCGTAAGTTTATGTTTCCAGGTGTTTTCAAATCCTTTCTGAATTTTTAGCTTTGTATAGGGGTTATGTTTGTACTTATATAGATCCCATGTGTGGTGATAAGCTTTTGCGTGTTTTGTTCGTGCCCATTTCTTATTCAGAATATCATAACAGTATCTGTGCATAACGCTATCTATGAAAAACTGATCATTAAGTTCTTTCCATTTAAGGAATGAGGCAAATTCTTTTCCTCTGAAAAGTAAAAGATGACCACCGGTATAAGCCTCAAAATAATCAGCTTTTTCATCAATATCTTTAGGTATCCAATTCTTAGCATCCGGGAATGACCTAATCGGAAGGTTTGATTCATCTAATGAGATTCCGCAGCTAAAAACATCTTTGTTATGTTCTAAAATTTTAGTTTCTTCAATTAGCCAATTATTGTCGTCGCATGTTAAATCACCATCAGTGAACATTACATATTTTTGTTTGCGAATACGTGCGATATCCTTAGATAAAACAATATCATATGCGTTGTTGGTGATATTGTTTTCGAACAAATAATATTGTTTTATCATTTTTTTACTGCCCAGCGCTTCAATTGTTTGCCGTATTTTTGAAGTGTTAGGGCTTGGATTTTCTATCACAATAATATCAAGACTATCTGCATATCTAGCGAGAAAATTTAATGATTTTTTTACTATATTAATTTGGTCAAAAACTAAAACATAGCAAAGAATTTTTTTTCGTCTTTTCTGAATCATACTTTTTAATATTCTACACATTACTAAATTTGAATAAAACAGTAATTAGATTAGATATTAAGATTATTATAGTAGCCTATCTATTTGTATATCTAAAGCCAAAAAAGACTGTACAATATATCCATGATAAAACTCAACTTATTTAGAGCTATGCAAAGATGCACACTCTGCAATGAAAAAGTTCAATTTCAGTCAATCGAAAATGGATTAGGAAAAATCTTGAAAGAAGGGGGTTTCCCTTATAATCTTGCTGATTTTGAAACTCTTAGTTATAAGACATATTCGTGCCCAAATTGTGCTTCGTCAGATCGAGATAGGCTATACAAACTTTATATTGATAAATTTGAAAAAATAGAAAACAAAACAAAGATTCTTGATTTTGCTCCCCCTGCCCGACTAGAGAATTACTTGCGGAGTTGCTCAAACAATTATCGATCAGCGGATCTTTATGCGAAAGGCGTTGACGATAAGGTGGATATTACAAATATGTCAGGATACAAGGACGGTATGTTCGACTTTTTCATATGTTCTCACGTATTAGAGCATGTAAACGACGATCAAAAAGCAATGTCAGAATTACATAGGGTCTTAAAGCGCGACGGACACGGCATCGTCATGGCGCCGATTATTAATATGGCTGGCGTTCAGGATGAAGACCCGAAGGTTAAAGATAAAAATGAACGAATCCAAAGGTTTGCACAAGATGATCACGTTAGGCTGTACGAGAGAGCTGTATTTTTAAGTAGACTTAAAATGGCTGGATTCAGGGTGAGAGTATATAGGTTTTGGAGTCTCGGAATCATAGATTGTATAAAAAACGGGATAACTTTTAAGTCTCGGCTATATGTAGTTAGTAAAGGAGAATAGACTATGAGTGAATCACTGGTAAACTTTGGAATTATTGGAAACGGAAACCAGGCAAACGAGATTCAATCATATGGTTTAGGAAGTGCAGTGATTTTTAGAGCTGTTGATCGGCCTTACCTGAGTGATGATGCGACTGTTGACGTGACTAACCCCAGTGAAGATCAGAGAAACACACCTGTCGTTGCAGCAATTGGTGCTCCGGGTGCTCGCAAAGAAATGATGGAGAGGTGGCCTGGTCGTGAGTATGTCAATGTTGTATCTCCGCATGCAATTGTAGATTCAAGCGTAAGATTTGGAGGGGGTTGCATAGTAGCTCCCGGGGCAATTTTAACTACAGATATTTTAGTCGGAAAACACACGACTATTAATATTGCATCTACAGTGTCGCACAGCTGCGAAATCGGTGAATACGTTACAATAAGTCCCGGAGTTCATATTGCAGGAGATGTTGTATTAGGTGACGGTGTGTTCATTGGAATTGGCGCTATATTAAGTAATGATATTAAGGTTGCATCAGGTTCGGTTATAGGTGCTGGCGCGGTTGTGGTTGATGATATAGAGGATGAAAATTGTATTTATGTCGGAACGCCGGCACGCAAGATTGGACAGAATGAAGGTTGGTTGCGTGAAATTTGAAATTCCATTTATTAAACCATTAATGCCAAGTTCACAGGGATTAAGTCGAGCATACGAAACAATAGTTGATTCAAATTGGTTTACTAACTTCGGACCACAGGAACAGAAATTCTCAAAAAAATTAGAAGAGTTCATTGGTCAAAATACACACGTGACAACAGTCGCCAATGCTACGCTTGGGTTAATTCTAGCCGTGAAAGCCATAATGATCTCTAGCGGAGATAAAACTAAGAAAAAAGTTTTGATACCGTCATTTACTTTTGCCGCGGTAGCAGAATCATTAGAATGGTGTGGATTACAGCCCGTATATGTTGATATAGAAGACAAATCATGGCAGATGAAACTATCTGATGCAGATCGCTATATTAATGAGAATCCCAATGAAATATTAGGAATATTATTTTGTAACGTTTTTGGGGTTGGAGCGCCAGAAATAAATAACTGGGAAAAATTAGCACGTAAACATGGACTACCAATTATTATTGATTCAGCGGCCGGCTTTGGTTCGCGATACAAGAATGGCGATTTTTTGGGAGCTAGAGGTGATTGTGAGATATTTTCGTTTCATGCGACAAAACCTTTTGGTATAGGTGAGGGAGGCGCAATTGCTAGTCAATCAGAAGAATTCATATCTAAAATAAAATCATTAGAAAATTTCGGATTTAGCGATAAACGTGAAGTTCACAGTGTCGGGCTCAACGCGAAACTACAGGAAATTAATGCATCAATAGGACTGTGGCGTCTTAAAAATTTTGAAGCAACCATAAAACGACGACAGAATGTACAACAAATCTTAATGGAACAGTTGGAGCCGCTAGGATATACATTTCAAGAAAATACTGAACAATCTACGGTTTGTTTTGTATCGGTAATTTCGAATAACAATGAACAGGCTATTAAGACATTTAATGCCCTAAGATTAAATGGGGTTGAAGCTAACCGATACTACAATCCAGCGCTACATAAACAAGCTGCATTTAATAATTATGAGAGAGTTGCGAACTTAAGAACTACAGAAAATATCTGCAGCCGAATTATATCACTTCCAGCACATCATGACGTAAGTGATGCTGTATTGGAAAAAATCGTATCAATAATCAAGCGATCACACTAAAGAAAATGAAAAATTCACCAAAAGTCAGCATAGTAACTATCACATATAATCAAGCCAAGTATATTGAACAAGCATTACAAAGTTTTGTCATGCAAAAAACAAATTTTACAATAGAGGTAGTTGTTGCTGACGACTGTTCAACCGACAATACGCCGAAAATAATCCGTGAGTTTACCAAAAATTATCCCAATATTTTTAAGCCAGTACTAAGACAGAAAAATGTTGGTATACAACGTAATTTAAACAATGCCATGCGTAAGGCAAAAGGAAAATATATAGCCTTATGTGAAGGAGATGATTATTGGACTGACCCAAGAAAGCTACAAAAACAAGTGGATTTTCTTGAAGAACGTCCAGATTATGCTCTCTGCTTTCACCCGGTAAGTGTTGAATATAATGATAAAAAAAATAATTACATATTCCCGGAAGCCGGTAAAATATCGGAATTTACTCTAGAGAATCTACTTAGTGATAATTATATACAGACTAACTCTGTCATGTATCGCAGACAGAAATATGAAAATATGCCAGTTGATATATTACCACTCGATTGGTACCTTCATCTTTATCATGCTCGGTTTGGAAAAATAGGCTTTATAGATGAAGTCATGTCCGTGTATAGACGACACCCCTATGGAATATGGTGGGATTCGTCAGGTAATATTGATGAAATTTGGAAAAAATATTCTGCTGAACATACCCACCTATTTATTGAATTATTGAAACTATATGGCGATAATTCAGAACATCGCGAAATCTTATATGCTCATATTGGTACAATACTAAATAGCATAATCCGTATTGATATTGAGCAAAAAACTGGATTGCTTGAAAAACTGTTAAAAACCCTGCCAGAACAAACAGGGTTATTCTTAGAAGCACAGAACCAACTACTTCAGAATCTAGAACGCACTAGCGACCAACAATTAGAAAAAATCCAAAGCATGACAGAAAAGATAAACCTTAAAGAAGCAGAACTTGCAGAATTAAGAAAGAAATTACGACTTATAGAGCTTTCAAGAGTGTGGAAAACTAGAAATCAGGTTAGGAAATCGCTAGATAAATTAATCCAAAAAAGTAACCTCAATGACTCAATAAAATCATGAAAGATATAATCGACAAAACAATTAGAGTGTTGCGGGCACAATCGATGAGACTGTTGTATCTTAAAATTAGTGGTCGTCAGGTATTTGTCAATAAATATACACGACGAATACCTGTGTTCTCACAACTATTAAAATTTACCGAAGGCTATATGACTACTAGACATACAGCAAACCTTAGAAAAAATGAATATAAAAAATGGTTAAAAAGTCACTATCCAAGTACCGAATTGCTTTCAGCGCAAACACAGCGACAAAAAAGATTTAAAAACAGACCTTTAATTAGCGTTATTGTTCCGACTTACAATACAAACCTAGTACATCTAAGGGAATGCATAGAATCAGTAATAAACCAATCTTATGATAATTGGCAATTATGTGTTGCTGACGATGCATCTACGAATCAAGATGTTGTTGTAATAATCGAACAGTATTGCAAAGGCGACAAAAGGATACAGTTAGTTAAGAGGAAGAAAAATGGTCACATCTGTGAAGCTTCAAATTCGGCTCTAGCTATAGCAAAAGGTGAATTTATAGCACTGCTAGATCACGATGATATTTTGTGGCCGAATGCGCTTTTTGAGGTAGTAAAAACCCTCAACGAAAATCCGGACACAGACTTTGTATATACAGATGAAGACAAAATAGACGAAGAAGGGAAAGAACACATTGAACCATTCTTCAAACCAAATTGGAGTCCAGAATTTCTTCGATCCATTAACTATATTACGCACTTTGCAGTGTTGCGACGGAGTGTGGTTGAAAAGATAGGTGGGTTTAGGGTCGGTTATGAAGGTACACAAGACTGGGATCTATTTTTAAGAATAAGTAGGCAAACAAACAAAATTATCCATACCCCAAATATTCTGTATAGTTGGCGCAAATCCACCAATTCAACAGCACAAGCTCCCTCATCAAAAAACTACGCATACATTAATCAGAAAAAAGCACTTATGGATGACGTCAAACAACGAGGATACGATGCCGATATTAGTTGGCAGATACCATTTTCTATGTGGAAAGTAAGGTATAAAGTAAAGAATAATCCAATGATTTCAATCATTATTCCAACGAAGGATCAATACATATATATACGACGGTGTCTCGATTCGATTAGGCAAAAAACAACTTACAAAAATACTGAAATAATAATTGTTGACACTGGCTCAACGGATCAAAAAGTTTGGCAATTGTACGATAAATACAAGAAGACAAACCTAAGAGTAACAGTCATAGAATGGAATAAAAAGTTTAACTTTGCGTCCGCTTGTAACTTTGGTGCCGACAACGCCAAAGGGGAATACCTATTGTTTCTAAATAATGATACAGAAGTTGTTACATCAAGCTGGGTTCAAGATATGCTGGGCTATGCTCAACAAAAAGAAATTGGCTCAGTCGGGTGTAAATTATTTTACCCTGATCGTAAACTACAACATGCAGGAATTATTCTTGGAGTAGGCGGTATGAATGGAACACCCGGGATTGCTGGCCATTATTTTCCAGCTTTCAATGAGAACCCACCACAAGATCCTGCGCTACTTACATATGTTGGTGGGACAAGAAACTTCACGGCAGTCACCGCAGCTTGTGTTATGGTTTCTACCGATAAGTTTAAAAAAGTTAAAGGCTTTGATGAAAAGTACAGGATTGCTTTTAACGATGTAGATATGTGCTTGAAATTATTTGATAAAGGATGGAGAAATGTATACCTATCTCATGTTGAACTTTTCCATCATGAATCTGTTTCGGTAGGACAACCAGGTTCAAAAGTTCGTGATTTAAAGGAGTTTGATAAAGAAATAAAAATGATGCTCAATAAATGGGGGACATTAATTAAAAACGATCCATACTATCATCCCGAATTTCGTCGCGACATAGCTAGTGCCAGACTGCAAGTATAAAATAATACATAATATATTAAAGGAGTTTACTACGTAATAGGTAAGTAATGACAGGTGCTGTATTCACACCCCACTGGCGTGCCTGTGTAACGGTTGTTGATGTAGTTATTTCACCATCTATTCCTACGAAATAATATGTGCCGTCTCTTTTAAAACCAGCACCAAGCGGTTCGGCAATAGTTGAAACGGATAAAAAGTCTGGGTGAAGACTGGGTCCTGATAACGTACTAATGTCTTCCCACCTTCCAGGATAATAACTAGGCTTAATCCATCTAATTTTACCGTGATCAAATACATATTGTTGGCCACCACTACTAAAACCGGCATTAATCGAGTTATCCACGATGGAATTTGCACTTTTAATATCACTTAAAAGTGATCCAGAAAATGTTGCCATTGGTACGGTGTCGTAGCCACGTATAAGAGATAGACTAGATGTGTCAACTGAATCAGCAGATGTTCCTTTAATATGATGCAAAACACCTTGGTCCATGAGATACGCTTTCCCGGTATTAGCCGACTTAGCTAGTCTTGGGACCTTGGTGAATATTGCTAAATCCTTAAGTGTAGCTCCTTTAAGTTTAGGCACTGCCGAATGATCACGATATAGATCATCTTGACCCCATGCTCTAGCAATAGAAAGACTTTGTAGTCTCCACTGACTTTGAGAATCTGTTATATATAGCCGTCCTGTATCCCTTGATCTTGCTAGCCAATCAAGAGGGATTGCGTAAGACCTATAATTACATCGTGGACTATTCTCGGTAAATTCATTTTCTTCAAAACCCCAAGCATTTATAGCATCGGCGGTAAGCTGTCGTTTCATTTTAATAAAACGCTCAACAATGTACTTCTTACCACTACATTCAATTAGTGAATAGTTTTGCACACTCTGCGTACTACCAAACCAAATATTGTAATACCACCAGAAATTCTTGTTACCGTACGCACCACAAGTTACGGTTTCGCCAAGATCTACGCCTAGAGTAGCGTTATTTGGGGTATAAGGAGTGTAGTTATATAAGCCGGCAGTAGCCTTATTCTCGATGTAAACATTCCTACCTCCACAAGATGCTTTGGGGTTGTATTGTATATAGTTTGTTCTACCGGAACGATAGTTATAAGAACTTGGACTTTTTGCATAACGTTTGAACTGACGAGCTGCGTTATATACCTGATTGAAGAAGCCATAGTATTGAGAGTCACAAGGTGCGGTGTCTGGGCAACCGTAACCCATAGCTATCTTGTACTGAATAGGCCATGGCCATTCATCTGTTATTAATGCTTGCTCTTTTTGCAGCATTACGAGAAGAACCTTACTATCAATACCGCAAGCCTTAGATACGGAATAAATAATTTGTGCTGCTGTCTGCCCGGTTTTCGCTGACATTGCTTTACATAAACCCGCTGATGCGCCCTTTGATGTTGTAGACAACAATCTAGACTTTAGACATCTGTAGGGTGGGGGTACACCCTGAGAGGTTCCGTATTCAGCACGCGTAACACCGCTACTATGCATCTCTTCTCCGTTAGTGTCGCAGTTCGGAACTTTATTATTCAAAAAGGTTTGTATACTAGATATAGACAAACTGGATTCTCTATAAAAAAGAGAATCGTTAATGATATTTCCTCTGTTAAATTGACTACCAGATAGCGCGCTTCCTTGAGGACTGTTCAGTAAAAATAAACCGACACTTAACAGGGTAAACAACGATATAAACCAAATTTTAATTGATAATCGGCGATTCATCTAATTTCTCCACTCAATTTGTTTAGTAACAGTGCCATTGGATTTTGATGAAGTATAACTAACGGTCGTAGTCCATGTGCCGGGAGTAACTTTTGAATAATCTACAGCAAGTTCACCACAACTCATAGTTGAAGGGTTTTGAATAGCGGCACTTGTACCACTAAGAGTTGTCGAGCCTTTTTTCATGGTTAATTTACACTTACCGTCTGATTCAAGAACTTGTGCATATGCGCCGACTTCGAATCTTGTACCAGAATCTGATTGGCCCCAGTTAGTAATCACAACCTCAACAGTTTTAGTTTTAGAATAATCCGTCGAAGTAGTTGTTTGACTGTCTTTTTGAGATGAAACTTCATCCTTTACTCTATCTGTGTCAGAACTCTCTTGTTCTGTAGGAGGACTATAATTAATTTTCTCGCTAATTTCATCAATATTGCTAGTTGTTGTAGTTGGGTCTGGTTTGTTTTTGATTACAAACCACGTAATTACTGCGCCAAGAGCTAATAATATAGCCAGCACAAATAATGTGTTTCTTTTTGAGTTATTTTTATTGCCTGTATGGTACTTTTTGTTTTTCATGGAACACTTTAACTATAGCAAAAATAACAGATTAAGTCAATGTTTATGGTTGGGTTTTTTTGATTTAAGTGGAATAAATAGTAGAATCTTGATACAGGATACAATGAAGTTAAAATCTCACAAAAAAACGCGAAAAACCGTCGATTTAGGTTGGCTAAAAATACTAGATAACAGGATAATTCTCGGCTTACTAGGTGTTTTGTTGATTCTTGTGTCGGTCGGAAGCTTGTATTCGATGACTCTACCGTACAAATATTTAGGCGGTGACTCTATAGGACATATTGATTATGCCTGGCAAGTATATAATGGTCGTTTGCCGAAATTTAAAGAAGGAACCCAAACACCATTTATGCCACATCGGAATGTACAGTTTGTATCACAACACCCACCTCTGTACTACACTCTAATCGGTCCGACCATTGGATACAATATTAGTAGAGACCATTTTAACCGAGCCATATTAAGTGCAAGATTCATAACGTTATTTTTTGCACTAGTATCAGTTATTGCTTTGTCTTGGGCTGGCTGGGTCTTCGGTGGCGAAAAGAAAGCTTAGTTTGCAGTAGCTCTACCTGCTTTAATTATTTCGTTTGTGCCTTTTGTAAAAATATCCTCTTTGATAATGAATGACATTTTGGTGTTATTGGCTTCAGTTGTAAGCATGACACTGTCTGGTATTATCATACTTAAAGGACCTAATACTAAATTAATAATATTATTGGCAATTTCTTGTTTGGTTGGTATGTCGTCAAGAGCTACATTTTTAGCGACATTAGTTCCGAGTGTTTTTGCCGTTATGGTTGGAGTGTGGTTAAATTCAAGCTATAGTTTTAAAAAACGCTTACAACAAGGTCTGACCAATGCTTCGATCATAATTATTGTAGTTTTGTCTGGAATAGGGTGGTTTTATTACAGAAATTACCAGATTAGTGGAAATTGGTATAGATCTGGTCCACAAGATTGGGTGAAAGCACAAGGAAGAGAATACAGACCATTTGATTCGGTAGTCTCTAATGCGAAAACCTGGACATTGCTAGCTGATAATTTATATGGAGAGCCCTGGAAACCCATCAACAACTGGACAGGAGAATTGATATCTAACAATAGACTATCAATAACAGTGTTTATCGGTTCCGTTGGAATGGCTGGGGCCTGGGCGTATAAAAAACGAAGAAGTTTTGACATAAAAGAGAAAATTGTAGTACTAATATTTTCGACTCAAGTGGCTTTACTATGGATGCAACAAATTATTCATTCTACGGGATATGGAGCAATAAATGTTCGATACATAATACCGTCGTTGTTACCATTAGGTTTGATAATGTGTTACGGGCTCCTTAGTGTTAACAAATTGAGAGGATTGATGGTTGCTGGCATAGTTGGCCTAGGGCTAGTTTTATCAATAATTAATTTGTCATGGATGTTTCGAAAAAGTGATTTTTCTTATTACACAGTTGGTAATGCGATAATTAGAGGGTTAAACCAAAACGATTTTAGTGAGTCATTACTTTATATTGCAGTATTGGCGATATTGATAGGTATTATGTTGATAACTGTTTCATTATGGAAACTATCAAAAGGAAAGCCCAGAAAGGATATAATAGGCAGTATTGAAAGACATTAAACATAAATTAATAGAAATAGTTATAAGTAAATACTTTCTAAGGATTGTAGTGGCATTATTTGCAATCCAGGCGGTTTTTTTCTCATTTTCAATTAAGTTCGGTATACCGCCAGACGAAGCCTATCACTACTCCTCAATCAAATACTATTCCAATCAGAGCATTACTGAAGGCCCGGTCATTAGTGAGCAGTCACCGGAATCGATACCTGAAATCAGAACTTTAAATCGAAGTGCTAGTTACCTATATCACTATCTATCTAGCTTTAGCCTGAGGATTATAAAAAACTTTTCTGGGAATGTGGAAACGCAAGTTTTATTGCTCCGCTTGCAAAGCATAGTGTTTGCTGTTGCAACTATTCTTTTTCTTAAGAAATGCCTAGATGAAATCAGTGATAGTGAAGCTCTAAAAAATCTATCGATTATGTCGCTTACTTTTGTTGGTATGTTCGTCTGGATTGCCTCGTCCATAAATTACGATAATCTGGCAAATCTACTGTTTTCGGTGTTCTTGCTTTATTCGATTAGGTATGTAAAACATAAAAAACCTCAAGACTTCATAATGTCTTATATATTCGGTTTGTTTACTTGTTTGACGAAGTATACTTTCATGCCAACAGTTGGTTTGGGGCTGTTGATTACAGGATATATTTTAATTCACAAGTACGTAAAAACTCCCCTAAAAGCTGACTTGAAAAAACATCTAAAATTATCCACAGGAACAATTTTAGTGATATTTTTTGCTTTTATTGGAACGGCCATGGCAATTGAACGTTTTGGTTTTAATTTTGTTAAATATGGAAACATCCAGCCGAGTTGCGTAAAGCTCTTCACAAGAGAAGAGTGTGTAACTAATGCTCTTTATGCCAGAAATTACAATCAAAAAGATATTTTTAATAATGTTGATAAAACAAACTTTATAAATAAAGAGAATCCTTTCACTCACAGCGGTATGTGGACCTACAGTATGTATAACAACCTATTCTTTTACCTTGGTCACAAAAAAATAATGAGCACCACTACTAGTGAGTTTATCGCAGCTATCAGTGCTATGGCGTTTATTGGCACTATTTTTTTGCCCAGAGCAAGGCTGTTTAGAAAATTCCACCAATACTACTTGTATCTACTCGTGTTTGCTTATATAGCGGTTTTGTATCTTTTCAACCTAATTACTTTACTGAACTACGGTAAACGTTTTGCATATCAAGGCAGGTATCTAATCCCAGTTATAGTATTTGTTTTCTTTATAGCAGGTTTAATTATTGTGAGAACGAGCCAGAAACTACCAAAAAACAAAAAGGACATTTTTCTATTAACTTGGTTGGTAATTATGATACTTCTATTTGTAACTCATTTGCCAATAATTACATTCATAAGAGGAGTTAATAGTGGCTGGTATTCGGCTTCATATATAAACTTAATTAACTGAGTTAAGATTTTTATATATGAAGACATTTGATTTGCTGCCTTCTGGTTTCGGAATTTCGTACAGGCAAGGCAAGTTTTGAGTTAATCGGTGATCGGATAATATATAATCAGCAGATTCAAGTATTTTTGATGAGCAATCTTTTATGTTTATAACAATTAGGTTCCCCTGGGGGAGGGCTATCTCAGGAGCATCTTTAGAAGAAATAAAATTTATGTGAGCTTTTCTGTTGAAGTTATATTCATTGCTTGCTCCAAACTTATTGATCCAATAGTCTTTATCGGGGTAAAGTTGAACTCCCCCAAGCAAGTCATTGCTAGCAAGCAGTGGCATGTGCTCGTAATATATGCTACCGATAACTAACCAAGAATCCTTATCATCCGAAATATTATTAATCGTATCTATGATTTCAGATTTATATAATGGACCTAGTCCAACTTGGAGTGGCATTATCCTAAAGCTGCTGAATAAAGAGAATGCCAAAACCGATAGAGCTGCCATAAAATTTTTACCGATAGATAGGAAGAAGATAAATACGGATACCATAGTTACGAGTATTAAAAGTTCGTAATTATGTTGTAAAAATAAAGGATAAGATTTTTTTACCCCAAATCCAACGTATGAGAGTACAAGAAAAACCAACGATGTATAGACTAGAGCAAACTTTATGTATTGTTTTTTGGCGATTTTTAGCGTGTTAGTTTTTTCAATAAAGTGAATGAGCATTAAGAATCCCAAGAAACCCATCGCAATTAGCAATCTTCCATGGGGGACTTTATCTAGGAGCAATAACTTGTATACTTTATCGCCAATAGGAATATACATTCTAGCGAAAATCAATGCTGAACAACTAATTAGTGCCACTAATTGCCAATCAATCTTTCTTTTCTTTTTATATTCGATAAACGAAACCCAAATTAATGGTATTAATAATATGGGTGCGCTAATAATAAAGTTGGAAACCTCGCTTTGATTGGAATAATAGTTAGAACCTCGGTAGTCACTCTGAACAAGCGGCATTAAGAAACCTCCTAAAGCCGTAAGAGGAGTTTGACCGCCACTTACTACATTTCTATCGCCTGGGTAAATCGACTCATTCATTTTACTTATTGCATCATTATGACTATAAATAAAAGCAACGCCTGTTAGTGCGACAATTAGTAAAGAGATAAGCACAGGAACTAACTTAGTTAATACGGCTTTTAGAGTAATTTTTTTGGTCGTGAAATAATATATAAGGTAACCTAAACAATAAAACGCAATAACAACAGCTATAGATATCTGGAAGGGTGGATATAAAATAAAACTGAACCAAATTAAAAGAAATGCTAGCCATAGGATTGATAGTGTCTTGGATAAAGCAACATTATTAACTCGTTTTATTTGACAGCCGTTAATAATTTGCATAAAAGCCAAAATTATAAAGAATCCAAGTCCAATTAATCCTAAGACCGGGGATTGGTACCACCAAAGTACGAAAGGACTTATTGTGAAGGTAACGCTCAATATGGCGGATAATAGATATTTTCCACCTAGTAGTTTTGTAGCGAATAAATATGCTCCAATAATTAACATGTAGGCCAAGAACCACCATTTAAGAGCGAAGGCGTATTCTAGAGGTAAAATAAAGAATCCCCAGTTGTGGGGTTTGAATACTGCCGACCAATCTTTTGAAGGTATTTCAAAATGTAGAGCCAAGTCACGTCCCCTGCCTAGGTCTTCATTAAAACGAGGAAATCCATTTTTTGATTGAGACATGGTTAATTGGGTCCACACCAACCATTCATCTGAACGGACTGCTTGGGAGCGACCATATAGCACGGGGGATTTTTCGTTCTGGCTATCTAGAAGAATTCTTTGATATACGCCAATCGAACTACCACTAATTTTAAAAGTCACGAGAATCGTAAAAATAACCAACAATAACAGAGGGAAGAGCCAAACGGATTTACGCAGTTGTTTGGTCAATAATTTGAAATCCATTAACTACCATTATAGACATAAAGACTGCGAAAAATCGGCAATTTTGATAATATTAGGTGACTTTCCTTTTAAGCAGATATACTGGAGGGTATAAACTACTAAAGTAAGATGAGGATATATGAAAAAAGTTAAAAGAATATTGCAAAAAATACTTGGAATAAAACTAGTTCGCCAATTAATGAGGTCGATTAATCTTACGATTGCCAGAATTTTTAGTTCGACTTACTTTTTAAGTGTACCGTTTCATTGGCTGATGTTTTTTACATTCATGAGAGAGGAAAGAGCAGTATTAAAAGGTAAAAAGAACTATTACATTAATCTGAAACAGGCTAACGCTAAATCTAGAATTGCTTTGAGGCGCAATATACACCGTTTGGAAAAAGCATTAATAATGCGCCCGCGTTGGCCTACTTTTGGTCAAGAAATTATTCTCGAAACAGTAGAATTATATGTCGTTTCGGTGAATCAATGGCAATCTGACCCGAAATCTTATGATGAATCAGAGCTTAACTGGGCAAATAATGTTTTAGTTCAGTATTTTGGTGCAGTTAAAAAGCCTACAGAGAAAATCAATAAAGCTAGAGAACTATTTGAAGAACAAAAATATTTGCCGGTTAAAACAAATATTGCTCCATTTAAAAGAAGTAGACCAAATAATTTGCCTACGTATGAACAAATGTTGTCATTAAGCATGTATCGTAGATCTGCACGATGGTTCTTAAAAAAGAAAGTTGCAAGAAAAGATATTGATGAAGCATTGCTAGTGGCAAGGCAATCTCCAACTGCTTGTAATCGATTGCCGTATGAGTATAGAATTTTTGATGATCCGAAATTAGCAAAAATTGTAACCAATACACCTTTTGGAACGGCCGGCTATGCTGATAATGTACCTGTTGTTGCGGTTTTAGTAGGGAAACTAGATTCATACTTTAGTACACGTGATAGACACGCTATATATGTTGACTCTTCTTTATCAGCGATGAGCTTTGCTTTTGCGCTCGAGACTAAAGGTATTTCTACCTGCATGATTAATTGGCCAGATTTTGAACCATTGGAGGCTAAAATGCAAAAATTGTTAGGCTTAAGATTTGATGAGCGACCAATAATGTTAATCGCGATTGGTTATGCTGATCCGAAAGCAGAAGTACCGTACTCGCAGAAAAAATCCCTAGACGTGATAAGAAGTTACAACAAGATAAGTCAATGAAAAAACAAAGGCTACGAACTGCTCTAGCTTGGTTAGTTATATTGCTGGCGACATTCTTTTTTGGAAGAGCACTTGTCCGGAATTGGGCTAATCTACAAACAATAGATTTTTCAGTAAATATTTATTCGTTTATTGGGCTAGTCATGTTAGTTGTAGCAGTATTGTATTCGGGACTATTATGGGGCGCTATACTCAAGAAGCTGAATATTGTTATTAGTAAAAAGGAAGCTTTGGCGGTGCATACCTCGTCATGGTTATTAAAATATATACCTGGACAAGCTGGTTCTTATGTTAATAAGGTCGCATGGGGTACTAAGAACGGCCACAGCAAAAAGGTCCTGTCGATTTCGTTTATGTACGAGAATATCTTCTTGCTCTTAGCTTCGTTGTTGCTATCCTTACCTGTAATAGGTTTATTTTTTAATGACGTATCTAACAATATATCTATGTTCACGCCGCTACTACTGGGCCTGCTTGCTATACCACTACTCAGTAAGCGAGCTTTCTACAAGATATTCAACACAGTTCTAAAAAAAGTTCGTAATCAAACAATTGGTCAAGAATATTTCTTTGACTCTAAGACTCTAATAATATTTGTGGTTAAGTTTTTAATCCCTAGGATAATCACAGCAGTAGCATTTGTGTTTATTGCAGCATCTATATTACCGGTTACGCCTGATATGTATATTGGATTAGGATCGATATATACCTTGGCTGGGATTATTGGAATAATGGCAATTTTTGTCCCGAGTGGACTGGGGGTTAGGGAGGCTGTGATTGTTGCTTTTGCAAGTAATTACTTTTCTACGGAAGAGGCTATTGCATTGGCGTTGTTAGCTAGATTGTATGCTACGGTTGCGGATGGAATCCTAGCGATTATCTATTTAATACTAAAAACTAAAGGAGTAAGTAAGTGAAGTATGTAATTGGCGGTTCGGCAGCATTATACGGTAATAAAGGTGCTGCAGCGATGCTTGAAGCATCTGTCCAGCAAGTAAGTGAAAAGGATAAGAACGCCGAGTTTGTTGTTTTTAGCCTATATCCTGAGAATGATAAAAAACAAAATAAATATAAGAATCTCAGTGTTCTATCGACAAAGCCAATTTACTTAGCGTTGGTGGTAAATACGTTGGCACTGTTACACAAAATACTAATCCCGCTTAGACCGTTAATTAGAAAAAATGATCATATTAAAGCGTTGTACGATTGCGATGTCTATCTGGATGAGCCTGGGATAAGCTTTGTTGACGGCAGGGAAAAGTTCTTGATATTCAATGTCGCCAGTATTTTACCGCCAATACTCATGAATAAAAAGATTGTTAAATGCGCACAAGCAATGGGGCCGTTTAATAATCCGATAAACAGATTCTTTTCAAAACTCCTTCTTCCTAGAGTTAGCCATATCATGGCTAGGGGATCTCAAACAAACAAATATTTAAAAGTACTAAATCTTAATAATGTTACCCCTGCATCGGATTATGCATTTTTACTAAAAATAACAGAATCTGAGAAAAAGATTGCAAAAAAAATTCTTTTAAAGTCAAAGTTGTCTTCAACAACAAACAAAGATTATGTGATTATTTGCCCTAGCCGAGTAGTTGAAAAAAAATGTGATAAGTTGGGAGTTAATTACTCCGAGGTAATTGCTGATTTTATAAATGTCAAAAATCGATATAATCAAAAATTTATAATTATGGCTCATGCGGCGAGGGAGGGGTCTGAAAAGCAACACAATAATGACTTACCTTTATGTAATAAGATCTTTGAATTAGTTGAAGATAAGAATAAAACAGTATTCCTTGACCAAGAGATTTCTGCTCAAGCCCAGCGCTATATAATCTCGACCTCATCGGCTTGTTTGGTGTCTAGATTTCATGCTATGATCGCGAGTTTGTCTGTGGGTGTGCCGGTAGGGGTAATTGGCTGGAGTCATAAATATAAAGAGATTTTGTCTCAATTTGGTCTAGAGAGGTATGCAATTGATCTGAAGAAGCTTAATGAGGATAGTCTAGACAAGTTATATAATATGACTAAGAAAGACAAAGTAAAAATTAAGTCGCTAATCGACAGCAACATAGAATATGTTAAAAAAGAATCTCTAAAAAACACTCACGCAATAATTGCGGTATAATAAACATACAAGTATTTAATTCTTTAAAGGAACAGCATCAATATGACGAAAAAACCAGCTAATCTAAAGAAAAACAAACTGTCAGTACTGTTGATAGTTAGCATAATGATGGCAGTGATTTGCGGTTACTTAATATGGAGAATTATATCAAGGAACCAGACGATCATTTTATATAAAGATACAAATAATACATGTTATTTCGAAGAAGGTGGTCTTGTTTCGTCGACTAAGGTATCGCGAAATATTGTAAAGGTAGAGATCCCGAAGAAAGAGCTAACGGCTTATTACGCGGAAATAGCGGCAAATAATTATTGTGTTTTTGAGGATATTAATCTTAATATACCCGTAGTAATTAGCAACTAAGACCAATATTAGTTTTTGTTTTTGTATTGAAGTTCTTTTATGCGTTCTAGACTGTCTTCGAGTAGTGTGCGGTTTGTGTGAGTTAGATCTGCGATAACCGTTAGAGCGAAGGCGATCATAGATGCAAAGATAAGCACGGCTCCTAAAAGCAGTGATTGAATATGATCTCCACCATGGTTACCCATCAAGTAAATAACTCCATATCTAATGAAGGGAATAAGACCTACGATTAAAAGAATACTACCCATTGTGATAAAAATAAGATGTGGTCGATACATGATATAGCTACGGGCGATAGCAGAACCTGATTTGTACATATGTTGCCACATATTTTTGAATAGTCTTGATTCGCGTGTTTTAGGATTAGTTTTGATTTTTACGCTAGTAATAGGGATACGTTTATTGCCGGCCTGAATTATTGTCTCCATACAGTAGCTGAATTGAGTAACGATATTGAGCCTAAGAAGTGAGCTTTTAGAATATGCTCTAAAGCCGCTGGCTGCATCTGGCAAGCTAGTGCCTGCTGCTTTATTGACCACGCTACTGCCGATGCGCTGGAATAGTTTTTTAATAGGCGAGAAATGCTCTATAGTCGAAGTTTGACGATCTCCAATAACAATTTCTGCTTTGCCATCCAAAATTGGTTGGACCAGATTGCCAATTTGTTCTTGGGGATATTGATTGTCGCCATCAGTATTGACAACAATATCCGCACCAATACGTAGGGCGTAATTAACACCATCGTGGAATGAGCGAGCCAGTCCCATATTCTTTGAGTGTTTTACGAAGTGTTTTACGCCGTGTTTTTTTGCTATTTTGATCGTATTATCAGTTGAGCCGTCGTCAATAATGAGGGTGATAATTTCATCAATTCCGGCAATTTTTTTCGGTATAGAATCAAGTACTGTTGCTAAAGTGCCTTCTTCGTTTAGGCAGGGAATTTGTACGACTAATTTCATGATGCTTTAACCTCTTCCTACTCCTATATATTGTAACCCAACGGACTCGATCTTTTTAATATTAAAGCCATTGATTGCGTCAACGAATAGCTGACCTTTCATTAGTTTTTTATATTGTTGTGGACTCGTATTTATTAATTCTGGCCAATCGGTCGTTATAAATACACCATCAACATTCTTTAGAGCAGATTCTAAAGTTGTAGACAGTGTAATCTTTATGTTTAAGTCTTCTTTTGCTTCTGTATTTGCTTTTGGGTCATATGCAGTCACAACAGCACCTTCATTAGATAAAATATTAGCAAGTTTAATACCCGGTGAACGTCTAGAGTCACTAGTACCCGCCTTAAAAGACAAGCCAAGTACAGCAATTCGTTTGTCTTTAAGCTCTCCCAAGGCAGACATAGCTTTATTTGCTATGTAACCGGCCATTGATTCGTTAACATCTGTAGCAGCGGTCATGATAGGCATATCTATACCATGTTTTTCTGCGCTGGCTATTAATCCACTGACGTCTTTCGGAAAACATCCGCCACCATAACCACGCC
The DNA here is from genome assembly GCA_964584895.1 of uncultured Candidatus Saccharibacteria bacterium. GTDB lineage: Bacteria > Patescibacteriota > Saccharimonadia > Saccharimonadales > JAGQNJ01 > DAISWO01. The sequence continues at coordinate 162,579 of CAZPAW010000001.1, forward strand.
CTGCGTTTAAGAATGCTCTGCCTATGCGCTTATCAGAACCAATGCCTTCCATAACTTCAATTACATCAGCACCGGTTTGATCAGATAGTTTTGCAATGGAGTTAGCGAATGATATCTTGAGCGCCAAAAATGCATTAGCAGTTACTTTAATCAGTTCGGCGCTATCTCGCGAAGTAGATATGTATAATCCGTGATGGTCTTTTGGCGCAGTAAGTCCTGATGTTTTTGCAATATCGGCACGATGTTTTTCAAGGTCCTTATAAAGTTTAATTATCTGGTTATTGGCGTCTAAATTATTGCCTCCAACTACAACTCTATCAAACCATAATGAGTCAGAAATCGCTGTACCTTCACGCAAAAATTCTGGGTTTGAAACATAGGAGATGCCTTTTTTTTCAAAGGATAATGAATCTTCAAGATCCACTCCCGTACCGACAGGTACGGTGCTTTTTTGTACAAAAATAGAACCTGACATCATTAATCTGCTAGCTTTTTCAGCTGCTTGATGAACGTAGCTTAGATTAGAGCTACCGTCTGGATTATCGGGTGTGCCAACACAAGAGAACACAACATGGCTTTTTGGAATTGCTTCTTCATAATTATCTGTAGGTATTAAACTTTTGTTTTTTACAGCTAGTTTAATTAACGGATCTATACCTTGTTCATAAAAAAAAGATTTTCCACTCTTTATGGTGTCTAATCGCTCTTTATTGACGTCAATTAGGTATACTGTGTAATCAGAATTAGATAGTAGTGATGCAGTCGACAATCCTACATACCCAGCTCCTATGATAGTAATAGTTTTATGATGATTTATAACAAATCTCCTTTCGTACAGTTTTTTATTATATCAGTAAAAAACCTATAAATCAGGTATAGTAATATTCACAAAAATGCAGCACACAAAAAAAATAATCAATTGGGTTTACGAATTTAGTAGTCGCGATAAATTCTTTAACCTGATTGTAATATTTTTTACAATAAATGTATTTTGGGGGGCATTTAGCTTTATTTATCCCATGGTTTTTGATGAGTATGTACACTTTGGAATGACAAAGCTTTATTCCCAGCAATGGAGTCCATTTATTTGGGAACAACCTCCAGAAGCAAGTTTATTCGGAGATATCACTAGAGACCCATCCTATCTTTATTCGTATCTATTGAGCTTTTCTTTTAGGTTAATTCATATTTTTGTAAAAAGCGAGATTGGATTGATTATTCTTCTAAGGCTATTAAATGCGTCTATAGTAGTTTTTGCTATTTTTTTATACAGAAAGCTTTTTTTATCTTGGGGAATCTCTAACAGGTCTATTAACTTCGTAACCCTTGCTTTTGCATCGACAATGATAGTCCCGCTAATAGCTTCGCATATTAATTATGACAATTTAATGTTTCTGATGACCGCTGTATTTTTAATCTTAGGAACCAAGATATTAAGTAGTAAGGACAAGCTTTTTACGAGAATCATACTATTTATTAGCATTGGATTTTTGACCACCATAGTAAAACATAATTTTTTACCAATTTTTATCGTTACAGTAATTTATGTCGGATCGATTGCATGGTTAAATAATCGTAGATGTTTAACAAAGTATTTAAAATCTGTCTGGCAGGATAGGCCAAATAGTTTATTTGTAGTTTTTCTCGCAACGTTGATTATAATATCGTTTGGTTTATTTATAGAGCGTCATGGTCAAAACCTTGTTCGCTATAAAACCGTAGCACCCACGTGCGACAGAATTCAACCAGAGTATATATGTAAAGATTTTGGCCCATGGTACAGGAACCAAAATAACCTATTGAATAAACCTTCTGATGCTCTTTACGGCAACCCATTTAGCTTTACTCAGCACTGGGTGAGTAAAATCATGAGAGGATTTTTCGCCCCATTTAGCCATACACCAACACAAGTCGTTTCTGAACATGAACCCTTTGGACCTATTGTAAGAAAGCCGATATCTCCACCTCAGATAATTTTTGCATATTCCGTATTGTTCATTGGCATGATTTCGGTATTAATTAATTTCAAGCAACTATGGGCAAAACCATATATTAGGCTTTCTCTTCTTATTATCTCGATATATATGATAGTGCTATGGCTTTTCAATTTTCAGCTTTATCAAAAGTTAGGGGCAGCCCAGGCTATTCAAGCGCGCTATACTTATCCAATATTATTATTGATATTTGTTGTATTTCTTGAAGGATTTAAAAATATTATACAGTCAGCAAGGCAACGTAAGTTTTTGATAACAATATTTTTAGTTTTTTTTGTGTGGGGTGGGGGGATAACCGGCTATCTGATTAGGGCTGATGATACTTGGTATTGGCAAAATCATACAGTAATAAGCGTGAATCGAGTAACTCAAGAAATACTAAAAAAAATCGTCATACACTAATTAATTTACTTCGTTAAGTTTTGTAAGTATTTTCCGTAACCACTTTTTTGTAGTGGTTCAGCGAGCTTTAGAAGTTGTGATTTGTTTATAAAACCTTGCTGATAGGCAACTTCTTCTATGCAGCCAACTTTTAAGCCTTGACGTTCTTCGATTACTTGTACGAATTGCGCTGCTTGGTTCATTGTTTCAAACGTGCCGGTGTCAAGCCAGGCCGTTCCGCGGTCAAGTAAGGCTACTTTTAATTTACCTGTTTGCAAATATGCATTATGAATTTCGGTAATTTCGATTTCGCCACGGGCACTCGGTTTAGCTTGTTTGGCGTATTCTACTACTTTGTTATCAAAAAAGTATAAGCCTGGAATGGCGTAGTTAGATTTTGGGATTTCAGGCTTTTCATCAATTGATATTACGTTCATATTTTCATCGAATTCTACTACGCCGTAACGCTCGGGATCAGATACTGGCGCTCCAAATATCACCCCACCATCGACATCTGTATACTCTGATAACTTGTCACTAATTTGGGTCCCATAAAAAATATTATCACCAAGCACTAATGCTACTTTGTCTAAACCAATGAATTCTTCGCCAATTACAAAGGCTTGGGCTAGACCGTCAGGACTAGGCTGAACTGCATACTTCAGGCAAATACCGATATCTGAGCCATCGCCAAGTAGACGCTGGAATTGGTCTTGGTCGTGAGGCGTCGTAATAATTAATATTTCTTTTATACCCGCACTCATAAGAGTAGAGAGTGGGTAGTAAATCATTGGCTTGTCGTAGATTGGAATTAGTTGCTTTGAAATACCTTTGGTTATTGGGTAAAGTCGGGTGCCTGAACCGCCGGCTAAAATAATGCCTTTCATTTTGTTAACTCCTTATTTACATAGTCTTTTAGATCGTCTTTCCAGTCACGGGATTTGAAGCCTGTACTTTGAATTTTATCTAGATTCAGTGTGCTATTGAGTGGGCGAGGGGCCACGCCAGATTTATTTTTAAAGTATTCTTCTGTCGTAGTCCCGGTTACTTTTAATTCAAAACCAGCTTGGGAAAATATTTCGCGAGTTACTTCGGCCCAGCTGGCTGGCTCACCATCGTTAGTTAGGTTGTAAGTGCCGAACGGTGCTTTATTGACGAGCAGGTGATCTATGGCTCGAACTAACTCACTGGTAAAAGTTAGCCGACCAATTTGATCATCAACGACAGTCGGGGATATGCCTTTACTACCAAGATCGAGCATCGTTCGGACAAAGTTTTTGCCTTCTCCGATTACCCAGCTGGTTCGCAGTATATAGTGTTTATCCACTTGTGACACCAGCAAATCACCGGAAGCTTTACTAGCGCCATATACAGAAAGCGGAGAGAATGCTTCGCTTTCTGTGTGTTCTTTTTTTGTACCATCAAAAACATAATCTGTAGAAATATGAACAAAAGTTATGTTGTTACGCCAAACAGGATGGCTTATATGCCCCACGGCTTCAGCATTAACTTTCCAGGCGGCAACTCTGCCTTCAGTAGTTTCAGCACCATCTACATTAGTGTAAGCTGCGGCGTTTAATACGATATCAATTTTTGACCAGTCATATACTTCTACGGATTTTTTATCAGTTATATCTAGTTCGTCGATATCAACTGTTTGTGCTTCAGGATACCGTGCTTTTAGGGCTAAACCTAGCTGTCCGTTTGCGCCAATAATTAGTATTTTTGATTGGTCCATTAGCTACCAACTTTCATAGGGGTTATATCTTTTAGCTGAGGATGTTTTTGATCACGATCGGACATAACAGAGTCTGACAGTGCAATAGGCCATTGCACGTTTAAATCTGGGTCAGCCAGATTAACGAACATATATTTGTCATAATCATCAGCATTCCAATGTTTATTCACGCTGTACAAGTAATATGTTTCATCCTCTAACGTTTGGAATGAATTTGCGACACCTTCTGGCAAGAAAACAGCTTTGTTTGGTGTAATCTCGATTGTCGCAATTTTGCCAAAATTTGGACCTTGACGTAGGTCAATATATGCTGAAAAAACCTTACCTTTTACTATAGATATATATTTATCCCATGGTTCAGCATGAAATCCTCTTGTAACGCCTTTTCGTTTGTTATAGGATAGGCTATTTTGGACGACTTGAAACTGTTCTGGCATTCCAGCTTTTATCAACTTTTCTTTATGAAATTTTTCTTGGAACCAACCACGTTCATCACCTACATAAGTAACGTCAAAAAAGATTAGGCCCGGAATCTCAGTTTTATGTGCAGTAAATTCTGTAGTAGCTACATTTGCCATATTCTATCAGTGTCCTTGCTTTCTATATTTTTCTTCTGTCTTGTCTTTTTGAGGTCTCCACCAATCCTCATTTTCTTCATACCACTTTATTGTATCTTTGAGTCCTTGTTCGAAATCTGTATATTTTGGTTTCCATCCCAATTCATTCATCAGTTTACTGGCGTCAATAGCGTATCTCATATCATGACCAGGTCGATCTTGCACATGTTCTAACCACGACTCATTCTTATTCATTAGTTTTAAGATAGTCTTAAAAACTGATAGATTACTTTTTTCGCCATTTGCGCCAATCAAATAAGTTTCTCCGATTTTTCCATTTTCTAGAATTTTCAGTACGCCCGATGAATGATCTTCTGTATGAATCCAGTCTCGTACATTCTCACCAGCCCCATATAATTTTAGTTTTTCACCCGATAAGATATTCGTTATTTGTCGCGGAATCATTTTTTCAACATGCTGGTAAGGGCCGTAGTTATTAGAACAGTTAGAAATAGTAGCTTGTAAGCCAAAACTTCGTACCCACGCTCGCACTAGTAAATCAGAACTAGCTTTGGTGCTGGAATACGGGCTCGAAGGATTATATGGGGTGTTGACTGTAAATTTGGCTGGATCGTTTAGCTCTAAGTCGCCATAGACTTCGTCGGTAGAAATATGATGAAAACGTTTTTTATGTTTTCGAGCAGCTTCAATTAATCTAAATGTCCCGATGATATTTGATTCAACGAAAGGCCATGGATTTAAAAGGGAATTATCATTATGTGATTCTGCGGCAAAATGTACGATGGCATCGCTTTTTTTGACGAGTTGGTCGACAATCACTTCGTCGCAGATATTACCGACTATAAGTTTGACTCTTCGATTGTCCAAACCCTTCAAATTATCTTTATTGCCAGCATAGGTAAGAGCGTCGAGGACCGTGATATTCCAATCGGGACGTACTTTACTAACATGATGAACAAAGTTGGAGCCAATAAAACCGGCGCCTCCAGTAACTAAAATATTCTGCATATCAATAATTATAACAGCAATTAATCTTCTATAACTGAGGTTACGTTTGTAACTAGTTCGTCTAGTGTTTGCTGGTCATTAGCTTCGGCGTTTAATCGCATTATTGGTTCTGTATTGCTGGAACGGAGATTAAACCATTTATTGGGATATGTGACCGTAAGACCATCAAGCCAATCCAGATCTGCATCAGAAAACATTTCTGCTAGTCTGTTGAATATTGTGTTTTTATCCTGTGTTGTTTTGACATTTATTTCTGGTGACATTATGTATAACCTATATTCGTCGACTAATGATGATAGTTTTTTCCCACTGTTAGTTATGGCTTGCATGCCAACCAAAGCTGTTATTAAACCTGAATCAGCGTCATAGTTTTCTGTAAAGAACATATGTCCTGTACATTCACCTCCAAACGGGGCTCCAATTTCACGCATCAGACTACCTATGCTAACGCGTCCAGCTTTTGTTCTAATTGGCTTGCCACCCCATTTGCGAATCAACTCGATCGTTGCTTTACTGGTCCTTACATCATGAACAATTTTTGCGCCTGGGAAGTTGTCCAAGTATAGTTTTGTAATAATCGTCAATAGATCGGTACCAAGCACTAACCGCCCTTTATCATCGACAAAAACCGCTCTATCTCCATCTCCGTCAAATGCAATTCCAAAGTCTTTCTTCTCATCGATAACAACCCTCATTAAATCTTGAAGGTTTTCAATTTTTTGAGGATTTGCTTCATGATTAGGGAAGGTGCCGTCGAGATCAAAATACATTCTTTTTGTTTTAATTGGTAGTTTTGACAGAATGTGTGGCAGAATCTCGCCAGCCATTCCGTTGCCTGCATCTATAGCAATGTTAAAAGGTGAAAGTGTATCGACAAAGGTTAAACAGTGCGACAACCACTCTTTTGTAATTTTTTTAGATTTTCTATTTCCTTTTTTCTCAGCAAGCTCAGGTATATCATTAGCCATGAATCGATCTCGAATTTTTGCTAGTCCAGCATCAAGACCTACAGCAACAACTTTGTCGCGGTACAATTTTATCCCATTATCATTACCCGGATTATGACTGGCAGTAATTACCGCTCCACCGGCTAGATTCCATTTTCCGACTGCAAAATAAATCATGTCGCTGGTTACGAGACCGATATCCCATACATCATAACCTTGCTTTTGTAGGCCATTCATAAAAGCATTAGCTAAATCAGCCGAGTCGGGGCGCATATCATGGCCGACTGCGACGATCCCTTTAGTAGGTAGCCAGTCTCCATAAATTCTTGCAATTTTTTCTACCGAATCAGGGTTTAATTGTGTTCCGACTTTGCCGCGAATATCGTACGCTTTAAAAATATCTTCCATACGTCTATAGTACCGCACTAGATTTCGATGATTCCTGAGTTTTATTAATAGTAGGCAATGCCTCAAGATAATTATGTATGGATTGCTGAAATTTTACGGGGTTAAATTTTTTTGCTTCTTTTTGAATAATTTCGATTTTATAGTTTGAAGCACAAAAAGATTTCAATGTATCGACGAGGGAAGAGACTGTTTGTTCTTCAAAGAATTCACCGGTTTTGCCAGGCTTAATATAATCCAGCGAACCACCAGCTTTATAGGCTATTACTGGGGTCCCGGCAGCCATGGCTGCTACGGGTGCGATACCAAAGTCGTCAAGTCCTGGGAAGATGAACGCTTCGGCAGACTGTAGGAGGTTTACGATTTCTTCGTCAGAGACATAGCCTTTAAAGTCAATTGTTGGCCCGGCAAGACGTTTGAGTTTTTTGGTTTCTGGACCCGTACCTAAAACATTTAACGGAAGTTTCAGCTTGTTGCATGCCTCTATGGCTAGATCAAAACGTTTGTAGGGGACATGACGGCCCGTGATAATAAAACCTTTCCTAGCCGAGGGCTTAGAGCTAAGAGCTGAGGATAAGTATCTTTCGATTTCGACTGGTGGGTGGATGACGACAGAATCGCGATGGTAATATTTTTTAATCTGACTTTGAGTAAAGCTAGAGTTAGCTATCATGTAGTCAGGTCGCTTTGATGCATCTTGGTCCCATTTTCGCATAGGGTGGAGCAACAACTTAAGCCCGAGTCGAGCCAATGGATTGAGGACGCCAAAACCAGGATTTTTTAAATACTCTTCATAACGGTTCCAATAATAGTGGGTTGGGGCATGACAATAATTGATGTGAATAGTGCCTTTTGGGGCTTTAATACCTTTTGCTTCTGCGCCTGAACTACTAATAACTAGATCGTAATCCGAAAAATCGAGATGCTCAAACCAGTGTTGTCGTAGATATGGGATAAATTTACGGATTTTTGAAAATGGCCAGTGTTGTAAATAGCCGGTAACAACTTTATTGTCTAGCCGCTCTCTCCATGCTGGCGAGCAATAGGATGTATAAATAGGTGCCTTTGGATACATGCGATGTAGCTCTAGGACTACTTTTTCGGCGCCACCTTCTAAGAACCAATCATGGACAATAGCGACACGCAAAATTAGGAACTCCGAACGTTAATCAAAACACGAAGCGTCTTTATCAGAATAATTATGTCTAGCCAAAAGCTCCAGTTTTGAACGTAATACAAATCTAGTTTGCGTCGTTCTTCTGGCGGAATGTCTTTGCGTCCAGAAATCTGAGCAAAACCAGTGATGCCAGATTTGACACTAACGATGTTATTTTTGGCTTTTGCTTCTTCGATTTCTTCCGGCACTAAAGCGCGAGGCCCAACTAAACTAATATCACCTTTTAACACATTAAATAGTTGAGGCAGTTCATCTAGGCTAGTGCTTCTTAAGAATCGCCCAACCCTAGTAACTCTTGGATCATGATCTAATTGATCGCCGTTTTTTCTATATTGGATTGCTAGTTCTGGTTTACCCATTTTTTCGAAAGCTTGTTCGGGCGATAGCCCACTATATTTCTTTTTATGAGTTCTAAATTTGTAGATTGTAAATTTTGTATTATATCTGGTGACTCTTTTTTGTTTGAAAATGACGGTGCCGGGATCAAAAATAAATATCGCAAGTGCACATATTAGATATACTGGCGATAGTAGAATTATTAGAACAAAGGATATTATTAGATCAAATAATCTTTTTGCTATTCGTCCCCAGCCAATAAGTGCGGTCTGATGGATGGTAATCATAGGTATTGATGATTGAAATAATTCTACGTCCATGTTGCCTACAAATAATTCAGAATTACCTGGAATGAATCGATACGAAATATGATGGTTTTGAGCAAATGTCAGCACCTCATTATTGTCGCTGACATCTTTGAATAATTCTGTCTGCATGATGCTATGTATACTGTCAGCGCCAAGCGCTTTAGTTGCAGTTGAAAAATTTTTATATATTTTGATTTTGCTTGGGTACTTAGACTGTTTTATTTCTCCGACAATTCCAACAATTTTATATCCCGATACTTTTGGATTAGCTAGCCAGTCCACTAGTTCATTGGTAGCTTCGTTGTGACCAACTATTAATACGTTGCTTATCCCGTAGTTATAAGAAAACAATATTCGTCTTATTAATCGAACAAGGTTTCGCATAATAACTAAAATCGTGAAAGTTAGGATAAAACCGTAAATCGGAACCAATTTTGCAGGGAAGATAGGTTGGTTGCCAAAAAAATCGACACCTATAACGAATAGTGTACCGATAGTGGTTCCTATAAATAATCTTCCCAGTTCGCTAAAGCGGTTTTCGTAGATATTTCGGTTGTATAGTCCAATTAGTGCAAAAATAATTACCCAAAAAGGTATGAGAATTAATAAAATCCCAAAATATGTTCTGGATGGTACTGGATTGAGGATTGGTTTGTCTGTTAACGAGACTCTAAATATATATGCAAGCACAAATGCGGATATTAAAGCTGCAATGTCTGCGATGATTAAAAACAAACCATACAGGAACGAAGCGTTGTTCTTCATATATACTATTAATCATATCATCTATGATCGATAAACCTGCGGTAAAATCAACAGATAGACTTATTGAATATATGGGGTGGATTTGCCTTTTTATATTTGCGGTGTTGCCATTTCATGCATTTTTAACTACATGGGCGGGGTCCACGTTCGGTCATATTGATGTATTTAGAATATGGAAAGAGCTTCTAATTTTTATCTTGGCAGTTAAAGCGATCTACATTGTTGTATTAGACAAACAACTCCGAAAACGGTTGATCGGCTCAATTATTTTTAGACTTACACTGTTGTATCTCGTTATTACGATCCTTCGAACCATTTCGGGATATTATTCTGGCTCAGTTAATGCCGAGGCGGCCATTTATGGGTTATTAGCGAATCTACGATATCTAGCATTTTTTTATGTAGTAATGATTGTTGCTAGCAAGACAAAGATATTAAAGAAATTTTGGGCTTATGCACTACTGGGACCAGCGATGATAGTGATTATTTTTGGGGTAATGCAAAAATTGCTACTTGCGAATGATTTTCTCTCAAACTTTGGATATTCTAAGAGTACAATTCCGGCTCTACACACAGTTGACAGTAAAGATACATACATGAGAGTACAGTCAACACTACGCGGCCCTAACCCACTAGGCGCATACCTAACCCTTATCCTGACTGCCGTTATTGCACTAGGGATAAAAGTTAAGAATCGACGGAAACAAGTATTGTTGTCAATATTTTTTGGATTGGGTATTTTTGTTATGTTTTTTAGCTTTTCTAGAAGCGCATGGCTAGGTACTTTTGTGAGCCTCGCAGTATTTGGTTGGTTATCGTTTTCAAATATGCGTTCAAAAATGGTCGTTGTTTATGGTGCACTAATGATCATGACATTGTTTATTGGCTTTGTTTATATTGGACAGAATAATGATTTTATTCAAAATACTGTTTTTCATTCTGATGAAAATTCAGTATCGCCAACAAGCTCTAATGAAAATCGCCAATCGGGAATAATAACAGGGCTAAATGATGTATATAACCATCCGCTTGGTCAGGGGGCAGGAAGCGCTGGCCCAGCATCTACCAGAAATGATAAACCAGCTAAAATTTCTGAAAATTATTTTATACAGATAGCCCAAGAAGTCGGAATTTTTGGGGTGATCACTTTACTTGCTATTCATGTATTTGTGGCGTTGGAGCTTTATAGAAGACGCTCAGACAATCTTGCTTTAATTTTATTTTCATCCTTTTGCGGAATAGTTGTTATTAATATGGTTTCACATGCTTGGATGGATGACACATTATCTGTGTTGTGGTGGGGGTTGGCTGGGATTGCGCTTTCAGAACGTATATCTAATAAACCGCGTATAATAAAAACAAAATAGTTATGCATATCAGCAAGCAAAAAATTAAATCGTTTAAATCTGAAGTAAAGAGAATAATTGCATATTCTATTACTGGAGGCGCTTGGTTTTGGTCGGGATATGCGATGTTTGCTGTTTGCGACCAAGTCTTTGGCCTGAGTTTGTGGTGGGCGAAATTAATTGCAAATATTACCGGAATCACGGTTAATTTTGTACTAGAGCGAACTTGGGTTTTTCGTGACCATCGTAAGCACAAACGACTTACAGTAGTTACTGAACGATATTTTTTCCTGACACTGTGCAACTTTGTCATTGATTATTTGATAATTAGAGTTTTGAAAGATAGTTTTGGTTTATCGCCGTATATTGGACAATTTATTTCGGCCGGATTTTTCTATGGATGGAACTACCTATGGTTTAAATACTGGGTTTTCGGCGGGGAACATAAAATAAGGCAGGCACACGCATGAGCCCCCTTAAAACAGTAAAAGATAAAGATAATATAATTGGCAGGCTATAACGGGATGAGTGAAGAAAAGCCAGTTAGACCGACCAAGAAACAGCAACAAACACTACTTTTTATCGATGAGTTTATAAAATCTCATGGTTACAGCCCAAGCTACAGAGAAATAATGAAAGGTTGTGATTATACGTCGGTCGCTACAGTCGCCTTACATGTGAATAACTTAATTAGCAGAGGTCATCTACAAAAACGTGACAGATCAGCTAGATCATTAGAAGTTGTCGATCAAATAGATATCAAACCAATTAAGTCTGGCAAAATAACTGAGGCTCAAGAAAAGTGGTTAGTCCAAAAAGTAGATTATTATTTTTCAAAAGTAGAGCAAGAAAGTGCGCCTGCACAAAGCAGTATTGATGAACTATATGTTCTGATAGGTGCCTTGAAGGTGCTAGGATTAGAGGGTGCATCAAGTAGTTTTATGCCAAGACTCAGTAAACTAAAACAACAAGGTGATAAATGACGATTATTCAGGCTATTATTTTAGGAATCATACAAGGGCTAACAGAATTTATCCCGATTTCTAGCTCTGGTCATTTGATTCTTGTTCATGAGTGGCTTGGGGTTACAACTGAGAGTCTCATTTTTGATGTGGCCTTACACCTAGGCACCTTAATTGCATTGGTTATTTATTTTTATAAAGACATCTATAGTATTACAAAATCTTTATTTGTTAGAGACAATAATACTAATTTAGCTATGGTTTTGGCTGTAGCTACGGTGCCGGCGGTTATAGTGGGGTTTTTCTTACAGGATTTGGCCGAATCTAGCTTTAGGTCTGTTAGGCTAGTCAGCCTAGGTTTGATTATCGTAGCCTTATTGATGTTATGGGCAGAGAGCTATTCTAAAAAATTAAAACAAAAAACAAAACTTCAGAATGTTTCAGCAAGACAGGGAGTATTAATCGGAATCGCTCAAGCCGTCGCACTAATACCTGGGGTCTCTAGGTCTGGGGCAACAATAACGACAGGTTTGTTTGCGGGAGTTGAGAGAAAAGATGCTACGCGTTTTTCATTCCTGCTCGGTATCCCAATTACATTCGGAGCAGTATTAAAGGTGTTTAGTAGTAGTGGGACGCTAGATTTATTACAAGCGGAACAAACAATTTTTATTGTTGGCGTTTTGTCGGCATTTTTAAGCGGGATTTTTGCAATACAGTTTATGTTGAAGTATTTAGCGAAACACACCTTAAATGTTTTTGCGTACTACAGAATAGTTGTCGGAATTGTTGTACTATTGTTGACGATAGTATAGATAAGATATCGATACGATTGGCTACATGGTAAAATATAGATCTTAACAAACAAATATCGGAATTTGGGTGTGAATCCCAAGCTGTGCCGCAACTGTAATTTTGACCTTCGGGCCAATTAAGCCAGACACGATACTAAAAGTCTCCCGAGCAGGAGCAAAAATTCTGTTTTTCCCTGCATAACTTGAGACTGCAGGGATTTTTTATGGGTGAAGTTATACAGTTTCCAGATCAGATTCAACAAGACTTAGCATTAGCTGTTGGTATGGAATACGATATTGTCGCGTTGCAGGCATTACCTGAAATTAAACATTTTGCTGATGTCGTCCCAATTCAGCCCGACCTATTAACAGTGGGCCCCGATATACAAACAGATCATTTTGAAACAGAGTATGCTTGTTCTACGCGGGCGTTAGAGGCGCTTGGTCGGTCGGCGCTAGCAGGACTAGATGTAGAACGTCCAAGTAATCAACTTTATCAAGAATTCACTTCCTCGATTGGTGAGATGTTGAAGGGAGATGAAGAAAAAGGAAAACATCTCGAGATATCTCGTCGAGATATTTTTGAGTTTAGAGAAGGCCATGTAATTGCCTATGATGGCGATACTCGGGTAGTTGATCTGGTGAAAGCGGGAGCCGAACAATCAAAACAGTCAGCTCTAATTGACCATAGAATGTGGACTCAGCATAGACGCGATAAAGCTGATATAAGAAATGCCGAAAAAGTTGACGTTATGTTAAATGATGCAACCCTATCAAATACTCGTGTCGTGGTAAGCCTAGAGCCCAAGGAAGCTATGGAAAGGGATGGCATAGAATTTTGGGAGGAAGGACTAAATTATAAAGCTGGTTTAGCTTATATGCAGGTCTACCATAGAAATAATGACGGCAGTTTGTCGACGCTAACTTTATCGGTTGATGGGAGCGACAAAGATATGTGGCGGAGTTTGTGGGGTAAGCGTGGTGTCGAGATACCCAAAGATGAAACAACAGATAATTGGTTGGACTATGCACTGGAAGAGGATTTGGATGATGATGAATTTGAGGATTTTGCAAACAGTATTAGAACTGAATATTACGAACTAGTACCTGATAGTCTTGATCGTGATTCAGTCGAAGAATTACTGCAAGACAACCAAGAGTTGGTTGATCAAGTTTTTGAACACTTATATGAACCTCTGGGGGTTGCTCTAGTAAGTGGTAAAAACTCTGAAACAATTAAAGATTTTGCGAAAGAGTCTATGAAGTTAGACAAGATCAAAACAGAAATTCGGCAACAATTATGGACAATTAGTCTAATTGAAACATTGGAAGTACAAGATATCATTATTCTTGAACAAATGGTTAGGTATGGGCTGGTAGAGCAGTTGCGTGATTTTGACAAAACAAAAGAACGCGTAAAGAACGATAGATTTAGTCACGATAATTATTCTTCTGTGGCATTTAATAATACTGTAAATGCTACGTTTGAGCGAAGTGTTTCGAGCCAGCCAATTATTCCTCACCAAATTCTTATTCGAAATATTGTTGGTGGAATTAGTGCAGGCGTTGAAGCTGGTCGGTCTCATGGATCTTGCGGTAGCGTTACTAAGTTAGGACAGGATAGTAGATTGAATGACAGGCTCACTGATGAAATCGGTGCTCAAGATGTGTTTGGAGGAAAGGTTAATGAAGCTTCCGAGAAGTCTGAAGTTAAAGATTGTGAGTTTATTTCTAAAGTATGCCCTCAATGTGGAGAAAAGAATGCCAAAACAAGAGTAGTAAAGGGTACTTATTACCATGTTGGTAAATCTTGCAAATCTTAAATTGCCTGGCATAAAGATAAAATAATTTCGTATAATAAATATATGCCTAAGGATAAAATCATTCCTGAACTTGTTTGCGATAGTTGCGGATATTACCCGATACAGCCAATGCACGGACATTTTTTATGCCCAAAATGTAAAATGCCTACAAAATGTTGTGAAGGGTTGGGATTAGATGTTTAAGGGAAAAGAGAAGTCCGACCAAAATGTATTTCATTTTGCCGGCACGATGAGAAAAACCGTAGGTTTGTCTTATAAGGCGAAGCCTGGATGCTGTGAGGGCACTCCGATTGAAGAATAAAAGAATAGGCGTTTTTAGTGGGACTTTTGATCCCGTACATTTTGGGCATATTGAAGCATGTCGGTCGGCAATAGAAAAATGCTCTTTAGATAGAGTCTACATGTTACTAGAAAAATCTCCACGTAGAAAGCAGAAGACTGCATCTGCAGAACAACGTTTCAAGATGATGGAGCTAGCCACCAAAGAAACCCCATCAATCATCCCAGTTGATATTGGTGTCGAGAACATAACAACTAGCAATGTGTTGGACTTTCTCAAAGAATATAATGCCGACAGTGAATATTGGTATATTTTTGGATCGGACATATTGGATCATATAGATTCTTGGGAGGATATTGAAAAACTTTTAAATAATTTTCACCTGTGTGTTGTGCTTCGTGATAATTTGGACAGAAAAAACGTAGAGCATCAACTAAGTAGTATGACCGTTTCTTACGGAGCGCGTTTTGAAATTCTGCCGACGGTTTGGTCGAACGTATCATCAACGATTGCGAAAAATGCGTTGCCTAATGCCGAGGATTTTCTTGATCCTAATGTTCAAAGATATATCATTAGAAATAATCTTTATTCTAAGGCTTCTTCAAAATGAGATTGTAAATAGCTCAAATGACCACTCTTGAATTTGTTAAATTCAGTTTTACTAAAGCCGTTTTTCCTGAGGAATGAGCTAATTTTTTGATTGCCAACTAGGTGTGGCATAACAACGTAACTTGCTCCTAAACCGTATAGGTCGACTGCTTCACGAATATTTTCTGCATGACAAATCATGACTGCACTTGGGTTGATTTTTTCTAGCATTTCAAGGAGGCCAAGATTAGTTCTGTAATCAGTAATTACCGATACAACAAGCTTGGCATGTTCTAGATTAATTTCATCAAACATTTCTGGATCTGTAGCGTCACCATAAATATATGGAATATTTTGTCTTTCCATACGTTCGATGGCTTCTGGATCGTAATCTACAACAATATATTTCTTAGCAATTTTTTCAAATACATTTACGAATTCACTCCCTCCGTGTTTATAGCCAAACAATACAGCTTCGTAACGATGATGTCGTTCGAGCTCTTTTTTTACTTTTTTCTTTTCAAATATCTTGAGGTATCGTTCTAGATAGCGGTACATACCGTCCGAATACGTAATCATATAAGAAGATACAGCGATAGTTGATAGGCCAACTATAGTTACTAAAGCAACTGTAGTGTCGCTAACTTGACCATTGTTTTGGCCTAGCAGGATGAAGATTAACGAGAACTCACTAATTTGAGCAACTGCTAAACCTGATTTGAAACCAGTCTTTTTTGTATAGCCAAGGACACCCATGATTGTCATAACTATTAATGGATTACCAATTAGCACAAATATCGAAAGCAAGATGGCCTGAGGTATTACCTGACTGATAGTATCCAAGTTGATGTTGGAACCGAGTGCAATAAAGAAAATTACCAAAAAGAAGTCTCGAAGTGGTCGCAATCTAGTACCTATTTCTTGAGCATAGTTCATAGAAGCGAGCGAAATACCAGCAATTAATGCTCCAATCTCAAGCGAAAATCCAATTTCGTAAAACAAAGTGGCTATACCAAAACCCCATGCAATCGACAGCAAGAACAGTAGCTCTTGTGATTTTGACAAGAAAGATGACATAGGGCGCAAACAGTAACGCGAAAAAGCAAAAACAAATATCGAAAGCAAAATACCTTTCCCTGCTAGTTCTAGCGCGCCACCATAGCCTAAAGTATTATTTCCGCTTGCCGATGCAACAACAAGAGCAATCGCAGCTATTATGTCTTGCACCAACAAAAAACCAATTGAAATTTTGCCATGCAACTTATTTTGTTCGCGTTTGTCATTCAATAATTTAAGAATAATAATCGTACTACTAAAGGCGAGGGCTACAGATATGTAGACGGCTTCCATTTTACTGTATCCCAACGCAATGATTATGAAATAACCAATAAGACTAGTGAATAATACTTGTCCTATTCCGGTAAATAGTGACACTTTCCCAACTTCTTTAATAACCTTCGGGTTAAGACCTAATCCAACAATAAATAGCAGTAAAGTGACTCCGAACGTACCTAAAAGCCCGATAGTATCAGGCGATTGTACTATCCCTAGTAGAGACGGTCCAACTATTAAGCCTGTGAGTATATAGCCGATGATTAAAGGTTGACGTAAGGCTTTTACTATCAAACTAATAATCGCACTAAGAACAAGTAAGGCTGAGATTTCTACAAAAATATTAGTATGCATGTTTATTTAAATCCTGTGACATCTATTGTACAATGCTAAAGGTAATCTGTAAAAAACATAAAAGATATGAATCACGTTAGAAAAATAATCAAACTAAGTATCGATCCAATCTACTCTGTTAGGCTAATAAGTAGAGGTTTGCTAACGCGATGAAAGAATTATTTAGAAAAATTTCGCAAAAGATATCAAATGCTGTAGGTAGTGCTTACGCCTTCTTGATAGCATTGAGCGTGGTTGTGATATGGGGTGTTTCTGGGCCAATGTTTGGATTTTCTGATACTTGGCAATTAGTTATTAATACTGGCACTACAATTATTACTTTCTTGATGGTGTTTTTGATCCAGAATACTCAGAATCGCGATTCAAAAGGTATTCATCTTAAATTAGATGAGTTAATCGCAAACACCAAAGGCGCAAGCGATTCATTTATGGATCTAGACACTTTAACTGACGATGAGCTCAATAAACTAGACGAGCATTTTAAAAATTATCATCATACTGAGCAACCTGATCCAGTCATACATATATTACATACCCGTATTAAGGCTGAAAAAGATCGACGACATAGCTTAAAGTCGGCTGGTCACGTGATAGGAAAAGTACTAAAAGCTCCAATAGATATTGCAGAGTCAATCGACCCAAGACACAAAGATAAAAACAACCATTGATAAGACCTAGTTAGTATTTTTATCGGCAATAGCTTGATCAATTAGTTTTGAAAAGCTTTCTATATCTTTTGGTAGCTCCTCGATTTTCTTGCCATCTAAAACAAAAGTTGGAGTACCACTAATACCAATATCTTGACCTAACTTAGTATCGGCAGTAATGATGTCATTCACTTCTGGGCTGGCAAAATCAGCTTTAAACTTATCAACATTTAGCCCGAGCTCAGTAGCGTAATCTTCCATAACACCAGTTGGATTAGATGACTGAGACCATATATCTTGACGTTCATATAGCAAGTCGTGCATTTGCCAGAACTTATCTTGAAGACCAGCTGCTTCGGCAGAACGATGAGCAATCATTGCCTTATCGTGGATTTGTACTAGTGGAAAATGACGAAACTGGAATATTATTTGGTCGTTATATTTCTTTTCTACTTGCTTTACTAGAGGGTAGTATCGTGCACACGCAGGGCATTGAAAATCACCAAATTCGAGCAATGTGACGCCTGTTGTTCCTTTACCCATTACGTGATTACTACCAGAGTTAGAGCTCGGACTAGAATTATCGTCACCCTTTTTATTAAAAATAATTACACCAAAAAAAACTGCAACCAAAGCTACTATTATTATTAAAAATCTTTTACTCATATTTTAGTTTCTCCATTTCTGTTTTTTAATAATAGCTGATTTAAAACACTTTTAAAATGCCCCTTTGGTGCGTAAGATAATAATATGCTAATGATAATGATGGGATTGCTTCTAACTGGATTGTTGTTGTTCTTTATATCCATGCAAAAGATTTATTCTCATATAGCTCCAAAAGAACTTCGTCGACAAGCAAGATCAGGTGATGAAGTAGCAAAAGCACTATATAGAGTAGTCGGTTACGGAATGGATATAGATATTTTGCTTTGGATACTTATTGGTCTTTGCAGTAGTTTGCTGTTTGTCTTAATCGCAAGTAGTCTACCATCGGTATTTGCTTTTGTACTTGTCATGACTATAATTTTTTTCGCTTTTGCCTGGCTGCCAAAAGCACATACATCAAGGTACACTTTTAGTGTAGTAAAATTCTTCACTCCTATTGTTCATTGGTTGCTAGAGAGATTACAACCAGTTATCCGTAGGATTAAACATTTTGTAGAAAAGCACCAACCCGTCACCGTTCATACTGGGCTGTACCAAAAGTCTGATATTGTCGATTTAATTAATCAACAACAAAAGCAAACAGACAATAGAATTACTAAACAAGAGCTATTTATAGTATTTAACGCTTTACAGTTTGGCGATAAAACAGTTGCAGATATTATGACACCAAAAAGAATGATAAAGATGGTTAGTGCTCACGACATGATTGGTCCAATTTTGATGGATGAACTACACAAATCTGGTCATTCACGCTTCCCAGTAAAGCACGATAGTCCAGATCATATTGTTGGAACGCTTTATGTGCGTGATTTGATTAATGCCCGAGCCGGAGGTTTTGTTAAAGACGTAATGCGAAAGGATGTCTTTTATGTTAATCAAGACCAGCCTTTAACCGCCGTTCTTGACGCTTTTATAAAAACAAAGCACCATTTGTTTTTAGTGGTCAACAAATTTGAAGAAATCGTAGGGGTAATTTCAGTCGAAGATATTATAGAGCAGATTTTAGGCAAACGAATTGTTGATGAATTTGATGCGTATGATGACCTGCGAGCAGTCGCATTAGAAAATGCACAGAAAGATCGCCAAAATCACCAAAATATTGTAAAATCAAAGGAAGAAAAATCAGAAGCGAAAGATACGGATGACAAGAACACTAAATCGTGATGTAGTAAATCACACAGGCAAAGAAGTAACAATTGAAGGCTGGCTACATAAAAAGCGAATGCTTGGAGGCCTGACTTTTATTAATATTCGGGATAGAAGTGGGCTTACACAGGTAGTTATAGAAGATAAAGTAGAAGTTGAAAAGTTGCGTGGTATGCAGATTGGCACAGTACTTTCCGTGACAGGTAAAGTTAAAAAAGAAGACAGAGCCCCAGGTGGGGCAGAGCTATATAGCCCAAAAATAACAGTATGGGTACCAGTTACAGATGAACCCCCAATTGAAATTGACAAACCTTTGCTTCATAAGAGCGAAAACCTTGACACATTGTTTGATAATCGAACAATTGGGCTTCGCAACCTACAAGAGCAAGATATATTTAAAGTAAAATCGGGCGTTTGTGAATCGATTAGAGCCTACTGCAAAGAAAACGAATTTACAGAGATACATACACCCAAATTATTGGCTGAAGCAACTGAAGGAGGAGCTGAAGTTTTTTCACTAGATTATTTTGGCAAGACAGCGGTTCTGGCCCAGTCGGCCCAATTTTACAAGCAAATAATGGTCGGGGTTTTTGAACGAGTTTTAGAGATTGGCTCAACCTATCGTGCTGAACCGAGTGCGACTACGCGTC
This sequence comes from uncultured Candidatus Saccharibacteria bacterium, assembly GCA_964584895.1. GTDB lineage: Bacteria > Patescibacteriota > Saccharimonadia > Saccharimonadales > JAGQNJ01 > DAISWO01. Next base: position 182,801 of record CAZPAW010000001.1, read on the forward strand.
ACCTAACAGAATTTTTGACCGTTGATTGTGAGATGGGGTTTGTCACTTTTCAAGAACTACAGGATTTTGTCGGAGGCTTATTGATTCGAGTGTCTGACGATGCTTATAAGAATCATGCTGATGCTTTCAAAAAATGGAACGTACCTAAAGCAGAATTACCAGAAAAACCTTCAGATATCCCGAGGATCACTATTGATGAAATTCATGAAATGTACTTCAAACAATTCAAGGAAGATTATCGTGGTGAGGATGATTTGAGACCAGACGAAGAGCGATTTATTTGTGAATGGGCAAAAAAGAATAAAAATAGTGAAGCGGTATTTGTAGTAGGTTGGTCTGCAAAGAGCAAGACCTTCAAGTTTTATCACAAGGCCGATGACAACAATCCTGATATCGCCCAACGGGCGGATTTATTATTTAGAGGTGTAGAAATCGTCACTCTTAGTATGCGTCAGCATGAGTATCCAAAATTGATTGCCCAGCTTAAAGCTATGGGTGGTGATCCAAATCATCCAGGTTACGCTTCGTACTTGAGCGCCTTTAAATATGGTATGCCACCGCATGGCGGGTTTGGACTTGGGTTAGAGCGTTTGGTTGAAAAACTCTTCAAGCTCAACAATATCAAAGAGGCTACGCTTTTCCCTCGTGATATTAACCGACTTACTCCCTAGTAACTAACTAATTTTATAAAGCGAGGGGGCTGAGTTTTTTATTAAAGACTGCGATTGTTCGTTCGGCTTGAAGTTGGCAAGTTGATAGACTTTCGTCAGTAATTTCTTCTTCTCCGCAAGGTAGGCTGATGCGTATTACAGCATTATCTTTGACTGAATATGCATCGAAGTAGGCTTTATCCTGATGGGTTACCAAAAATGTGTAATATGTGTAAGACTCATCTGGGCTCCAGTAGCGAAGAGGATTCAAATTAGTATCGGCGTAATTTTTGGCAGTCTCTGCATCCTTAAAATAGGTTACGTCTGCTCCATAGCTATATGATTTGATTTTTTTGCCATGTATTTCTTCGTCTTTTGTTGTGCCTCGTACGATACATTTTTGATTAGCTAACGGGTCGTTTGATTCGCCATCTTTGAGTTCGCTCGTGGCGTACAGAGTCTGGGTGTCAATTTCAAAACCGCTAGCTGTTGCTGCGGATATCCCCATACATGCTTGATTACTCTGATTGCTAAGTGCACCATAGCGCGATATCTGGTTAGACATGCTAGCAAACAGCCATGTCGCAACGCCGAGTGTGACAACGAGTAACACTATCACAAAAATTTCCAGATCAGAATATTTACTGAATAGCTTTCTATTTCGTTGTTTTGCTTTTGCCATTATCGGTGCCCCTTATGATTATTGTTATCTAGCATTATGCCAAAAGGGTACAAAAAATACCAGAACACTTGTTTTTTGACAATGTTAATCAGGACAAGCCGGATGACAGAAATAATCTTGTATTGAAAGCAAAACCATTATTGGTAGTATAATTAATTTAAGGTTAGTAAATATAAGCAAAGGATATGTACGTGATAAAAGTAACAGCACAATCAATAGTAATTAGCGTAGTTTTCGGGTTATTCATAACTTTTGGTTATCTGGCTAATATGGAGTATGTGCAATACGACAGTGAGACTGGATCAGACTATTGTACGTATTCATATGGCATAAAAGAACCAGTCTCGGTCGTATCGTGCAGTGGTCTTAGCTATGGGTATCCAAAAAATTACATTAGTAGTTGGCCGTCACTAGAATATACAGAGAAGAATGGAGTGGTCGATACGACGACATTAATGGTTAGCAGTAAAGTGAATTTTGATATCGGGGCGTTTTTGATTAACTTGGTAATTTGGTCGGGTGTTAGCTTTGCAGTATTGACGGCAGTACATATTTTGATGCCGAAAAGCAAGAAGCCTAACAAAACTAAGAACAAAAAATAACTTCAGCCAAAACTTTAGTATTTTTACATAATTTTTCCTCTTGCGGGTAAATTATATAAAATAAATGAAAATACGGTAGATAATCAGCTCTGTTTAATATTGACCAAAATACATAAAAATGTTAAAATAAATGATATTTTTGGAGTATTTATGAACAGGACCGTATTTGAACAAAGAACTGATCTATTTTATGACGGTGAATTACCGCCAGACTATTTATTTGATGATATTTGGATCGAGGAGCAGCCTCCGCTAGAGTATCCTGTACTGTCTGAGGAGACTATTTTAGTTGATAATAAATATAAAGAATTATCTTCGGAAACGACATATTTGTCAGAAGCTGAAGAGCGAGATTGTATCGAACAAATCCAAATTGGGAAAAATGCTGCAAGAAAACTAGAATCAGAACATGATGAAGCCGAAAGGAATACCTTATTAATAGAGGTAGATAAGGGTAAAAAAGCACGAGACACACTGGTTCTTACTAACTTACGATATGCGGGCTGGTTGGTACGTGAATCGATGGACTTTAATAAAAAAAGCCGTGAAAAGACGGGCAAAATATCATATCGCGGTAGGATAAAACGAGATTTTTATCAACTTAGCGGTGGCGAACTTGATTATGACGAGAGACTGCAGATAGTAACTGAGGCGTTAATTAAGGCGGCTGATAATTACACTGGTCTGAATAAAAAAGGAGAACCAATTACTTTTCAGAGTTGGGCACTATGGCGTATGGAGGCAGCCTTGATACGAGAAATGTCTGTTAGGTCAGGACAATCTCCAATAAGTATGGGTCCAGGTGCGGTGCAAAAATTACATGAATACAGAAAAGCAAAGCAAGAACTAGAGCTACATAGCCCAGACAAGGTTACAATATCAAGACTAGCCCAAAAACTAGACATAAGTCCGGCTAGAGTTTTAGAGAGACAAGAGCGAGATATTGCTAGTCAATCAATCTCTTATGAAGTAATAAGAGAATACATGGATAAAAAATTTGCCGAAGAAGTTGAAGTTTTCGAGACCGAGGACGATCCTTTAGCCCTCTCAGATGTGTTGGTTGACGCGGGCACAGACTTATCGGTAGAGGATGAAGCATTAGATGAAGTGGTTGGAGAGAGTATAGATAAAATGTTAGGTAGACTAAACTCTCGTGAACAAAGGATAATCGATTTACATTTCGGTTTTGAAGACGGTAATTCGTGGACTCTAGAAGAAATTGGGCGAGAGTTTAGTGTCAGCAAAGAGCGCATTAGACAAATTAAAGCCGTAGTCTTAAAAAAGCTAAGGAGTCGAATAATCGATAGTAGTATCAATCGTGATTTATGGAACCTTGCAGACGTAAAACGTGAATGGATGATGGACTTAATCGGCGGGTCTCAGGCAGGGAGTCTACGGCCAATCTTGGCGCTCGACGAGGCTGATGACATTAGGCTAGGGATAGAAAGAGCGCAGCCATATAGTACTCAAGAATATCATGGCATCAGAAGTACGGATGTTGACTTTGCCGTACAACGTAGACGCTACGCATTACGAGACTTCGACCAGATGCGTAGAAGCGAGTAGCGTTTACACTTTTTCTCCTCGGCAATAAAAGTGTGACAAAAGTGTCGCCCCAGCTCAAATAACAAGATGTAAGCAAAAGAAGTATTTGTTTGTGTCTTGACATGGTCTCTTTCGGCCGAAGGCAGGCTAAGCCTGACCTTAGCCAAAAGCCACGATCTCGGAACGCTAAAGCGCCCTTTGCTACTTTTTAGATTAGCGCTCAGGGTAGTCCTCGACAATGATTCAAACAAATACCCCTCTTGCTTACTCTGTATTTGAGAGGAGGATAAAACCTCAAATGTTTTTTTAGGAAAGTCGATTGTGCGAGCGTATAGTATTTATAAATGGGTAGGGTAAAACCAAAGTCAAAAAAGAAGAATCAAAAAAATCGCAATATTTGGGTTATTGTTTTTATGGTTATTGTATTAGCTGTAGTTGGATTAATGGTATACAACCCTCATCCAAAATACGATCAGTTAGTTAGGGAGTATGAAAAAAATATACCAATAGAATGGAATTTAGTTAGCCAAGATAACTATAAAGATTTTCACGGAAGCTGTATTTTTACGGTAGATCCAGTAGGATGTCCGTATATCAAATCAAAATATATTACGGAAAACATACCAGCAGATAATTTATTATATAAAGACATAGAAAAGCTTTTAGTGGAAAATGGTTTTTTCAATACGAAAGTAAATAAGAAATGTGGGGTTCATTCTGTTGAGGTAATTCAGAGTAATGACTGTACGGTTAGTGCTGAATCAAGGCATAGTGGAATAGTATACTCATTTTCAAAAAGAGGGGTTGGGTCCAGTATAGAAGTTGAAGTAATAGCCTATGAAAAAGATCAATAAGCTATTTCTTGGTTCGTTATTAATTCTTTTTATGCTAATCGGATATAATCCAATACGTTCTGATGCGGCAAGTCCTATGTGTTCAGATATATTGGTAGTTTTTGCGCGAGGATCATCACAGCCGTCACTTCAGCCCAATGATCCAAATTTTAAAGAAAATATTAAGGGGCTTAAAGAAGCTTTTAAGTTCTTTGGAGAATTAGATGCGCGGATTGCGCCGTGGATTAGCAAAGAAAAGATAAATCTTGCTAATTTTGAGGGTAAATATGATCCAAATGGTTATACGGCGGCATCTGCATTTAACTTTGATTCGATTACGGAAGGAGATGTGCCAAACGCTTTACAAGAAAAACTAGGTGTCGAGGGTAACGATTACATTAATAGTGTTAATTCGGGAGTGACTGAGCTAACTGGTTTTTTATCCGATCGTTCTAGCCAGTGTCCTCGACAGCAAATAGTATTAGGGGGATATTCTCAGGGAGCTCACGTTATTGGCGAAGCAATCAACAAACTTAGTGTTGATGTATTAAATCATATTAATTATGTAGCATTGTTTGGCGATCCAAAATTGAACGTTGGCTTTGATGTTCAAGATTATCAAGGAGCGTTGATTGATACATCAGCAAAAACAATTGACGATATTTTAGATTCAACTCAGTTCGGAGATGTTTTTGATCAACCAAAAGCGCCTTGGGTTAGAGGGGATGTCGGTTGGAAGAGTATTGGAGGAGGGTTGGGGGCACGAACACCGTATATTCCTGATTTGTTGACTGGCAGAGTAGGCAGTTGGTGTGATTATCAAGATGCTATATGTAATGGAGATCTATCAAAAATACCGACTACACAGGCCGGCCACACAAGTTATCCAGATAGATGGATAGGACAAGCAGCAAACGAAATATCCGAGCATCTTAGTTCTGCATTCCCGGCTTATACGGGTGCAATTAAAACCGCAAAGTGGGAACCTCATTATGCAAAAGATGGTGTGACAGATGTTGTTATTGTTATTGATACTACTGGGAGCATGTCCTCGATTATTGCCCAAGTCAAAACAAATGCCATGTCGATTGTGGACAGAATATTTAGTGCAAATCAATATAAAAGCCCTCGAGTAGGTCTGGTTGAATTTAGAGATCAAGATAGTGAATTTGTAGCAAAGACAACAGTAGAACTTACTAGCGATAAAGATAGCGTTATAGATGCAATTGCAAATCTACAGACAGGTGATGGGGGTGACGATCCAGAGTCATGGTACTCGGGTATTATGCAGGGCTATAATCAACCTTGGCGAAAAGGCGCTCGAAAAATAATGTATTTTATTGCAGATACAGAGCCAAAAGACCCAGAACCTAACACTGGCTTTACTGCACACGATGTTACGCAACGAGCACTAGAAATAGACCCGGTACAGATCTATCCAATATGGTTTAATGGTTTTGTAGCTACTAAAAATCAAGACAGTTTTCAGAAAGCCGCCAATAAACTTGCTATAGAAACCGGTGGTCGATTAATCAAGACGCCGGATAAGTATTTAGGAAAATTAATCAACGGTAATGTCACGAAAGGCTTTGATTATGCTAGTGGTGAGTTGGCAACAGACCCTGTTTCGTATATTGATGGTCCAGAAACGGCTTTAATTGGCGACAATCTTATATTTAGCGGCAATCAAACGTATGACCAAGAAAAATCAATAAAACAATATTCATGGGATTTTAATAACGACCATATAGTAGATGTAATTAATAACTCGCCTAGGGTTATTTGGCGCTATGATGAAGCATTTGAGGGATTTATTACGATGTTTGCAACAGCATCTGACGGTGGCGTTACTAGTGCGACAAAAAATATTAAAATCGAAGGACTACCGGCAGAGGAAGCACCTGAACCCATTGAAGATCCGATAGATGAAAATATTCCACCCGCTGATTTACCGTCAGAAGAAACGCCTCCAGCGGATGAGTCAGAGGTGATAATTCCCGATTCAGGAGGTACGATTGTTGAAGACCCTGTAAAGAGCAGTCGCGACACAAAGTCTAATTCGACAAACTCAGTGGACCGTCAGACCGAAAGTAACAATGAAAATATATACTTCGGCATTGCTCAGAGGCCTAGTTACGATGTTGCTGACGTGTTGGGTGTCGAGACTCAACAAAAAAAACAAACGAAAACTGTGGAAGAGGATTTAGATTACATAAACCAAAAAACGTTAGCAAGTTCACTGAACGTTCAACAAGCTCAATCACCTAGTAAAAAACCTTTTGTGGTTATTTTCGTGACTTTACTTTTTATAGTCACGGTTGGATTAATAATTATAAAAAGATACAAAAAATCGTAATATGCTCGTGCTTGCAACAAGCCTAGCGCGGAGTAGAATCTAGATTAATGGCCCGAATCATACTTCCAGCTAATGAAATGCCACGAGACCCACCTTTATTGGGGGTGCAAGGATTTTTAAAAGATGTTGCCGATGAGATTTTGGAACAACGTACTGAGGATAATCGGGCATTATTTTATGAGACAAAGGTTGATGTAGACCCAGTAGAACTACAATCGACATTACGCGATACAAACGTTTATCCAGTTATAGGTCGGTTAATGTTAGCTGATGGTGACAGTTTGTCTGTTGTGCCACCTAATATGCTTCAGCCCAACCTTAATCTATATGTAGACGATGATAATTTAAGAGGTGTATCTGTTAGGGCATGGGGTAGAGAAGATGACAAGTCAAGATTTGTAACCGTTGGAGACGAAGGCCCTAGGGATAATTTTGTAGTATTTGAAGGAGAAACCGATTGGACTAGAAGTCTGTACGTAAAATTGCATTATAGTGACGGTCGTCAACGCGCGATCCAACAATTATCGATAAGTACAAGTAGCGAAAAGGCAGGTATATTGCCTTGGTTTGGTCGGGATGTCATAACACCTGCATATGCAGACATGGGTTATAACGGACACAATGAAAAAGTTGCGGAAAGCAGTTCTTTGCGCGAGACAGCACTTTTTATACTGACTGTTAGCGACTTGTTCGATAGACGTGTTTAATAATTAAAAAAGGAGGAGATAAAATGGGAAAAGTTGGCGAAACACTATTTGCGGGAATGTTGTTAGCGGGTGGTTATGCTGCGATGGGCACGGCTGAATATTTGCACCATGAATCGAGCGTAGAAGATGACGCCAGAGCCAACGAATGTACGATAGGGCTGAACCAACAAGGTCAAATAGAATGTTTTACTGCACTTGCTCAAACTCAAGGAGCAGAACAGGCTGCGTTATATTTAGCAGGGACAGCGTTAATCACGGGTGGAATCTATGGTGTAGTCAAAACCCAATCTAGGTACCCGGAACAAGACACTCATAATATCCAGCCTTAATAAACATAGATCTAGCACTAACTTTACATTGTATAGTGAGTGGGCGGGTAATGTTGGTCTAATGTTCTGCTGTGGGAAGGAATCTACTTTTCAACTTTCTTTGCTTGCCCTATACACAAAAAGTACTCACCTGTAACTATACATTATATAGCTACAATACTATTAATTTGATTACTAAAAAGTCGGGGTATTTTACCTAGCAAATCTTACTGTTCGTTTAATTAACAGCTTTCTGGACCTACGAAATCTATTGAAGCACTTGCTGGTAAAAAATTTCCGTCATCCCCAATGATGTCACTATCGGATGCTACATTGTCTGCAATTAGGAGCACTTCGTTTGTGTCCATTCCCGGGACCTGACGCATTAAGGCTTCTGATAGGGTTTCTGTAGTCGGATTGACTGTGTACACCGTCGCTCCCTGGCAATCGTCAACATTCCAACCAAATGTTGGTTCGCTAACATCTAAATTGGAAACAGTTGTCGTCGGGGACTCATCGGCTTTGGGCGTACTTTTGTCTGGATCGCTGTCAGGACCAAATAATAGCGAGAAGGTAATGCCTACGGCTGTTGCTGCAACTAGAGACACAACGACAGTTCGCTTGGTGTGATGACGCAGTTCCGAGCCATACCACTTTGCACCATCCCTGATGGCTCTGCATGATGCAAAAACACCACTTATCGCCAGCAAAGACAAATTCCTAAATGTAAAACCATATAACTCCTCCTTGGGTTTTGGCAGTGGTATCTTCGGAGGCTCATAAATTCGTCGTGGCTGATCTTTTGAAATATCAGGCCTATTTTGCTCACCAGCATCACTCATTATATTATAATAACATAAAAACTAGTCAAACACAATATTTAGAAATTGTATACTAAGCAGCACTTTTATACTGTTGTGAATCTACGTGCACCGAAGATGGGAATTCAATTATCATTGCAGTACCAGTTGGCCTTATCGGCATAAAATGCCCGCCATTGTTACCGCCAAATTCTAAGGTGGTGTAATGAGATGCTTCTTCAATTGGTTTTGATCGAATTGCCCTGATCAAACCTCGAATTCCAGTGTGCCTAGTAATTGAATAAACATCAATTTTTGCCACAAATCCAGCTTCTGGCATAGTTGGTTTTTCGTGTGGTTGAGCCTCATATATGTCTCTTATCAATGAATATGCTTCATATGGCGAATTTGTTGCCAAATCAGGAAAAGACATATTGGTTCGGTCCATACTAGATTTTTCAAGATAACCAATCGCATCTGTTGTTATGCCAATTTTAGTTGGGTCTAGTGGTCGATAGTTTTGTTCGTGTTTCATAATTGCGATTATTATATTCTATTTAATAGTAATTTTTTAGTTGTCGACGCGTACATGGCCTTCTATTATTAAACGAAAATTAATGCGGGTTGTCCGCAAAAGGAATTTCATTTTCATCAGATTGTTTTGTGGGGGTGGGCGGGATATTTGTATCCCATCCGTTAAAAGTTGGATTAATTCTTGAATCATTAACCTCTAACGGGCCTTCGATTAAATGCCCTTCCTCATCAAAAAGATCAGAATTAAAGTTATCGGGTCGCAGATATTCACTGGAAGTGGGTACCATAGGTATATAATAACAGAAAATGCAATCAAAGTCAATGAATCTGTTTTAGACATGACAAACTTCTGCTATGCTTATGGTAAAGATTATTATGAAAAACGACAAAGACGACAACCTGGGTGCTCTAAAAAATGAGCTAAATCAAAAAGTCGAGTCAATCATGGGACCCGTACCAGATAACCAAAATACCTTTAATTCTAAGGAGCCAGATAGGTACAAACCAAAGACTTCTGAACAAAATCCGACTACAGCACCAAAAATTGCCAATAATTCTGAAGTTAAGCAACCTGTCAATGATAAGGTTGAATCTAACTCGTCAACAGTAGTTGATAATAATGACAGCGATAGTGAAGTTGATAAGGTAGTCGATGATATTGCCGAAAAAGAGGCTGATGAGCTGTTGAATGCCGAAGACGAGGCTGTCGAAAAAGCTTTTGCAAGTGATAATAAAAAAGAAAATTGGTTAAAAAGATTTTGGCATAACAAAATCGCGAGAAGGACGTTTCTGCTATTGTTATTGGTTGCTATATTAACCCTTGGCGCAATCCCGACCACAAGATACTACATACTGAATTCTGTCGGTGTAAGGAGTAGTGCTTCGCTTCGGGTGGTAGATAGTAGTACCCAACAGCCACTGAAAAATGTAAACGTCACTTTAGGCGAAAGCTCAGGAATAACGAATGAACAAGGGATAGCTTCTTTGTCAAAAGTAAAATTAGGCCAACAAAACCTAGTCATTGAACGAAGGGCGTATGCTAAGACCGAAAAAAAGATTGTAATTGGTTGGGGCAGTAATCCTCTAGGAGAATCATCAATAGAACCGACTGGCGTGCAATACAACTTTAACGTTAAAGATTTTTTGTCCAAAAAACCAATAGTAAAAGCAGAGGTTTACAGTGGTGACGCTAGCGCATTCTCCGATAAAGATGGCAAGGCAACCTTGACGCTCGATACTAACGGCGATGAGCCAGTAGTGATAAATATTAGAGCTGATGGATATCGTGAAGAGAAGTTAAAAAACAATGTCAGCATTGATTCGTCCTATAGAAATGTTGAAATGGCTCCGGCTCAGAAACAAGTATTTATTACTAAAAGATCAGGTAAATACGATGTTTATAAAATAGATGCTGATGGCAAGAATGAAGAATTGGTACTGTCGGGCACTGGATCAGAGCGTGGCGATATTACACTTGCCGTCCACCCTACCGATAGCTTTGCTGCGTTAGTGTCGACACGAGATAACATACGAAGTAGCGATAAAATGCTAATGAGTAGTTTGACTATGATTGAGGTTGACAGCAACAAAACTCAACCAGTGGATTCGTCTGAGCGTATTCAAGTTGTAGGCTGGATAGATGACAAATTAATTTATGTAAAAGTCAATGATGCTAAAAAGAAAAATGGTGTTAGTACACATACCTTGATTAGTTACGATTATGTCAATGATATTAAAACAGAAGTTGCATCTAATTTATTTTTTAATGACGTTAGTGTTGTTGGAGATCAGATTTTCTATGCTCCAGCAGCAGAATATGAATACAATGAAGATGAGTCAGCTCAAAAAACAATCAATAAGGATTCACTCGGTCTGTTCTCTACTGATGGCGCAGGTGGTAATAAGCAAACTATTATTAGTAAAGAGATTTGGAGTATTTCGCGGACAGACTTTGAGACTTTAGTTTTAGGATCGGGACAGGATTGGTATGAGTATAAGCTAGGCTCGGCCCAAGCTAACAAAATGAGTGGAGCACCTGCCGAACAAATCAATAGAATCTACGTTAATAATAAAACCGATAAAAAGAGTCTTTGGGTCGATAAGCGAGATGGTAAGGGTGTTTTATTAGATCTTGATATTAGTAGCAAAGAAGATAGAGTTTTGGCTTCGCTCAGTGGGCTGTCTAATCCGATAAGATGGCTTAATGCAACAACAGCTGTATTTAGAATTCAGACAGATCAAGAAACAGCAGATTATGCAATCAGTCTAAGTGGCGGAGATGCTAAAAAAATCTCTGATGTCACTGCAACATCGGGTATTGACAATTGGTACTATTACTAAAGACTATCTAATATTGAGCAATAAAGTGCTTATTGCTATTGGCTAGGTCAATAAACAGCGCTACAATATGAAACACAAATATGGATGACAAGGGTGTAAATAAATTTGTTAAAGTCATAGCAATATCAATACTCTTACCTTTAGGGATAATCATTCCCTTTTTTGGGATTGAAAGTCATTATGGTAGTTCTATTAGTGCACAATCTCAGGATCGGTCTTTACAGCAAAGAATTACCAATTATAAGAAAAACCTAGAACGAGAAATTAAAAAAGCCGAAGAAGACAGGATGAAGTTTCGTTGTGAAGTGGCGAAAACCTATGTCTCGACACTAAGTACTAGATTGGCGGCAACACAGAAAAAACGTAACAAGGCCTATTCAAAAATATCTACCCAACTCGAGGAACTATTCTTAAGGTTGGAGGCACAAGCATTTGAGACTTCAAAATTGAAAGAAAATCTAGATGTTTTATATTCAAAATTTTCGACTTTTACATCTGACATGAAAGGTTACAAACAGGCAGTTGATGATATGCAACAAATTGATTGTAAAAAAGATCCAAAATCATTTATTGCTGCGCTTAACGAGGCTCAAGTCAACCACGCCAAATTAGTAGTGTTGGTAAATGATATTAGAGAATACATAGCAAACACCGTTAAGCCTTCTTTGATTCAAGTAAGAGAACAAATTGAAGACGGTCAGACTGTTGGGGGTGAAAAACAATGATCAAAGGAACAAAATTATGAATCCTCAATCTCAAAAAAATTTGAATAATGGGAGAACGATGGATGTTATGAGTGGGTCATCCCAGAACAATCCAATAAATAGCCCGCCTCCACCGCAAAATAACGTTATGGCCCCAGCTGACGACATTACTCAAGCGACCAATTCACCTAATATGAATGCGCCAACTCCAAAGAAATCCAAACGACCTAATACAAAAATTATAATTTTGGTAACGGTAATTGCGATGCTTTTGCTTGGATTATTGCTCGCTGGATTATTGTATATGCAGTCAAAAAATGACTCTCAGCAGGATGAAGATGTGGTTAACAATACTCAATCAACACAGCCAACAGATGGCGAGAGAGTAACGACGTCCGAGATCGATACAACACTGGCCGATATTGATAAAACACTCAATACATTAAATGATGGGGAAGATTTTTCACCAGATGATATCAGCAACGATAGCCTAGGATTATCCGAATAATTTATATCTCAAATATTTCGAGTAAATCATTAATATAAAATGTTGTTTATTTTAGTGTTAACACCTATAATAATTACATAAGCAAAATCAAAAATTTGGTTAGAGGGGATTAATAAATAAGGCATGGCAAATACTAAAACGGTGCTCATCGTAGAAGATGAAAAAAGTTTAGCAGAACCGCTTAAACTCAAGTTACAAAAAGCCGGATATTCTGTATATCATGGTAAAAATGGCAAGGAAGGCTTAGAGCTAGTTAACAAAGTCCACCCAGATCTTATCTTGCTTGATTTATTAATGCCAGTTATGGATGGAAAAGAAATGTTGAGTAAACTCCGAAAAGACAAATGGGGTTCAGAGGCGCCGGTTATAATATTGACTAATGCATCAGACAATACATCTATATATGAAGTAATTGGAATCGGCACATCATCTAGTCTTAATGATTATTGTGTAAAGTCAGATACTAGTCTTGAGGATATAGTAGATTTAATAAGAAAAAAACTGAATCATAATAATTAATAAGCTCTGCAGTATTAGTAAAACTTCACTAGATTTTTTGGTTTAACTTTGATTAGTATTTGTAGGCGATTTTACTTTTATTTTATTTTTATCAAATGCTTTTGTTAGCTTTTTGTAAAATTCTCCTGTGATATGCCATTGTTCGCCCGGTTGGGTTTTGCCAATAACTTTTACCAATAATCCGTCGTTACGAAAGCCGATGACCCTTTCAAAATGAGGTGCTTCGATTATTAGATGGTGAAGCTCAACATTATTAGTTAGTAATTGACCAGTATGGTTAATAATGTGCTCTAATTGATCTATATCAGTGTTTTGATCGACTGTTATATCTTCGTTAATTTGCGAATAATCAACGGTTTTATTAATTGTGACATTGATAACACCATTAGGTACATGGATAAGTTCTCCGTTCAGGTCTCTAATCACAGTGCTTCGCATAGTTATGTCTTCTACTGTCCCTGACACTTCCAGAGCAGGTGTATTTATAGTCGCAAGTTTTACTACGTCACCGATTCTGAACTGATTTTCAAGAATAATGAATAATCCGCTCACAAGGTCTCTTATCAAACTCTGAGCTCCAATGCCGAGTGTAATCCCTACTACTCCAGCGCTGGCGATTAATGGTGCCGTATTAATGCCTAATTCACTAATGATCATAGTGATTACGACAATCCATATCACTACCCTAACTACCGCAGTGATTAAGCCGTCTAATGTTTTTATTCTTCGTTTTCTGTCTAGCTCTGTTGGATACATATCGCGCCTAATTGTTTTTCTTAGCAATTGGCTGATAATTTTTGTAAAGAATTTACGAGCTATCCAGCCCAGTACGAGTATTAATATGATATTTAATAGATGTAAAGCCACCCAAGTACCAGCTAGTTGACCGATTTTGTCAGCACTTTGACCAAGTTTGGTTATAATGTCGTTTAGCATAGCTAACAATTAGTATAAAACATAAGCGTAATCAGGAGTAACAATTGGCAAAGGAATTTATAAATTTAGAAGATAGCGAGCTTATATCGATGATAATTAGTGGCGCAGTAGGCGTCATGCCGACAGATACAATTTATGGTTTGATAGCCTCAGCGCGCGATGCAATTGCTGCTAAAAAAATCTTAAAAGTAAAAGGTAGAAAAAACAAACCCGGCACTCTGATCGCTAGTAGCATTAACCAGTTAGAAGAGTTAGGCATAAAACACAGATACCTAAAGGCAGTAGAGCAGTTTTGGCCTGGGCCAGTCAGTGTTATTTTGCCTGTTCCTGCAACCCTAGATTATTTGCATTATGGATTAATGACTTTGCCTGTTAGAGTAACGAGTGATAAAAAGTTAGTAAATCTACTTGATAAAACTGGGCCAATAATCACAACTAGTGCGAATCTGCCAGATCAAAAACCGGCAGAGAATATTGATGAGGCCAAAGAATATTTTGGTAATAAAGTTGATTTTTATGTTGATGGCGGCCAACTCAGTAGCGGTCCTCCATCGACAATCATCAGAATAATCGATGATGCCATCGAGATTGTCAGGCAAGGTGCGGCTAAAATTAACGACAATGGAAGGATAATAAAATGACGTTTGATGAATATCAAAAACAATCAAAACAAACCGCTCAGTATAGTGATTTTGTCCCGCCGTTTGTTTATTTAACGATGGGGCTAGCTGGTGAATCTGGTGAGACGATTGACAAGATTAAAAAAGTCGTCAGAAATAACAACGGCAAATTTACTGATGAAGATTTAGTTGAGATAAAAAAAGAGCTAGGCGATGTACTGTGGTATTTAAGCCAACTTGCTACTCAACTGGATATGTCGCTTGAGGATGTAGCCTCAACAAACCTTGATAAACTATTCGATAGATTAAAGCGTAACAAAATTCGCTCTCGTGGCGATAACCGCTAGCTTTTTGCGAATTCGTTTCGAATCCATTCGTCTAGACTGCCTCCGCCACCTGCTGAAAAACAAAGCACTAAATCATTTGCATTGGCGTGGGCTTGGATTTTATTATGCAAATTTTGGTTTAAATCAGCGGTTTCGATGTTTTTAGGTTCGTACATTAAAGCCTTTAGCTTTTCTGGCGTTAAATCTTCAAGTGATTCGTTTTCTCGGGCACGGTAGCTAGGCACAATATAAAGTTTCTTAACCCCACTAAACAGATCCGTTAAATCTACTTTTATGAAGTGTTGGCGAGTATTGTGTAGCCCCTCATAAATAACCACAATATTGTCAGGGTTCAGTTCTTCAGCTAACTGTAATGCGCCGCGAATTTTGTCTGGGGTATGAGCATAGTCAGAGTAAGTATTTTTAGAAATTTTTTCGAATCGTCTACTAACGCCGGGAAATTTGTTCACAATATCTGCCAGTGTCGATATGTCAGGTTTTGCTAGAGCTTTTAGCACCCCTTGAGTAGCTAATGCAGCATCCTCGCGATTAACTTTTCCGGCTAATGTGAACATCGGATAATCAGTTTTGTTAATAATGCCTAAAGAATTATTGGATTCGTTTATTCCTAGTTTGTGAGCGTCTTCTTCCCACGCATATGCAAATTTGCTTTGAGATAAAAACTGTCTAAACGCAGTATTGTATTCGTCTTTCGTTGGGTAAATATCTGGATGATCCCAATCTATGCCAGTAATTAGGCTAATGTACGGCGTGAATGTTAAAAAATTCCTATCGTATTCGTCGGCTTCGTATATAAAGTATTCTGACTTATTATCGAATTCGCCCATATCGCCAAAACTAATTTTGGCGCCTACAGAATAACTAATTGGTACGCCTAACTGTTTAAACAGCCAGATAACCATTGCAGTCGTAGTGGTTTTGCCGTGAGTACCGGCAACCGCAATTAACTTTAAGTTTTTCTCACTGATTATTTTGTTAAGCAACTCATCACGCTTACTAACTTTGATATTATTGTTTTTTGCAAATACTATTTCCGGATGATCATTTGTTACGGCAGAAGACCGCACTATCCAATCAATTGGATTATTATCGTGGATTTTTTGAATTTGATCTGTTGTCTGACCGATATATACACCATCTATACCACGTGTTTTTAGGTAATCTGTATAGTTCGAGCGTTGCTTATCCGATCCTGAAACTTGATAACCAGCCTGTTTTGCAATTAAAGCTAGTGGCCCGATTCCGGTTCCGCCAATCCCGCTAAAAAATATATGCATAAATATAGTCTATCACTCTCGTGTAAAACGGTTTAACATAAGAAAGATGACAAAAGTAACTAAAACAAATTCGTTTAGGCAAAAACTATCGTCGATCAATAATATATATTTTTTACTATTGGCAATATTTTTCGGATTTGTATCGCTCTATGCGTTAAGACAAAATAACTTAACTGCAATCCAATTACGTGATGATGTAATTGCTGCTGATAAAGCTAATAAACAGGTAGAAGAAAAACTTCGTTTACTACGTGAATATATTTATACTCACATGAACGCCGATTTATCTAGTGGAGGGGGTTTATCGCAACCTGTACAGTTAAAATATCGATACGAAAGACTCGTTGCCGCAGAAAAAAAACGGACTGATCAAGTTAACGAATCAATCTATACAGATGCCCAAAACTATTGTGAGAAAAAATTTCCACTTGGACAGGTTGGCGCATCAGGAGGAGGTAGAATCGGCTGCATTAAAGATTATGTAACCAAAAAAGGCGAAGATGCAAAACCAATTCCTGAAGATCTGTACAAATTTGATTTTATCTCTCCTAGATGGTCGCCCGATTTAGCGGGATGGAGCCTGGTATTTAGCTTTATATTTTTTGGACTATGGGTGTTTGGTCTAATCACTAAAAAACGCTTGCGTCATAGGGTTAAGGATTTGTAGGCTATACTATTTATATGGATAATGAAAAACAACCCCAAGCAGAACGAAAATATAATGTAGTAGCAATTGTTGCATTTTTGATGATGTGGTTTCCGCTAGTCGGCCCAATCTTAGGCATTGTCGCGCTTTTTCAGATTAGTAAGACTAAAGAAAAAGGTAAATGGATGGCGATTTTGTCAATAATCTTACCGATTATCTCTACCATACTGATCGGTGTCGCTATTTATCTGTTTATCACATCGGCAATAAAAAATACCAATGAAAAAGCAAGTAGATTAGGAATTTCATCATCAGAGTACAATCAGATCAATAATGCAATAAACGGTAATTGCAATATCGAAGCTCTTGAAACAGGCGCCTATATTTCAGATTTTTCTAATACAAAATCTTCAAATATTGATTATGTCGAAGATGGTTTCGCGACAGGGTCAAGAGAGTGTTATAGCCCCACCGGCAACAAGGTCTATATTGCTAAGCAAGAGAATAAGTCTAACAAAAATAGTGTTTGGCGAATAATTTTCGTCGACTACCCCTCTAATAATCCACCTTGCTCGCTAGAGCAAGATTACGGAGTACCAAGCAGCATGTTAAAAAATTGTGATCTTAACAATAGTTCTACCCCCGTTATAGCGATATAAAAATTTCAATAACTATATTAATTATTTAAAAAAAGTTAGTAACAGGGTTGACAACTAATTTGCTAACAGAGTATCGTAGGAGTACTAAAGTAAACCTAAAGAGGAAGATAAGAATTATGGCTTACGAGCACACAAACAGCAAAGGTGTAACATATTACCTAAACTGCAAAGATGTAGTACTACGCGGTGGAAAGACACAGACAATTTACTACTTCTCTAAAGATCAACGACCAGAAGCTTGCGATCTACCAGAAGGCAAAGAAGTAACAGAAAATCCAAGAAACGGATTTCTAACAGTTAAGAAAAAAGTTTAAGTTAAATACTTAATCGAGATTCACCCCTGAGGTTATATAACATCAGGGGTGTTTTTTTGTTATAATAATTTAGTAAATGGCGGATGTGATATTAAAAGTTACTAACCTACGAAAAAAATACGGCCGAAAATCGGTTGTTAAGGGAATTAGTTTTGAAGTAAATAAAGGTGAGGTTTTTGGCATATTAGGTCCTAACGGAGCCGGCAAGACCACAACGCTTGAAATGATAGAATCAATGCGACCAATTGATGGCGGCACAGCTATTTTAGATGGGATTAATGTTGCCGAGTCGCCACAAAAAGTAAAAGACATTATTGGCGTACAATTACAGTCTTCGGCATTTTTTGATAATCTTAATCTAAGTGAGTTGTTAAAAATGTTTGCTGGTATGTATGGTCAGCGAGCACATCCTAGAAAATTACTTCAAGAAGTACAACTAAGTAATAAATCAAAATCTCAAGTCAAGGAACTGTCAGGTGGTCAACGTCAACGCTTTAGTATTGCAGCTGCTCTTGTTAATAAACCAAAGGTATTATTTCTTGATGAGCCAACAACCGGTCTCGATCCACAAGCACGACGTAATCTATGGGAATTAGTAGAATCGATTAAAAAAAAGAATATTACCGTAATTATAACCACTCACTATATGGAGGAAGCCGAGAGATTATGCGATCGCGTCGCGATTATGGATGATGGACGTGTTATTGCGCTAGATTCTCCTGCAAATTTAATTCAGCAATTACTAAAGAGGGGCTTTAAAAAGGCCCAAAAGGTCGAACAAGCTGATCTCGAGGATGTATTTATTGATCTTACAGGCAAGGATTTACGAGAATGATGCGACCTATTAAGACAACACTATCATTGGCAAGGTTTTTTACGGTTCGATATTTCCGTGATAAGGTAGCGCTATTCTTTACCTTTGTCTTTCCAATAATGTTCTTGGTTATTTTTGGTTTTATTTTCGGTGGCGAAAACACACCAAGCTTTAATGTTGCTTTGATTAATAATTCTGACACCCCATTTAGTAAACAGTTTGTTGAGCAAGCTAAATCCAGTGAAGTATTTAAAATCACAGAGACATCTGACTTTGATACAGCGAAACTCGAGATTGAAAGGGGTGAAAAAGATGCAATTATTGAGTTACCAGCAAGTTTCGGAAAGCTTAATGCCCAAAAGCAACCTACTGGCACGGTGGTAACCTATAATGATCAAAGTGACGAACAGCTTAACGCAACTTTATCGACCGTTATGCAGGGTACTATTGATGGTATTAATGCAGGTATAGTAAAGACGCAGGCGCCGATAAAATTAGAAGCAAAATCACTACAGACCGCCAATTTATCTAGGTTTGATTATTTGATTGCTGGAATTATTGGTTTTTCATTACTTTCGCTAGGTATTTTTAGTATGAGTGAAGGCTTTACTGGCGATAAAAAGAACGGCTCTCTAAGACGCATGGAAGTAGCACCTCTAAAACCATGGAATATTATCATAGCAACTGGGATTAATAGAGTATTAGTTGGATTAGTTTCTGTAGCAGCCCTGTTTGTGGTGGCGATTGTGATATTTGATTTTCAGATGAGAGGTGATTATCTATCATTTATTTTGTTTACGATAATAAGTACTTTTTGTTTGTTTGGTTTTGGTATGGCAATTGCCGGCTGGGCAAAAGATGGCAATCAATCAGCGCCTATAGCTAATCTCGTGACTTTCCCAATGATGTTTTTATCAGGAGTATTTTTTCCGGTGTTTTTAATGCCTCAGTGGCTACAGAACATCTCTGCATTTATCCCGCTGACTCCAATAGTCGATGGTCTTAGGATGATATTGACTGAAGGCAAAACAATAATTGACTTAGGTCCACAGTTAGCCGTTATCGGCGTATGGACACTGATTATCTATGTAATAGCTTTTAGGGTGTTCAGATGGGAATAGACATTGCATAAGCATACAAAAGGTGATATAATAGATTTATGTCAGATCACATTGAACAAGACCAAGGAAAATTATTCGAAGAAGTTCATGTAGAGCCTTTTGATGTAGAACGATATGCCGGATATATCGCCGAACATGCTTCACCGGTTGATTTACCTGATAGAGATGGTGTTCATCAAGATGTTACCGGTGTAAAACCTGGTGCCGAAAGAGTTACGATACATGGTCCGGGTAGCCCAGATTGGGAAGAAATGCGCTCACGAGTAGGATAAAATAATATCCATAAATGAATAATATTTGGGATGAGATGAAGAAGCCAATATTTGTGTTGGCGCCAATGGATGATGTAACTGATACGGTTTTTCGTCAAATGATTGCTAGCTTAGCGCCGCCAGATTTGTACTTTTCAGAGTTTGTGAATGTCGACGGGTTACAGAGTGTAGGTCGAGGTAAGTTGATACATAAACTGCAGTACACAAAAAAAGAGAAGCCAATCATTGCTCAGTTATGGGGCAAAAACCCGAATAATTATTACAAAACGACTAAACAGTTAATCGAGATGGGTTTTGATGGCGTTGATATTAATATGGGATGTCCAGTCAAGACCGTGGTTAAGGATGGCTGTTGCGTAGCACTTGTTGATAATCGCATTTTAGCTAACGAGATAATAAGCCAGACTCAAAAAGCTGCCAATGGTAAGATACCGGTAAGTGTAAAAACGCGTATTGGTAATAGAACTGTTGATATGAGCTGGATAGAGTTTTTGTTATCACATAATCTAGATGCGCTAACTGTTCATGGTCGAACCGCCAAGCAGATGTCCAAGGTGCCGGCAGACTGGGACATAATAGGGCAGGCGAGGGAAATGCGCGATCGACTCTCTCCTGCTACAAAAATTATCGGTAACGGCGATGTTATGTCGCGATCGCATGGATTAGAGTTAGCAAAAAAACACAAGCTGGATGGAATTATGATTGGTCGAGGTATCTTTCATGATCCGTTTGTCTTTGCTAATTCGTTGTCCAGCGAATCACCTTGGCAAGGATATTCAAAATCTCAAAAGATTGAGCTTTATAAAAAACACGTCCAACTATTTGCTAAAACTTGGAAAAAGGGCGAACGACGATCGATTGGCCTTAACAAGTTTTGTAAGATATATATTAATGGCTTTGATGGTGCCAAAGAATTGCGGGTTGATTTAATGGACGCGAAAAATACTGAAGAGTTACTAGAGAAGCTCTAGTTCTGTACAATAGCAGGTATGAGCCAACGGTTAAGACAAGTTAGCTTATTATTCTTGCGAGATGATAAATATATTTGGTTGGCCATGAAAAAACGTGGTTTTGGAGAAGGGTATTGGAACGGGGTTGGTGGTAAGCCCGATTCGAATGAGCCGATCGAAAACACTGCAGTTCGTGAATGTGAAGAAGAAATAGAAGTAACCCCGCTTAATCTCGAGCACGTCGCGACGCTTGATTTTTACTTTCCACCAGAAAAATCGGCGCTTGGTTGGGATCAGCAAGTTGTGGTGTATTTTTCGGATAAATGGGATGGCGAACCAAAAGAGACAGAAGAAATGGCGCCAAAACGATTCTCTATTGAAGATCTTCCATATGAGAATATGTGGGATGACGATAAGCTTTGGTTACCAAAAGTAATTGACGGTAAGTTCGTCAGAGCCAAATTTCACTTTGATAATTCAGGTAAAATTGAAAATTACAAAATAATAAGCGAAAAGCCAAGACAATAATTTAGCAGTATTTGGCGCCCCAGTCGGCCATGCTTTCTAGAATTTTGCGGAGCTCTTTGCCCTTTTTTGTTAGTTGATAACGATAACGTGGTGGGTGGGCGCAATACTTACATCTTTCTAATACGTCATCTGTTTCGAGTTGTTTTAACCTTTGGCTGAGGGTACGAGGGCTGATGCCAGTCAGTGATATTTCTAGCTCGCTAAAAGTTTTGGGCTGGTCTGATACATCGCGTAATATTAGGGCGGTCCATTTATCGCCCAATATATCTAATGTTGTTTGAATACAGCCAGGTTTTTTCTCTATCGATAATTTCATAATCAGTATTATACAAAAATGGCTTTACAAAGTATAGCTAGTAACTATACAATGTAAAGCCAGTGAGGTGTGGTTCTGGAATGTGCGATAGATATTGATAACAAATGAGCTTGTGATATTGGCACAAAATTGCGATTAATTGTTTTACCACGAGCATTTTTATAGTATACTTCGGTTAATAATGTATATAAGGGGTAATATAATGCTGAAAAAACTTAAACTACTGGTAATTGCTTCTATTTTGGCGGTGCCGCTAATTATATCCCCAATGCAAGCTTCTGCTGCTACAACTGTCGCAATCACATCGCCGACTACTGGTGAGGAAATAACGGGAACGAGTTTTACGGTAACTGGCACGGCAACCGCTGACAGGCTGATCACGGTATCGGTCAACGGTGACGAAGTTGGGACGACAACCTCTGACGGCTCAGGTGATTGGAGCTTAGAAGTAACCGACCAAGACGCTGGTGCAAAGACAATTACGGCTGTTGCTAGTGCCCACTACGCATACGTCACCAATGGTGGAGATGCAACTATCTCTGTTTTTGACATAAATACTGACCAGAAAGTCGGCAGCAACATCAGTAGTGGCGTCAATCAATCGAATCTTGTTGTACGCCCTGATGGCACGCAGATGGTTTCAGCCGGTGGTTTTGGTAGTACCGCACTTAGGGTTTGGGATTTGTCAGACCCCGCGGTCCCAGTCATATTCGATAGCATAGTCGCCCCTTTGGCGCACAACATGGGGTTAGCATACACGCCTGATGGCACCGAGTTCTGGGCTGTTTCGACAAATTTTGGGGACTCACTACCATTCGCTCTTACGATGCAGACAACCCAGCGACGACAGCAGACATAACTGGCTATTCAGGTGCGGCGGGAATTGTTATTGCTTTCAATGAAGCAGGCGATAAAGCATACGTTTCGGACTGTGGCGATAGCAAGGTTCACGTCATTGATGTAGCTACAAAAGCCGAAACTAGTACTATAAATGGTGTTGGTTGTGGCGGCCTAGTAGTTGGGCCAAACGATGTGGCATTCTTGCTCGATAGTACTAACGATAGGCTTAAGCCAATAAACTTAGCTGCAGAAACAGCAGGCGCCTATATTGCGGTTGGTGATGCTCCGGGCCCAATATTTTTTAATTCTGATGGCAGCCGAGCATATGTATCTAATACAAATAGTAACAATATTAGTGTAATTAACACCAACACAGATACGGTTGTAGATACAATTGCATTAACTGGCGGACCGTTGTCGGGTGTCTTTAACCCAGAATTTTCCAAGGTTTATATTGCAAGAAGTACTGCCGACCAAATAGTTGTTGCGGATGGAGATACGTTAGCTGAATTGTCTACTATTGCTGCAGGGGATTCCCCGACCGGTGTAAGACTAGGACCTGTCGAGTCTGCGACAGCGTCAGTTGATTTTACGCTTGCAACAGCTACTGGCACGTCATCAGACGAGATCTTGGCTGATACTGGACAGAATACCTACATATTCTTGGCTCTTGCAAGCATGCTGTTAATTAGTCCAGCCGTTTACTTGAGAAAACGATACTCGCAAAAATAATTATCTACAGTTGTTGGTTTAGCAACGTAGATTGCCAGTTAGTAGCCGGCAAGAATAAATCAGGTTTTTAGGGCATATTAAATGAAAAAATACATACATATTGCCATCCTCTTATTGTTAGTTGGAGTTAGTTTCTTTGTCATAGGGATAAATAATGCAGATAACCCAAACACAGTAACTGATACGACGACAAATACGCCGGTTCAAAGTGATGATGAAGTCCCGTCAACTCGAAAAAAAGATAAAGACGATACGTCACAATCGGTATCTAGTGATAATCTGTTTTATGATTTGGCCTCTCAAACCACTGATGTAAACATAGATAAAACTTTAATCACGTCAAGCAATTCTGATAGTGATTCGGATGATGGTGAAACTGAGGAGATTTCACCGTTGGCTGATGCCGCATTACTTTTGAGAGCATCTAATGTGCCACTGGATTGGACGGCTTCTGACGTGTGGGAAAATGAAGGTACATTAGGTGCGGTAGCCAATGCAGAAGTTAGAGATAGTATCAATGTCCCTAATAGCCATGTTGTAACACCAGAATACCTTCCCTTATTCGCAAATGGGCCAGGATTCAAAGTCGATAAACCTGACTATTCACCCCAGTATCATGGATTTGAAATCCCAGATAATGACGCATTAGATATACCTAATGCTGGCGCACTAACATTGATTTTTGACGTTAGTTTGATTGATCCGGATGATCCAACTAATAAATTAGCTCAAAAATACCCTAATATCGACTTGGGTAGTTCTGAGGAAGGTTGGATATTAGAAAATATAAACTTGGGTGAATACGAAGGTTCAATATCACTCGTAAATGCAACAAAAGATGAAAATGGGTTTGTTGGTATTTTTACAGAACGTAGAACCACAACAGATAGATTCACAGTAGCGATTAGATGGGATAGAGATACTGACACGCTACGGATGTTTATTAATGGGGTAGAGGATTATGTTCAGGCCAACCCCACGTTAACTACGCTTGGCGATATTAATACCGAGGCTGATTTAGTGCTGTGCGGTGGCAATGTCTTTCATAACGTGGCAATATTTGACAGAGCATTATCTGATAGTGAAATCGCAGATATAGACCAAATTTTTCGGCAAAATTAATTATCTAAATGACATAGATTAGTCATGCTGTACCTACTATTGTCATAAGCATAATTAGTGTATAATGACTCCGAATGAGGAAGAAGGAAAGAGAAAAATGAAAAAATATTTATTTGGTTGGTTTAGCTTATTATTGATTGGTTTTAGTATTCTAATGCCAACAATAGCTAGCGCCGCGTCCGCAGTTGAAACCATTAGTCCAACAGCGTGGCAGCCGGCTAGCGGAGGCTTTCTTACTTTTGCTCAGGCCGGTACGTCACTTCCAAATGTCACCATAGCTTCTCGAGACACTCCGGGTACTATTATTAATCCAGGACTTGATAGTCCTGAGCCAGCTGGTGGATCGGGCAATGAATTATCAATGATAACTATTCCGTCCGTTCTTACCACCTGTTCAAGCGATACGCCGGTTGATGTAACTTTTAGTAGCTACACACGCGAATTACAAAATGCTCAACCTGGAAACGATGAATACACAATCGTGAGTGGATTAATAGATTTGAGTGGGCCGACAATCGTTATTGATAGTTATAATCAGGATTCACTTGATACTGACGGAATGTACAGCGCATCAGGCAGTGGACAGACTATCAGTACCACAGTCGGTAATCTTGACAACATTGTATCTTTTGTAAACTTTGAGGCTGCTACATTCTCAGGTGGAAGCCACTATCAGGGTACTGCAGTATTAGGTTTACCAACGATTACACTTAGCTACGATAACGCTACTTGCCCATTGCCACCAACTGTTACCAGTGCTAGTGTCGCAAGGACAATAGTATCCCAGGATACTGCTTCTGGGGATGTTGTTGTTTCAGGTTCTAGCTATGGTGCTTCTGACGCCAACGAGGATACACTAACCTATAGCATAAGTGATGGCAATGACGAAGGTTATTTCGCAATCAATTCTGATAGTGGAGATATTTCTACCACTAGAGCAAATATCCCTGTAGGAACGTACACAATGACTGTTTTGATCGATGATGGTAATGGTGGTACAGTTGAAGTGACGGTTACGATTACCGTCACAGAATCTGGCGAAGCGTTGGCCGATACTGGAGATAATACATATGTTTACTTGGCGATGGTTGGTGGGCTGTTGCTGGGATCCGTGGCCGTCGCTAAGAAATACTATTCTTAATAACGAACGTAAATAAAGTCATTTTCAAGAACTTGCGGAAATAAAATATTGTAAAATTTGTGTTTAAACATAAGTTAGTTATTTTTTTGGTAAACTGATAGAGGTTAATTTGTGTGAAAGTTAATGTCGATCAGAAGGAAGTGGTTTGAGTTGGGGCATTTTTTTAAGAAACTTATCTTTATCAATATTGTAGGGCTATTAGCTCTGCCATTACTGATATCAATCTTTTTGTCACAGCCTGTTCGAGCCGATATTTCATCCGGACTCACTGCCTACTATTCGTTCGACGATATTAGTGGTTCAACAGCTCCGGATAGTTCTGGCAACGGATATGATGGAACTATAACTGGTGGTGCAGTAACAGTTAGTGGTGCTGTGGGTGATGCACTGAGTTTTGATGGAGCTGACGATACAGTAGATATTCCGCATCAACTTCTTGCAAGCCAGACGCCAGATTTTAGCTACAGTTTTTATTTCAAAGCTGACGTTGGCGGTGACGACAGCCAATATTTGTTAGCCCAATCTAGTAGCGGAACAAATAATAACGACTGTTTTAGTGTGGCCTACGATAACGTGGCTGGGTCGCTTAAAGTATTAACAACAAATGCAGCGCAGAACGCTAGAATCACGAGCGATATTGACGCAACCGGCTGGACCCATATTGCGGTAACGCATTCGTATTCTACGAACGAGTCTAAATTGTACATAAATGGCGTTGCACAGACTGGCTATGCTATGTCTTGTTCGCAGGCGTTAGCATCACAGTTTTTATTGGGACGTTCGCCATGGGCTGGCTACAACCAACAACTTCAGGGCTCTTTAGACGAGGTCAGGATATATAGCCGGATTTTAAGCGATGCTGATATCTACGATTTAGCCACAGCCGGTGATACTAATAGTGTATCAATAACTACACCTACTGAGGGGACAGTTGTCCGTGGCTCTACTACACTAGAATCCAGCGTGTCTGGTTCGCCTGCTATTAGCTCGATACAATATTATGCAAACGGAGAGGCAATTGGCGCCCCAATTGCAGACGCACCTTATTCTTACAACTGGGACACAACAGCAATTGATCAGGGCGATTATTCTATTACGGCGGTCGGTACAGATAGCAATGGTGATGCAGTACCGTCTTTAGCGTTAAATGTAGTAGTAGATAATGACCCAGTGATAAACATGAATAATACCAAAAGTATTCAGCAAACTACGGCTGAAATTGTATGGGTAACGGATGAACAAACCAACGGCCAGATTGAATATGGTTTAACAAGTTCTTATGGCTCACAGAGTGATCTGGTAAGTGACCTAAGTTATTACCACAACCATCAATTAACAAATTTATTACCTAATACTACCTATCATTATCAGATTATCTCTCAGGACAATTTTGGTAATGAGGTTACGTCTGGTGATCTGACTTTTTCAACCATAACGGATGTAGCCGGTAATCAATGGCATGTCACAACTGATGGGACGTCTGGAGGTGATGGTTCCATTGAAAACCCGTGGGATTTGGCTACTGCCTTGGCTCAGCCTCTCAGCGTTCAACCGGGCGATACAATTTGGGTTCATGCTGGTACGTATGCCGGTGTTTTTACTAGTACATTAACCGGGACAGCGAGTTCACCTATTGTTCTGAGAAACTATAATAACGAGCGAGTAATTATAGATGGAGAGAGCTCTAATAGTAGCGTCATCACGGTATACGGTGCTTATACCTGGTATTGGGGACTAGAGGTAATCAACTCTGATATGACTCGAACAATAGAGCAGGCGGGTTCTAATCCGATCACGTTACCTCGTGGTCTTGGTTACTACGTTTTAGGCCCAGGCACTAGATTCATAAATAATGTTGTTCATGATACCGCGGAAGGTTTTGGGTTTTGGACGCCGGCCACAAACTCAGAATTATATGGAAATATCGTGTACTACAACGGCTGGGAAGGCCCAGATAGGGGGCATGGCCATGGGCTTTATGTACAAAATAATACTGGGCTTAAAAATCTAACAAATAATATTGTATTTAAAAATTTCGGCTACGGACTGCACGCTTATACAGAGGGCGGGACGCTACACAATATTCTAACTGATAGCAATGTATTTTTTAGTAATGGCGCGCTATCCAACACTGGTTACACACAAAATATGCTTCATGGTGGGTATACGGTAGCTAATAATCCGATGATTTTTAACAATAGGGTCTACTCACCTATCGCGTTGGGTGGTGGTCTAGGTATCGGCTATGCTGCCGGTTGCAACACGCCGACAATAGAAGGTAATTATATTGTCTCGCATTCAGCATTTGATCTTAGTTCAGACTGTAGCCATAACATGGTTTCTGGCAATACTTTTTATGGTTCGTATCCTGGCTCGGCCCCAACAAACTACCCAGATAACGAGTATTTTAATGTTACAGTCCCCACAGTTAATAATGTATATGTGGCACAGAATTATTATGAACCCACAAAATCTTACGTAACAATATATAACTGGGAGGATTTGTCGAGTGTTGATGTGGATGCATCAAGTGTATTAGAAGCAAATGATACTTATGCGGTTTATGACACACAGGATTATTTTGGTGAATCAATAACTACTGGTACTTTTTCTGGTACGACACTAGCTGTGCCAATGACAACTACCGGGCTAACAGATACGGTGGGTGTAGTGCCTGTTGCCCCGACACATACTAGTGAAGAATTCGGTTCGTTTATTTTAGTTAAGACTGGGCATACCGATCCAGTGCCAGATGAAGAGATTGAAACACCTGTCGATAATAATTCGTCAAATGATTCAGTATCTTCTGAGGCTGATGAATCTGTACAAACATCGTTAGCTAGCATTTTATTTACTAGCTCTAATTTGGGTTCGCAAAAACCTGAAAAAAGCGAAGACGTATCCAACCAAGACGGATCTCCTTTACTAGAAAATGACCAAGACAAGAACAATTCAAATACTAGCTCAGAAAAAAACAAAGGATTTGGTGATTTACAAAAAGTTTTGGGCTTTGCTTTTGTGTTGGTAATAATCACAGGTTTATTATGGAGAGTATTTATACATTAATAATCAAAAAAATATGCAAATTTTACTTCTTGAGAATAAGTACTTATGGTAATATTAACCTAAGGAAAACTATGGTAGAGTCAGATAATTTTTCAGCAGATTGGTCGCAGTTACTTGATGATATGCCCCACGAACCAGGGGCAGTAGTATCTCCGCATACTCAACCCATAACGGCCGGTGCAACTAACTCTGGCGAAATACCAATAAGCTCTAATTTTGCAACAACCAGCAAATCAAGTAGCAATAATAGCGGTACTTCATCTAGTAGCTTTGGCTCGTCAAAAAATGGCAATAATAAAGGACGCTTCCCTTGGTGGATGTTGTTGCTGTTGTTGCTGTTATTGGGTGGTTCTGCTAGCGCCGCTGCTGGCTTTAATCCAATATATAGAGCTTTGAAAGTAGTAGGTATAGAAGGCAGAGACGGCAAGGATGGAAACGACGGTCAAGATGGAATAGATGGCCAGAACGGCAAAATAGTTAAACAAACGAACATAGTAGCGTCGGGCGTTTCAGGATCAGGTTCTGGTGCTGATGGCGCAGACGGTTCAAATGGCGCAGACGGTGCTGATGGTGCAGATGGCGCCAAAGGCGACACCGGTACGCCTGGTTCTAACGATTGTATCTCTGGTATATGTGTCTCCCGCCAATCTACTACACCCGGCACTCAGGAGACTGGCAATATTAACATTGATGGCGCAGTGCTAGCAGCCCAAGTTGGCATCAACGACACGACACCGAGTAACACCCTTACTGTTGACGGCACTGTGGATGTTTCTGGTCACTCGGCATTCGGCGGTGCAGCGGTAGACGGATATGTATCTGGTTCTGATGGACTATCGGGCACCTCATCGAGCCTCACAACAATGACAGTTAGTGAAGAAATCACATCAATAACTGGGTCAGGCGTCAATCGTCAAGCCCTTGCTGCGGTACTTAAACTCAACCCTGGAGCTGCGCCAGTCTATAATCAGATTAACGGTGTCGGCGGTGGTGTCGAAATAGCTTCAGGGAATACGCAGAATTTTACAGGTAATTTAGCTGGTTATGGTGGCGGATTCATACACTCTGGGACTGGTACAGTCAATTCTGGCACGTCATTTAACGCCGGCATGCTAAACCTATCTACGGGCACTGTAAGTACTGCAAATGCATTTAATTCAAATATCATTAACCTGAACGCGGGAGGTACTGTAACAAATGCTCACGGACTTCAGACCAATGTTATTAACTTAGGCACAATAACCAATAATTACGGTATAAAAATTAATACTCCAACAAACGGTGGTACAGTTACCAATAATTATGGACTGTATGTCGCTGATCAGTCTTCGGTGGGCTCGACAATTTCATTGAATCTGGTTTCTGCAGGCCTTACCTCTAATAACTGGTTTCAAGGAAGTGTTGGTATAGGGAATATAACTGGACCACTAGATGGACACGTCCACATTGTCAACGATGGAAGTGGAAATAGCTTTAAAGTCAGCGATACAGCCTATGGAGACACCTCGCCGTTTGTGATTGATTCAGATGGAGATGTAGGCATAGGCACTGCTACCCCTGGATACAAGCTCGATGTCAATGGTGGTGCACGCATGAGCAGTATCAATAATATTACTGGAGATGATTTTTACATTAATAGTGGAGGAAATCAGGTACACATTGCTGGAAATGGCGGCACAGCATTTAGAGTATACAGTGGTGGCTCAGCGCTTCCGGCTGCATCTGCTTTTGCGGTTGATGCTGCTCAGACAGGGTTGCTGGTAAAAGGCGCTGCATCACAATCGGCAAATCTTCAGGAGTGGCAGAATTCTATAGGAACTGTACTTAGTTCCATCGATGAGAACGGCTACCTTGGAATCGGAACGTCTGATCCTCAGTACGAATTACATATTTCTCAAAACGCTACATGGGCAACGTCGCTTGGGATAACCCAAACGACTTCTGGCAAAACCCTTAACCTATCTACTACTGGCGGTGCTACAAACAGTTGGAACTTAGAGAACGCAAGTGGCCTACTATACTTCTACAACACTTCACTTTCAGAGACCTCACTTGAGCTTCAAGATAATGGTAATGTTGGTATAGGCACAAACTTTGGTAGTGCTGGCGCAAAATTGCATGTAAAAGAAGACACCGACACAAATGTGCTGCGATTACAAGACAGTGATGGTACTTGCGACCTTAATCCAGAATCGGGCTCACTAACAACGACGTGTTCATCCGACGAACGCCTAAAGTCTAACATTCGTGAGGCGGCCAGTGTGTTGGGTGAAATTAACGGCCTAAAGATTCGTGACTACACTGTTGCTGCCGGTGGACAAGAAACTACCGGCTTGATCGCCCAAGAAGTTTTAGAGACTAACCCAGAAATGGTACACATGGGCGAAGATGGCTACTACAAAGTAGACAGCTACAACCCCTGGAAGGTACTAAAGGGGGTCCAAGAACTCAGTGCAAACATCGATAATTTACAATCAACGTTTACAACTGCACTAGAGCAAACTAACGGAAACCTTGAAAAAACAAACCAAACGCTTGCTAACTTAGGTTTACGTGTTGACGACTTGTCTGCTACTCTTCAAAACTATGCCGATCAATTGTCTGACCACAATCAGAGAATCCAAAGCCTAGAAGCAAAGGTTCAAGAACTAGAACAGGCTAACTAGCGTATACTTCACAGCCCCTATTATTATTGCTAGAATATAGATAAGAGAGGACAAAAATAATGGATGATTTTAAACGTGTTGATGTAACTACAAAACCTAAGGTTCCGAGTCCCACAACCGAGAAGAAAGTAAAAAAGCCTGGGAAAAAGCGTCGTCTGCCGAAAGCAAGCACGATTATCATTACGGTACTATTATTTGCCCTAGCTGGTGGCGGATATTATTTTTACAGTAAATATAGCGAAACAAAACAAGAGGTAGAAAAACTGTCTACTGTTCAAGGCCAACAGGAACTTAACAAATCCCAGACGGAGCAACTGCTAAGTGAAATGCGTAGTATCATAGTCCTACCTGCTGGGGAGGACCCCGTTGTGGCTACAATTACTGACATAAATCAGCTCAAGAAAAACGAATTCTACAAGGACGCACAAGATGGAGACCGGGTCATCGTCTTTGCTACCGCCAAAAAGGCATATATTTACAGGCCTAGCACAAGAACCATAGTAAATGTAGGCGCTTTTCAGCTAGATCAACAAAGCCAAAAACAACCCAGCCAAGACAATACCACTAATTAGAAAGCCTTTTCTGGCTACTTTCAAGTTTTGACGTAAGCGTTTCTATAGTATAATTAAACATGAATCAGAGGGTTATGATAAAGACATTGTCAAAACATAAAAAATATTTGTTTTTCGGCATAATAATGTTGGTTGTTTTTGCCGTGCCAATTACAAGGGTAAATGCTGCTGCAACCATTACTGTAAATTCTACAGCCGATGACCAAAATAATGATGGAGAATGTACCCTAAGGGAAGCCATAGTTGCATCAAATACAGACACAGCTTCAGGTGCTGCAGTCGGTGAATGTACTGCTGGTTCTGGCGCCGACACAATAGAATTTGATATCTCAGGGACTGGCTTGAAGACGATCCATATATCCTCCGGGATGCCGACTATCACTCGAACTGTTACGATTGATGGCTATACTCAGACTGACGCTGTTGTTAATAATGCTGACTTCCCTGATGCGATGAATGGTACTTTAACTGTCGAGATTGATGCCGCCGGAGAATCTGGCATATATGGCTTTGATATTAATGGCAGCCAGGCTGATGGGACTGTGATAAAAGGACTGATCGTTAATGATATCCCGTACGAAACATTCTATTTGACTGACGTTGATAACGTATCTTTGGAGGGCAACTATATCGGTACGAGTTCAACCGGTACTGTGGCTGATGGTGGTAGCTCACACGGTGTTCGAATTGGCGGCAGTTCTACCGGCAATATGATTGGTGGTGCCACGGCCGCAAAACGAAATGTCATATCAGGCAACGGGAACACAGGTGTATTATTTTATGGATCTGCGCTAACAACGGGTAATTTTGTGCAAGGTAATTTCATAGGCGTTGGGGCAGATGGAACAACAAGAATCGGTAATTCTCAGCAAGGCGTAGCCTCGTCAGAGGGTCCAACCGGTAACATCATCGGTGGTGATGGAGTTGGTGAGGGGAACGTAATTTCTGGTAACGGTGGGATAGGTGTTTACTTGTCGGGTACGGGTGGTGCTAATACAGTGCAAGGTAATCATATTGGGACAAACGCCGCAGGTTCGGCCGGTGTCTATAATGGTCAGGGCGGAATTGTTGTGTCAAACGCAGATAGTAATACCATTGGTGGTTCAATAGTTGGTGCGCGTAATGTTATATCTGGAAATTCCGCCCACGGCATTTCGATTATCGATGATTCTGATAATAACGATATATCTGGGAACTATGTTGGTGTTGGCAGTGATGGATCTACCGCAATGCCTAACGGAGTTCACGGATTACTCATTGAAGGCGGTTCTGGAAGCAACACGATTGGCGGGACTTCATCTGGTGAACGTAATATTATATCTGGCAATAGTGAAGCTGGGGTCTTTATATCGGGTCCGACTGTAAATTCAAATATTGTACAGGGTAATTATATCGGTACAGACGATACTGGTGCTGTAGACGTTGGTAATGGATCATACGGGCTAGTATTGGACAATTCGCCATCTAATACTGTTGGCGGTACAACAGGAGTAACTGTTGGTGGTGATTGTACGGGTTCTTGTAACGTAATATCTGGGAATGGCGATGATGCTATATGGCTATATGGCGATAGCGCAGATAATAATGTAATAAAAGGCAATCACATTGGCACAAACGTAGCTGGAACGGGAGACTTAGGTAATGGCGGTAGAGGTGTCAATATCACATTTAGTGCTGATGGAACCTTAGTCGGAGGCACAACCGCAAGCGACGCTAATCTAATCCGATTTAACGATGTCAGGGGTGTTTCGATACCGAATTCTGGCTCGATCAATAATGCGATTATCGGTAACTCTCTATATCAAAATGCTATATCAAATATTGATCTTTCTGAGGATGGTGTGACAGCAAATGATGCTAATGATGCTGACAACGGACCAAATGACCTACTTAACTACCCAGAGTGGGGGCTATTTGATGACGATAGTGGCGACACCGAAGTAACATATGATCTAGATGTTCCGGCTGGCGATTACCGGATAGAAACATTTAGTGATAATGGAAAAACTTTAGTTGATTCACAAAATATTACGCACACTGGCTCAGGAGCAGAAAGTTTTTCCAACACTATTACGGGCAATAATTATTCAAACCTTCGAATGACTGCAACAGAGATTGATGGTGGATTGTCCAGTGGTTTTGGATCAACTAGCGAATATAGCGAAGCATACTCTGATGGTACAGAAATAATTACCGTAAACTCTACAGCTGACGATAGTAATGATGATGGCGAATGTACCTTGCGCGAAGCCATAACTGCAGCTAATGATAATACTGAATCTGGGATAAGTGACGGCGAGTGTATTGCTGGTGCTGCGACTGATACCATAGAATTTGATATTGCAGGTGCTGGACCGCACACGATTCAGCCAGGCGCAGCCTTGCCATCGATAACAGCAGACGGTACGACCATTAATGGCTATAGTGAAACAGGAGCAGTAGAGAACTCTGGTGACTATAGTGCATGTTTTGTAGGTACGATCATGATAGAAATCGATGGTCAAAATGCCGGTAGCGTATCTGGGCTGACAATTTCTGCTGAGAATGTGACAATCAGAGGTCTGGCAATCAACAGATTTACATATAGTGGAGTTTATATAGGGTCAGCGAGTGGTACGGTAGTTGCAGGGAATATTCTTGGACTTGATGACGCAGGGTTGGTTGACCACGGTAATGGCGATGCTGGTGTTGACATAAGAAGTACTGGGGATACTTTGATTGGTGGTACGACTGCTGCAGATCGGAACCTAATCTCCGGTAATGAAGGGTTTGGCGGGATAAGTTCTTATGCAGATACAGGCACGATAACAATTAGTGGGAATTGTATCGGCACTGACGCAACTGGTGATACTGCAATCCCGAATAACCATAGCGGGATTAATTTATATCAAGCCGAGGCGAATATGGTTATCGGCGGCGACACCACTCACGAGCGCAATATTATATCTGGTAACGACGAAAACGGTATCAGCATTTCAGAGAGTAATGTGGGTGATATAAAAGGCAACTATATCGGAGTGGATGCGGATGGTGAGGCTGATTTGGGCAATGGCATGAGCGGAATATCGGCTGACGCTACTTCCAGCGTGTCCTATATTGGTGGGCTAACTAGCGGAGAGCGTAATATTATATCTGGTAACGACAGCGATGGTATATATTTGGCCGATGGAACTGGCGATACCAGAATCCGCGGTAACTACATTGGCGTTGATGCTACAGGGGCAGTAGACCTAGGTAATACAGATGATGGAATAATTGCTGGCTCGACCGACATTATTATCGGTGGAACAGCAAGTGGAGCACGAAACGTTGTATCCGGGAATGGTGCAGAGGGTATAGAATTATCTTCTACCGCAACAACTGCTTTGGTCCAAGGTAATTATATTGGACTTAGCGCTAGTGGCAGTAGCGGTATCGGGAATACTAATATTGGTCTTAGCACAATGGGTATCAATACGATAGTTGGCGGTACGGCAAGCGGGGCAGAAAATGTCGTCTCAGATAACGGTGCTGGTGGAATTTCGGTCGATGGCGACGATACGACAGTAATCGGAAACCTAGTCGGAACAAGCGCAGATGGCTTGAGTGAAATTGGCAATACTAGTGTTGGTATTAAATCTGGTGGTGACAATGTAATTATTGGCGGAGATTCAGCCACCGAGCGTAATGTAGTAGCCGGCACAATAGTAGGTGGAAATTATGCTGGATCAGGTATCGTTCTGCTCAGTTTTGGATCAGGCGGAAGTGGTGGGGTTGTTAAGGGTAATTACGTTGGGACAAATATTAACGGTACAGTTGGTGGCGGGTTTGGCAACGGCGGATTCGGAATATTCGCAATCGGGGACTATTCAAATGGAGTTATCGGCGGTACAGCTAGTGGCGAGGGTAACAAAGTTGTGAGTAGCGGAATGAACGGAATAGGCGCGAACGGGTTCGCTGGCTTTGGTCTGTACACGAATAATATATCAATCTTAGGTAACCAAGTATATCAAAGTACCTCGACCGGCATTAGATTAATGGCAGATACTAATGGTGATTTTCAACCTGATACTCCGATTCCGTTCCCCAATGATGCGGGCGATGGTGATGTTGGGCCTAATGATTATCTTAACTTCCCAGTTCTTAATAGTTCTTCGGCTTCTGCGGGCTCGTTGGATGTTAATTTTGATCTAGATATTCCTAATACTAATACTGGAGTAACCGGCTATAGACTAGAGTTTTTTGCTAACGACACAGGTGATGCGTCCGGTAATGGCGAGGGGCAGATATATCTTGGTTCGGCAAATGTGTCAGGAGATGTATCAAGCCATTCGGAGACAATAACTTTAGATCCTGGTGTCATCACCACCGGTGACTACGATATTTCGGCAACTGTCACTGAAATCGATGGTAGTGCTGATGGGTTTGGATCGACTAGCGAGTTTAGTGCATTCCTAGATAACCAAGAGATTATTCAGCCACTAGATAATGACGATGACGGAGTCAATGATGCTGTTGAAGATGCTGGCCCTAATGGTGGCGATGGTAATGACGATGGAACGCAGGATAGTGAACAAGCTAGCGTGGCAACAATTCTTGATGCCGAAAGCGACGATTACGTTACACTAGCACTTGATTCGGCTGGCGTGTGCGATCAGATAGATGATTTTGCATCAAAGCTTGAAAGCGAGCTATCTGAATCTGACCCTGACTTTATCTATCCGCTAACACTAGTAGAATTTACTATTCCGTGTGAAGACAGCGTAGATGGAACATTATTCTGGCACGGCGAGGAAGAGTTCACTACTCAAATCTATCGTAAATTTGGCCCGACCACACCTGGCGATGTTTCTTCGACAAGTTGGTACACGTCTGAACAATTTATAACGAGCACTGTAGATATTGACGGGAATGCTACAGCAACAGCTTCATTTACGTTGACCGATGGTGAAGCAGGTGACGATACAGGCAATGATAATGTAATTGTAGATGCCAATGGTCCAGGCCTAGAAGTAGAAACAACTGACTCTGTAGTAGATAGTATCTCTAGCGCTGTATCAGACGCACTGTCGGCTACTGGAATGAACCAATACGGCATTTATGCAATAGCCGGCGCGTTAATTATCGGTGGATCGGTGTTTATTGTAAAACGAAAGTATCAAAGCAGAACTTCAAAGTAAGCGGTATTAGTAGTTGTAATATTAGTTAAACTGACAGATAATATACATAAGCATTTTATAAGGGGAGTTAGAATTGTGGGAGTAGGTTTATCCCAGATTGTAGATAATCAAAATAATAAATTATTTGCGATATCGTTATTACTCGGCGTCAGTATAATCTCGGTGTTAATCTTTAGCGGACAAGTAGTTAGGGCTGCTGCAGATACTTGTACCTGGACGGGCTCTGGAGCAGATACGAATATTAGTACAGCTGGAAATTGGAGTGGGTGCGATAATGGCAATGTCCCTCAGGACGGGGACACACTAGTATTCCCATCTGGCCCCACTAACAAAGCAGTTACGGTTGACTCGGATATGGGATTTAATGGTATTACATTTAATGGTAGTGGTTACACTGTTGCATCTGTGGCGTTTGAATCTCTCGGTGTCTATACCAGCCTGACTATTAGTGGCAACAACAACATATTTAGTGGATATGTTCGGTTATATCCAACAACCACAGCCACCATAAATCACAGTGGTACTGGGACAAGTTTTTCTCATTATATTGTCATACAACCTTTAGCTGATAATACGGATGTTGTATTGAACACTGTAACAGACCTAGCTGTTCCAATGATTTCACAGACTGCGGTAGGGGCTGGAAGTTCAGTCGACACAGTCGCAAAATCAGGTGCTGGGACGCTAGATATCACTGGGACTGCGATTTCAGGTGTTATTACTAGCGGTGGTATTCACATTGAAGAAGGTCGCTGGCAATGTGATTCAACAAATTGCCTTGGCAATAGTGCAAACGAAATTATCCTAGATGAAGGTGGCGATGAAGACGGTGCTGAACTAAAGATTAATCATGGCGGAACAGTCAGTAACCCTATTACTTCTGCAGCGGTCACGGGAGAAAACGGCTCTGTAATTATTTCTGCAAGCGCGACACTAAATGGCGATATTACTGTCACTGATAGTTTGAATATGTTTGTGACTGGCTCTACAAGTGCCAATATTGATTCTGATATAGCGGTCGCTGATGGCAAAAATCTTGTAAGTTATGGCTCGGAAGGTTATGCGACAAACGCTTACGATTACGGCGGTATCATATCTGGCGATGGGGGTTTGATTATTGATAATGCCCATGTGACGTTGAGCGGAATGTCTAATACTTATACTGGTTCGACAGAGCTAAATAACGCCGCATTGCTTACCGTGACAAATAATAATTCACAGGGCGCACAAACATCAGGAACTGTCGTCAATAATGGCACAACACTAGAATATGACGCAGGGAGTAGCATCGGTTTTGGAGAGCCAATTACTGTTGAGGGTACTGGTGTGGGTGGTAGCTATCCGGGAGCGTTAGTTAAAACTGGTCAAAACATGCAGATTGAAGGTGGTATTACCTTGACTGATGATACAACGTTCCATAATGCGACAAGCGAGTTATTTGAAATCACCTCTGTAATTACCGGTAATTATAACTTAACATTAACTAACGTCGAAGACGATGGTGGATTCAATATGCAACCAGGTGCGGAAAATTACTTTGGTAACCTAATTGCAACCGGTACAGAACTCACGATAGCAGGTTCTGGCAATACAGCGATTCCAAATAATCTAACCATCAATGCTGTAGACGGCAAGTCTTCTTATGTACTATTAAACAGCGACAATGTCATTGCAGATGATTCGGTAATTACGCTTAATAACGATAGTACCGAAATCGCCAAACTGATAAGCAGTGGAGTAGCGGATTCAGTAGGCACAATTATAGGCGACGGCACCATTTCGATGCTGGATTCTGATTCACGCTTTAACATTGGATACGGCGACACTGACGGCACTTTTGAAGGTGTTGTAGAAGGCTATACTAATTCTCAATTTCAGATCACTGATGGTATATGGACCTTTTCTGGTGATAATACGGACGTTGGTAATGGGTTCTCTAGTTACTATGTTAACGGCGGGAAATTTGTTGCTGATGCTATTAATACAAGTCTTGGATTCTCCCCGTTTAGCATTAGCTCGGGTGTGCTGGGCGGAACCGATGTAATAGGGCAAGTCAGCGTATATGGTGGTACAATCGCCCCTGGAAACAGCCCAGGTTGCTTAAACCCTGCCGGTGAC
The DNA here is from genome assembly GCA_964584895.1 of uncultured Candidatus Saccharibacteria bacterium. Taxonomy (GTDB): domain Bacteria; phylum Patescibacteriota; class Saccharimonadia; order Saccharimonadales; family JAGQNJ01; genus DAISWO01. The sequence continues at coordinate 222,105 of CAZPAW010000001.1, forward strand.
GTGGCCTTTACAGATGAGCTTTCTATTTTGAATGTCGAGCTTAACGGCACTACTGTCTGCAGTGAATATGACAAGCTTGCAGCCAGTGGAATTGTCTACCTTAATGATGCGACGCTAAATGTAGACTTAGGTTTTGTTCCATCAGCCGGCGACACATTTACAATTGTAGAGGGTTCTTCAATTGTTGGTACATTTTCTGGTCTTGCTGATGACGATACATTTACTGTTGGCAGCAGAACAATGAAGATTAACTACAATGCTACTTCGGTTGTTGTAACTGATGTCACAGCAGATTCAGCAAGCTCTTCAACAACAGATTCGTTAGCAAATACAGGTGTTAGCCAACTGTTCTTTTTTGGTTTAGTAATTGTATTATTTGGTGGGTCAGCTCTGGTACTCAAGAAGAAAAATCTGTAAATAACTAAGTTAGTTTGTTATAATCACATCTGTTACGTAGTAATTTTTTTAGTTACTCGTTGACGAGGGGATGTAGCTCGGTGTGAGAATTGCCTGTGGTAATTCGTAAGGGAATCAACTTCTCAAAACTTGATTTGATGAAGTTGTGACTGGGTCGCCAGAGGTGACTAGATCACTATTAACATTTTTTAACAAAATTCATCTTTGGGGGGGCTGTAGCTCAGGGGTTAGAGCAGTCGGCTCATAACCGATTGGTCGCAGGTTCAAATCCTGCCAGCCCCACCATAGCTGAGTTTTGTTTTAACCGATTGGTCGAAGGTGAGAAATGCCTTGAATGGCATTTCGCAAGGCAGTCAACTCTTGCAAATTTGTTTGCAAAGATGTTGCTACGGGGTTGCAGAATGTGACCAATTCCTACCACCCCCACCATCCATCTAATGGCGATTATTGGATATCCGATGACTACTGGAGAATTATAGATCTAACAACACAGCCTCAAAAACTCGAAGAAGAGGACGGAGAACGCCTAACTCGCTCGATAGTCAGGCTAAATGACAATTATAACTTGATAGCAAGCAGACTCGGGCCAACCCTACAAAAAGCTTATGATGGCGTTGCTGAACAAATAAATGACTTAAACCATGATGACCCAAATAGACGCATGATTCCTCCTATGCAGCAAAAGCGCTAAATTTGCTTTAATTCTTGATACAATTAAGCTGTAGATGCTTGAAGAAATAAAAAATAGAATTATTAATTATTCAAAATCTTTGACCGACATTAGGGTGCTTGGCCAAACATTATTTGTGTTGATTATTTTATTGGTAAGTTGGAGTGGTATAAAAGCGATTCAAAAAAATTATGAATTGCAAAAACAGATATCAAAATTAGAACAAGAGGTTGAGATTGCACAATTAGAGAACGAAAATCAAAAACTAAATAATTTGTATCTAGAGACGGATCAATTCTTAGAATTATCTGCTCGACGGCAATTTGGACTTGGTGCCCCAGGCGAAAAATTATTAGTCGTTCCTAAAGAGGTTGCGCTGGCAAATTCAGTAAAGCTGGTGGCTAAATCAGATAATGTGAAAAAAGTAGAAAAACCAAAGTATCAACAAAATTTAGAAGCATGGATTAGCTTTTTTTTCAGAGGCTCACAGAATAGGTTGACAGAGGAATGAGCCTACTAAAGTTGCATGCGATCTTTTAGAGGCGAGATGCGTGCGTCCACCCGTCCTACGATATATTGAATATCTATCGGACCGTTAATTCTAGAATCTAGTGATTCAGGTCTATTATCTCCGCTAACAAAAACTTCATTTTCGGCTAATGTAATATCGATATTATCTTCATCGCCGATATTATAGGTATCTTCCCAATCACTACTTTTATCTGGGTTAAATCCTTTTGGATTTTCTTGATTGTAGACAAGCACTATGCCTTTGTTTACGGTTATACGCTCTCCTGGTAAACCAAGTACTCGTTTGACTACATATTCGGGACCTTCTTTTTCATTATCATCTACTAACGAAGGAGAAGGTTTTTGAAATATAATCACTTCACCTCGCTTCGGTATATATTTTTGGCTATTGATATTTGCCCATGTCCTTGATGATTTGTTGACCAGCAGTTTGTCATCATCTTTTAAGGTGTTTTCCATACTAATACCGTCAACCCTAAAAATCTCGACTATATAATAATCTACAATAATAATAAACAAAGAAATCGAGGCTATTGCAAACACTGGCATAGCAACTTTCACAACCCTCACTAAATTATCTTTGGCTTTGGTGATAGTAGCTGGTTGAGATGGGATATCGTTGGTTGGAATAATGTCGTCAGGGCTCGCGATAGAATTATTGTCTGTCGATACTGGGGTTGGCTGTACTATTCCATGGTTAATCTTCCATTGTCGTTTGCGGTTAATAATTCGGATTATCATTAATGTAATAAATATTAGTAATGTAGCGAAAAATAGTACGACAACGACTTGAATCCAAACACGATTACTATTAAAAGTACGGTAAATTAAATTTCCAAAGTCTTTGGTAAAACTAACATATACTTTATCTTCGATGACTACTTTTTGCCCGGATTTATAGATGATAACTCTAGAGAGTGTTTGATTACCAGCCGGTACTAGGCGTAAATTAAAATCCTCAATACCTGTAGTGGTGTATTGGTATTTACTTCCGACGTAGTATTCAACTTTTTCAATCTTGTCATCTTTAGGATCAGTAACCTGAGCAATCACAAGATCATTTTCAGCTAGTGATGTGTATTTCGGTTCAATAAAGCCTGATTGACCAGATATTTTAACAAAACACTGTTTCTCTGGAATACAGGGCGGGTTTTGTTTTGGGACTATTAATACTCTAGGACGATTTGCGTCCGGCATGTTATAAAAAATTTCTGACGACAAAATAAAACGATAAGAGTTATCTTTAGTATTATTCCAGCTACCAATCTTTGTCCATTTTTCGCCACTGGCTGTAGTTGATCCAATTTTTTTACATGATGTCTCGCCCTCTATTTCTAAACTAACCTTAGATGATTGACCTCGCTTACCTAGTTTTACATAAATATCATATGATCCTGTTCTAGTATCTGTCCTGCCATCATAATAATTAATTGTATTTTGATTACATTGATCGTCTTGGGTTTGTTGTGCGCTGGCTATTGATGACGATAATGTGCTACTCGCTAAAAGCAAAAATAAACAAATTAATAATGCTCGAATCGAGATTTTTTTAGCAATCATTGTGTATATAATATGCTTTTTTATCGTCAGTACTAAAAAATAATTGCGATAAAGACCGAGATTTATCCACAGCTACGGTTGCGCATATGCTTATAATCGCGTATAAATATCAGTGAATATCAAAGCGTAACTATAAAAAGTGCAAAAATAAATAAAGGAAAAAAGTATGAAATTTTTTAGCTCTATTAAAAAATTAAACCAAAAAGGTTTCAGCCACGTTGAGTTTTTTCTAGTGTTGGTTGTTGTAGTTGCAGTAGGAGGGATAGGTTTTTATGTATATAAAAACTCAACTGACAGCACAAAAGAAAGTAGCGCAGCTTCAGAACCTGTGATTGCAGTTGCGGCTCCTATTCCAAATAGATTAGAATCTGGTCCAATCCGAACTGCATTTAAAGATCAGATTAATGCTAGGGCAGCTGTTGAGGCACCGCGAACTACCGTTATGCCAACATGCGATGGCGACAAGGGTACCCGAGGCGCAAGAGTCGAGTTAGTTTGGGTAGATGGCAAAAACTTCCTGGATAAACAAGCGAATATACGGGAAGCAAAAAGCGATATTCGTAAGATTGCCGCCGGTGTAGATTCTGTTTTCATAGAGTCAGCAAAAACTCAAAATACACGCTATATGGTACGTTGGCCACGAGACAGCAAGTGCAATATTAAGGTCAGGACACTCGGCCTCAAACAAAAAGATTTTGAAAAACTGCAGTTTGCACTTAAGGGAGGTCCTCAAAACAAAAACCCAGAAAAAGCTTACAAAATCCTTCGTCGAGCAGGGCTTGACCAAAATAGTCGTAAATACATGGTATTCACAAGGGTAACTAACAAAATAAAAATGTGTGGTTATGACTTTATGCCATTCCAAGATGATCGACCTGGGCAAGAGAATAAAAACAATCGATTAAGTAGTATGCAGATTATTAATAGACAGTGTTGGATTGGGAAGGGCGATGCAGATCAAGCAAAAAAAATCGATATGTTTGTGCAAAATGCTGCCTTTCAGCTAGTGCATACACTAGGCGGACCACAAAAGAGTGCGCCAAATGCCTTTAAGATTGATGGATCATTCTTGGGCGACGGTGCTGAAAAACTAAAATTCGTCTACAACGTAACACAGTATGATGATCTACTAGGATACTATGGTCCGCTTGAGCATGAAAAAAGTGAAGATTGTGAAACGACTGCCACCAATCTACGAGCTGTAATGCTAGATTGTGGTAATGACGACTACTTCAATACATTAGGTGATACTATCAGCGATGAAAACTATCTGAAAACACACTGGAATATAGCCAACAGTCGCTTTATCGAAAAAGTACCTAACAATACGCCTTAAGTGTACTAACCAAGTCATTAATAAAGAGCCTAGCAAAACTGCAGGCTCTTTATTAATTATTCTAACCATATGAGATAATTATTATAATGAGTAAAATCTTCAAATGTGCCACAATATTTCTATTAGTATTCAGTTTTTTAATAGGTCCATCACTTAGCGCGTTAGATACAAATAATTTTGTAATAAATTCGTTTGATACAAATTATTACTTGCAGAAATCCAACAAAAACGTAGCATCAATGCGTGTTGTCGAAAAGATTGTCGCTACCTATCCTGATTATGACCAAAATCACGGCATTATCCGGGCTATCCCAAATGAATATAAAGACAATGATTTGAATATTAAAATCCAAGCCGTTGTTAACGAGCAAGGTCGACCGTACCAATATTCAACTAGTGAATCAAATAATAATACCGTATTAAAGATTGGTGATCCAAATACGTATGTTCATGGTAAAACAACTTATATAATTAGCTATTTAGTATCAAACTTTATTACTTTTGAAGGTTCTCATGATGAGTTTTACTGGGATGTTAATGGCGACGAGTGGGCTCAGCCGATTGATAAAGTTAGTGCGACTATTCATGTGCCAAAATCAGTTGGCAAACTTAAAGAAACCTTAAAAAAATGTTACGAGGGAGCTTACGGTGAACAGGACAGCAATTGTAAAATCAAAATTTCAAACTCTGACAATATGCAGACAGTAAAAGTGTCTGCGTCAAAATTAAATCCTTATCAAACGCTAACATTTGTACTGGGTTTTGAAAAAGGGACATTTCAACCAGACAAACTGGCGTTAATTTATAAGAGAATTTTTATGCTTTTAATTATTGCTTCAGCCTTGCTACCGATTTTTATTACATTATTAGTTGTGATACTAAAATGGCGCAAACGCGGGCGTGACCCAAAGGGCAGGGGTGTGATTGTGCCTCAATATATTGCTCCAAAAGATCTAGATGTTATTTTGGCGGACGTAATTCTTAATGAAAGATTAACCACTAACGCAATCTCCGCCGGTATTATTGAATTAGCGATTTCAAAATTTATTATCATCCACGAGATAAAAAAAGATAAGTTAATTGGGAGTAAAACAGAGTATGAGTTAGAGTTAATAAAAAAAGAATATCCTCACTCTGCTCAACTTAAAGAAATAATTGTCATGTTGTTCGGATCGACTAGCAGTATTGGCGATAAGGTAAATATGTCAGAAAAAAAGAACGCGTATTATAAAGATGTACAATCGCTTGGCAAATCGACAACAAGCAAAGCGTCGAGTGAAGGCTATTTTGCAGTCGACCCATCAAAAGCGAAGACAAGCTTTAATACGGTTGCGATCTTGATGCTGGTGATTGGGATACTTGTAATGTTTACTGGTATCGGCATACCTCTAGGGATTGGATTAATTGTATCCAGTATTATCACATTCATCGCGTCTAATGCTATGCCTGCAAGAACAATTAAGGGTGTCGAAGTGCGTGATTGTCTATTGGGACTTAAAGAATATATTAAGCTAGCTGAGGCGGAGCGATTGAAGTACCTTCAAAGTCCAAAAGGAGTCAAACAGTACGGTAATCCAAAATCAACTAAATCAAAGGTAAAATTATTTGAAAAATTACTGCCATACGCAATGCTGTTTGGGTTAGAAAAGGATTGGGCAAAAGAATTTGAAGATATCTATAATCAACCACCGGATTGGTATCAGGGTAATTACAGAAACTTTAATGCTGCGTATCTTGCATCATCTCTTAATAGTTTTAGTGCAAATAGCACAAGCTCGTTTAGTCCTCCATCCAGCTCAGGATCAAGTGGATTTTCGAGCGGTGGTGGATTTTCTGGCGGTGGTGGTGGCGGTGGCGGCGGTGGTGGCTGGTAATTAGTTTACCGCTATCATTAGACCCCGTACTTTACACTTTCTTCCATTTTTTTAATGAATCCTTCGTTTGCATCAAAAACTTCATCCGTGAAAATATACATGAATTCGTAAGCGCGCTTTCCAATCATATTAAATACCATTACACCTTTGGCTGGGATATTTTTTTGATCTGTTTTCGGGGAAGCAATTTCTAAAGTAATCTCTGCTCTTAATGTAGTGTTATCGCTTGATACATATTTATTGACTATTTTTGCGTTTTTGATTCTTGGATCAGTTATTTGCCATTTAGAATCGAATGAATCATCTTTGAATTCATCTGCAATTTCTTTTTTTTGGTTTTCTGTCACATCAAATGTGTAAGAGATTGTTTGAATATTTGCTGCAACAATTCCTAGAGACTGCTCAGAATTATTTTTTGATTTTTCTTTATGTACATAGTCAGCGGATAAGTCAGTTTTTATTGTTTCTTCCATTTCGATAGGTATATCAAAACTCATCCCAGAATTTTCATCAGTCGAAAAACCGGTTAGCTCTACATTCTTGGTTTCAGAATATTTCGGTACATTAGAATTTAGCCTGCCAATAAAAATAATTGCCACAATAGCAATAAGAGCAACAATAAATACTGCACCCAATAATATTAATAATCTTTTTATAGGAAAATTCTTTTTAGGTGCATTAGATATTGGGGCTTGTGGTTGCATTGGTTGAGGCGGTTGTGGTGAATCCGCAAATGTAGGTGTTGATGATTGATTCAATGGAGAGGGTTGAGGACTAGGTATTGGTACTTGTGGTGTAGGAGTTGGTGGTGGCGGCGCAGTAGGAGAGATATTATGTTGTGGTATGTTTTGTGGCGGGGCAAGAGTTTGATTACTAAAGTTTGGCATGGGTTGAGCTGGTTCTGGTATTGGATTATTTGTTGGGTATTGTTGAGGAGGTATCTGTGGTTCGGGTTGCGGAATAGGATTTGGATTTTGATTAGGTTGATTAGGATCGTTAGGTTGCATTAGAGGCCTCTTATTTTTTAAATAACTTTATCTAATCATAACATGCTTATGCTACAATTTAGATTAAGCTATGAGGTTAAAAAAGAGTAAGAGGGATACTGTTATTAACAATGGTGATTACGGTAATAATTCGAAGCATGCAAAGAGAACCAGACACCTTAAGTTAATAATTGTTAGCCTGACGGGTTTGGTTGCAGTACTTGTTATCGGGTTGTACCTGTCGCAGGCTAGAACAAAAAATACTAACGGTGATTCGGACCAGGCTTTCCAAGAAGTTTTACAAGTTGAACCGCAAGGTAATAATGACGTAACAGTAAATTCAACTCTTGGATTTTCGACAACTTATAACAAAAAGCTATTTGAAGGCCAAGGTTGGATAATTGCAGAAAACGATAAATTGGACTACGTAACAGGTGAAGATCTTTGGAATAATAAAGATAAGTACAGCCCATTATTTTTGAGCTATATTGAACCAGAGACACCGACAGCTAATGTGCTTTCAGATGATTTTGATATTAGAAATACAAATATGTATGTTAGCTCTAGTACGGTGAAAGATTTTTTTGTAAAACGAAAAAAAGAATTCGGAGCATCATTATCTGATACAGAGCTTGCGACGAAATTTTTTGCACCTAAATCAAGCGACAAGATAACTTATAAAGCGACATCACCAACAAAAGTGAAGATTGGTGAAACTGAGTATACAAAAATTGTCTATAAAGCATCAAAACAATATAGCTACAAAGAAAGTGAACCAGTTGGATCGCCTGACGGTGGACAAGTAAATTACATCACTATTCAAAATGGTCGTCCTTACGTAATGAAATTGACCTACTACGAATTTACGTCATCCCAAACTCTGGCATTATTTGAACAGATAATTGCGCAAACTAAATATACAAAACCAGATGCAAATTCGGGAGTTCTCGGTGCAAAAACTTCTGCCTCTGACATGTTGTTGCCTACATCAATATTCTCTATTTTTGGCGCTACGACTGTTAACGAAGACTCTATTAATAAGGATATTAATGTGCCAGATGATTTGGTTGGTAAGACCGCTTTAGAGGTTGTTGCAAAAAATCAACCTTCCGTAGTGCGGGTTGGTTCGATTGATTGTAAAGACTTCAATCTTTTACTGAGTGGCGGGAAGGTTGGACTGAAGGTAGTTGATGCTTGTTCAGTTGCAGTAGGAACCGGTACGATTATTTCTGAAGATGGATATGTTAGTACTAATGGACATGTCGTAAAACATGGTTTTGTTCCGGCCTTGCAACAATACTTGGCGATTAATGTTGAAGCAAAAAACTACAAGCCGTTTCAAACATATCTTCAATACCTTTTAGACTCAAAACTAATAACCGAGTCTGGCTTAAATACTCTGATACAAGGAATTAAAGCTGGAGACGAAGACGCAATTTATACGATTCTTGATTTAGCATATGAAATACCTCAATCTAACGTTAAAGTCACAAAAGAAAAAACAGAACTTGCTATTCAATTATCTGATGAACCGATTAAACTAAAGGATTTAAAAACTGCATCAGATTTTGTCTATTCAGATAAAGTTGTCAGCGCAAAATTAATTGATTTTGACTTTGATCAGTATAGTCCTGATAATGGCGAAACTGATATTAATAAATCCAAAACATCAGATGTGGCATTGTTAAAGATTGAAGGCAGCTCGTTCCCGGTGGCAAGTCTAGGGTCTATTAATTCCGTAAAAACTGGCGACTTAGCTACATCTATCGGTTTTCCTGGGTTTGTTGATGGTGGTTTAGAGACAAAAAAGGCAAGAACAATTCCTTCTGCGACTCAAGGTGTTGTCCAAGAGATAGTAAAAGAATCTGCAAAATCGAATCGTTTGCTAGGAATTACTACTATCCCTACAGCTCAAGGAAATAGTGGCGGGCCTGTTTTTGATACTAACTCGCAAGTAGTTGGTATAACAACTTATGCTTCAAGTAAGGGGGATCCGGAAGAGGGAGTGTCAAAATTTGCAGGCACTGGCGTAATGCGGGATGTCGCTGATCTATCTGCGTTAGTGACAAAGAATAAAATCACATTAGATACTCAAAGTTCTATCGACGATATTTGGGACTCGGCAATTACAGAGTTTAGTAATGCTAATTATCAAAAATCAAAGGATCTATTTAATCAAGTCGCAGAACAATACCCAGCTAATTATTTAGCATCTAGTTTTATAAAAGTTGCGGATACCAAGATTGCAAATGGAGAAGATAAAAGTAGCTCTAGCCCAATAAAAGTTATAACTAGCGAAAAGCTATTTAGCGCATCTAACCCTGTGACGTTAGCACTTACATTATTAATATTAATTACTATAATAATGATAATTATTACGCTTATCTTATTGATTGTTCATAAAAAACGGGGAAAGCAACTACAGCAACCTAATCCACTAAACTCACCAGTCGATGGTTCAACTGCTGATAATGTGTTTCAGGGAAATCCGCAGACTCAATTGAATCGACCGATTAATCAAACAGCGACTAATTCTATGCCTCCATTGGGTCAATCGATGGTTGCCCAGTCTTTTCGGCAAGGAATTTCAAATAGCTACATTAATGCTAATAGCAATACCAACAGTAGCGTTATTAATCCCGCTCCACCACCACCGCTTCCTAGAGTTGCGCCGCCAGCTCCATCACAAAAACCCGTTTCTCCGACTGTAGTTTCTACTCCAATACAAAAACCAGAACTGTCAGTCGTAGCTCCTGATAATAGTCAGTCAAATCAAGTAGGTCAACCAATTAGCGATGTCAAACCTGTTGCTATTCAGCAATCTCCTGAACAGAGTCCAACAATCGAAGTTAGATTTGACCATGATCAATAATATTCAATATATCAGATACTGTAATCTAATTAATTAAAAATACCTCTTATTGCTAAGAGGTATTTTTGTAAGATTAGAAAGACTATTTATTCTAGTTCTTTCATTTCTCCACCGTGGACTGCAACTGCCCAGATTACAAGTACATCAATGACGATAATCATCAAAGACCATACAGGATATACTGGTACGAAAGCCATGTTAGCTATTGCGCTAGCCATTGCTACTAAAATTGCTATTGTTCGCCCAAAGCCTTTGCCTTGCATTAATGAGCCGGATGCAACAAGTGCTAAGAATCCGCCAAGGATATGTATCCAGCCCCATTGGCTATAATCAAATACCCATAAAGCGTTTGGTGCTGCAACATATACGTCTTCTTGAAACAATGCTACAAAACCAGCAATAATGTGAAATACTCCTGCAAGCATCAGCATTAAGCTAGCAAATCCAATCCAACCAACCCAACCAGTTACTTCTTTACTTTGTTTTGCTATGATAGAACCTCCTCTATTAATTTATACTTATATTATACTCCAAATTGTCAAAATATTAACAATGACTAAAAAGAAAAATACTCAACTTACATAACGTGGTAGTGTTTAATTCTGATATAGTATCTAATAGGTATACCATGCAAACTCTACCATCTAGTCTTATTCCGTATTTTATAGGTACGATTGTTTTTGCCATATTTGCATGGAGGGCATATAGGAATTATCGTAAACTACACAATCCACTATCGGGTTATTTTGGACTAATAGCGGGTTCTATATCGATTGCATTTGGTACATGGTCTATTCCGCTTTTTTTCACTCGTGACGTTCAATTTGTTAAATTTGCAAATATTGTCGGAGATTTTTTTCTTTACGTTTTTTTTGTTATATGCGCAGACTTTGTTTACTACTTAGCACTCCAAAACCATATTTCTAAAAAATTGTACCGTGGGGTTATTGGTTTGTTGGCATTAGTAGGCTGGTGTGCACATGTTTACGGTTATCAGCAATACGGTATTGTTGTTACAGACTTAGCAGTCGATTACAAATTACCAACTCTTGCATCTGTAGTCGAATTATTTTTTCTCGTAGATGTATTGCTGGTTGGTATATTAGTTTTAAAAAAATTACCTGAACAATCTGGGGTTCGTGGGCGTCAAGGATTGATTGGGATTTCAGTTTTATTTATATTGTCGAGTTTGGCTGGTGCAGCGAATATTGTGATGTCAGAAGGCTATAGTAATTCGCCGTTGATTGTTGGTACTTACATGGGTGCATTTATATTCTTTGTGGCTGTTTTAGTATTAGTCAGGCTTGGTACCAAAAAATCTAGATAGAGTTAGCGAAATCTTTAATTTCTGCTGTAGTTACTTTCTTTGCATCGCTCGGCAAGCCACCTACTGGTGGCACTTCCAGGTAGAATGTAGCACCTTTTTTGAGCTCACTAACACACCATACTTTAGCGCCAATCCGTTCAGCCATTATCTTTGATATGTATAGACCCAATCCTGTACCATCGGTTTCTCTCGTACGCCAATCTTCAGCTCTAAAGAATTTTGTGAATAGTTTAGTTTGATCGGATTGACTAATTCCTGCGCCACTGTCTTGTACCCAAAACCTTACGCTATTATTTTCTCCATTCTCGGCACCGACAGTCACTACTCCTTCCTTCGTATATGTGACAGCATTATCTAGAAAATTATTAAGTATTTCGCGAACATAGGTTGGGCTCGTTAGAACGGGATGAATATCAATAATTGGACTTGAGAGTAGGTTCAAACCTTTTTTCGATGCCTTATCTTGATGCAGAGCTTTTACTTGAGCAACAAGAGCTTTGGGGTCGATAGGTTGAATATCGATGTCTAAAAATTCGCCTTGAGCTTTGGCTAGGGTTGCCAAGTCTCGGACTAACTGACCGAGATGAATTATTCTTTCATGAACAGTGTTTAATAATTTTATTGCATCTGGTTTCATAGAACTTTTTAACGGTTCTGACAAAAGGGTAGATAGCCCGGCTTCTACAACGGCAAGTGGTGTTCGTAACTCGTGAGAGGTTACAGAAACGAATTCGCTACGCTCATCATCAAGTGTCTTTGCTTTTGTTATATCTTGTATAACGATAATATAGCCATTACTGGGTCGGCCATTATCAGCTGTGATTGGATTAACGGCGACACGGATATTAATAGTTTCATTATCGCTAATTGCCATCGACAGATCGCTTCGCTCAACAGGACTTTTTGTAGATGATATATCGTGAAGAATGTCGATATGATTTTTCTTATTATCAAAAATATTAAATACCTTTGAAAAAATATTGTCGCGAATTTGAGTCTGTGGATTACATAATTTTTCAGTAGCTTTGTTAAAGAACTTAATATTTCCATTTTCGTCTGTTACGATTATCGCCATATCCAATGAATTAATAAGTGAGTTAGAAATGTTATGTTCTTGTTCGTATTGATGTAACATATGACTCAATTTGTCTTTAGTCTTTTGATCACTGCGTAGGACGAAAAATACAAATGCAGTTAAAAACGATGCTACAATTACCGAAATAGCGATAGATGCCCCCGAGCTAATCAGTATCGCGCATGCAATTATTAATGCCGCCAAAATAACTACAAATTGTATTGTCCGTTTATCTAGAATATTTTTGTCTGGTAGGTCGTCTCCACCAAAATTCTTATCCATATAAATATCATACCAAAATAACTTGATCTAAAGTTTAGCTATTATTCGAAGTTCGGATTTTTGTAGCATTAAAAGCAATCAGCGCCATAAATACAGCAACCACTAAAAACGCTGCCCTGTCAGACAATATAGCCAAACCTATACCGACACCGAGTCTAGCCAAGGTACTCCCGATCATGCTGGATGTACCATAAATGGGATAGGTCTTCTCCTCTTCAATTTTTGTTACTTGATCGAAAAAGAACAGTTCGCTAATTGGTTCAATAAAACTGAGCGATATCGAACCAACTGAAAGCGCAATCATTGCAAATGCAAAATTATCAGTAAAAAAACAATATATACATATAGCAGCTAATATTGCGTAGGATCCTACAAAAACGTTACGATAGCCAACTTTTGAAATAATATTCACGGTTTTGAACTCTAATAAAAATAATGGCAACTGGGTTAGACTGATGAATAGCCCAATACTTGCTACGCTGTAGCCTTCTCGTGCCATAAAAATTGGTATAAAAGTCCATATAAATCCCCACCAGACGGTAATTCCCATTCTTTGGATGTAGGCAATCTTAAGGTTTAAACGCGATAAGTAAAAACGAAGATTTTCTTTAACGCTGACGTCTAATCTTTCCCGTTTTTTTATAACAGTTTTTATAGGCATGATCATAAGGTAGGCAGCACTAATTATGCAAAGCGATCCAGACAGAATAAACAAGCCATTTACGCCAGCATAGTTGAGTGTCAGTCCGCCAAGTAATGGTCCGATAAACCAACTCAGATTTACTAAGGATCCCATCAGACCGGTGTCTCGGGTGAACTCTTGTTTGTTTCGTGTTGAATCTTTGAATAAAATACTCAACGAATTAACACTGACAGTAATGCAAAGGTTAGTTACAAAGATTAGCACAGTTGCCATAATTATGCTCTTTGTATACCCAAAAAAAACATAAGATAATCCAGTCAAGATAGAGCTGATAATTAATAACCTTAATTGATTAAATTTCTCAAGCAGAGGTGGCATAAATAGTGACATCACTGCTATTAACAGTGCGCTCAGACCAATAAATATCCCGATTTGGGAGTCTGGCATACCTAGACTTATTAAATATAACGGAACGCCTACAGTCGTTGCAGCTACCCCCAGTGTATATAGCATTCTGTTAGATACTAGTTCATGAGTAGGTTTTAAATGTAGTGCAGATTTTGCATGATATGGCATTAAGCTAATTATATATGGTTTTTGAACTAATCAGTATTTAGTTATGTATAGGTATCAATTCAAAATAATCTGCATACTCTCCCAGTGAGTCAATATATATATCATCAACTGCTTTCGGATTGAAACAAATACTTAGCCGATCCTCTGATGAATTAATAGTTGCATGAGCGAACACAGGATTCCACATCGTGCCATAAGAATGTAGTGCTAAATAATCTCCCTTTCTCAGATCAACTGTCTCGCCTTTCAGGGTGTTCTCGATAGGATTCGTATGTAGATAACTGTTGGCATCTTTGGGCTGTCCCGCAATTAACTTTCTTGTCTCCGATACGCTTAATCTATCCATCAAGAAAGTAGTAGTCCCAGCAAGGGTCAGGTGGTGTGAAACTCCTGGGTAAATGTCTGGGTGTAGAAGTGGTATCCTGACAAAAGTATTGAGAGATCCATCATCGGCTGCCTCTTCGTAATCGAAAAGGCCATCAATATGCTTAGGAATATCTTTTTTAAAGAATGTGATATTTCCTCTGCTCTGGGCAGTACGGGTTCTTGGTAGATGACGCAGGTTTAGTTCGATATCGTCAACTTGGACACCTTTTGTTACTCTAGATGCTTCGTAGGCAAATCTTCGAAGCTCTGATTCGTGCGCCCAATATTCACGTGCTCGTCCAATGACAACTCCTTTTATACAAATTGCTCCGATTTTTCGACAAGCAAGATTATCTAATAGGTCTCGGGCTTCTGAAAAAGTCTCAACTGTTTGAATCAATGCTCGCCGATTCAGATACATACTATATAGATAATACCATAAAAGGAGAAATTATTCAATGTTAATGTACTGTGTTACCAGTTAACTTGAAAGCTAGATTTTAAATAGCCAATCTCGCTCCAGTATTCGTATTTTGGGCTTGGGGGTTCAGTATATATTGTGGTTGTATCCGGATTGCAAGTTACATTAAATCCTTCGTTGACTAGCCTAGCTGAAAGTGTGGTGTTAATTGTATGCAAGATCGATCTATCGAATTCAATATCACGTGCAACAGGCTCATCTCTAAAACTACAGTAAGAGGTTGACCACCCCCGCATAGCATCTTGAAATATGCATTGCGTGATTCTTGCGTACCTGCTTTCGATCTCGGCTTCAACAGTTAAGGCTAAAGTAATTAAGTCTTGCTCTGTTCTTGAAAACTCGCCGGTTTTAGCGATCGCTGTCAACGATAATGCTCTGGTTAGCAAAGGTGTTGATGGTTCGATGACCATGCCTAATTCCTTATCATTCTTTCGTTTTTCCATAAATAATATCCTTTCTTTTGATGGTTATTTAATTGTTATGTTTATTTTATAAAGGGGATGGCAATTTTTGATTTGCTCGGCTTTCGCATTGGAATAGCCGCACTTACAAAAAATGCGCACAGAATCTACTATATAATAGCAAAAAAATCAAAATATGTCAAGTACATAGTAGTTATGCCGGGCCGTACTGTAAAATATTGATATGGTAGAAGAAAAAGGTGAAAAGTTAAAACGTCAACCAGACCCAACTCCAGAAGATAGAGTATTTTTAAATGAAATCGTGCAATCACATCTCGGAGAGAGAGCAACTGGAGAATTCTTTGGGGTTATGTCGCGCGGTGTTAGGGGAGACGAAGGTCATTATGGGCACGCGGTTTTGGTCGTAGACCCTGATATTGCTGAGCGATTTAGTCAAGATCCAGAAGGTTATCCAGACCTTTTAGCGACCATGTCTACCACTATCACTAATAAGATTAAAGTTGCTGGTAATGTAATTATAGATTTAGCAGGTCACGCTTTTGATAGTAAAACCGCGAATAGATCTAATAAATAATGGATTATAATAAATTCAAAGTATGGCCAAGAATATGAAGTCTACCCAAGAAGAGCAATTAGAGCTAGGCAAAAAGCTTCAGCAATTTTATGATTCAGGATATATAAATAAAAAGCAAACATTATTATTTTCGTTTTATAAAGGCATAGCATCAGGATTTGGAGTTGTTATAGGAGGCACGATTGTAATCGCTTTACTTATATGGCTGCTTGGTCTATTTGATGAACTGCCTTTTTTAGGCGATCTAGTAGATTCCATCAACAGAACAATTCAATCAAAATAATCATAATATTTTATCGACGATGCCGAAGTATTTCTTGGTTATCTATAAATTGTTGTAGTGCGGATCTTCAGCACTATATAAAAGTAAAAATTTCTAATCAGCCAATCATAATAAAAAGTCTAGAGATAAAATATGTCGAGTTATGTAGTCAAGACTATTATTTTAGCTCGCCCGATTTCCGTTGGGTTGAATTACCCACCATAGTCCGCCATGGGTGCTGATGTTGTGGCATTTTACTTCACCTGGTTTTTCATGAGCATAATAGTATAACGGGTGATTGTTATAGGTAACTTGGGTAGTACCGTCAGTCCGCTCGGTAGTGCCTAGTAATTTTTCATTTACTTCACCGGACGCTATTGGAGTCCCGTTGGTAAGTACAGGTGGCCATGCTTCGGCACAATCATCGTAACATTCGGCTTTTTTTGATTCCTCTAATTCCCATATGTATATTGCTTGATTATTGTCATCGAAAAGCATTGTGCCAAAATCACTTTCGCCGGTCGTAATAATTGTTCCTTTAGATTTTTTCACTGAATCATCAGAACTTGTTTTTGGTTGCACTTCTTGTTGTACTGTTTGTTTTTCTGCAGTAGGTTCTGATTCATTATTGTTATTTGTGTATACTTTGTACCCGATAAAACCTAATGCACCAACTAAAACAATTATCAGAACAACACCGATTATTCCAAAACCTTTATTTCGTGATACCATATTCTACCCTTAATTTATCTTGTTAATAGTAATGACTATTATAAACAATAATTTATATGTAGCCCAATTCAAGGTATGGTTTTTTACCAGCTTGTTGGCTATTGTTTTTGTAAGGTTCTAAATATTGTATTGAATCAACTGCTTATAAAATCTTTTGACAATAAATAAAAACACCGTAAATAAATTGATTTAGATTATTATCGGCCAATGTCAGAAATATTTTCGTAGTACGAGCCAGCATCTGGGAAATTATTATCTATTCTATCAACAAATTTTTTTGAAAAACCAAACTTAGTTAGCTCATTTATAGGAATAAATTTTACTGTGTGTAATTTATTTGATTCCGAGTCAGTAAGTTTTAAATTTTGGCCAGGTTTTCCTGATATATATTTACATTCTAAAAAAACGTTAATAACGTGTTTATTTTCTAAAAATCTCTCGGCAATATATAACAGTCTTGTTGATTTTACTTTAAGACCGGTTTCTTCTTTGACTTCACGTTCAACGGCTTCCATGATTGTTTCACCCTCTTCAACTTTGCCCCCTGGTAATGACCAAAATGTATCCATGTCGGAGAACGATTGTTTTATCAATAATAATTTATTGTCATATATGCAGACGGCTGTAGCGCGAATAACCATATCAATACTATACATCCACTCGCGAAACTGAAGGGTTAATTGTGTCCCTGATGCTTTAAGATTAGGACGTAGTGCAAGGGGAGCCGACTAGCTAAAAATATATATCTCAGTTATAGAAATTTTATAGAGTTAACAATACTTTCAAATTCTTGAGTAAGATTTGACGCATCAAAATCATATTCATTGTTTGTAGTATTGTTGCTGTAACTTTCTCTGAAGCTAAGTGTCACCAAATCCTTGCCATTTAATACCCTATACTCAATATCCTTATATTTTTCGGCCTCACTAGGGCCAACAAAATCGGTCGTATGCTTTAGCGCCTTATATCCATCTATTGTCACTTTTTCGTAGGTATTAAATTGGTCTTTATCGATATCATCGATTTCTTTTTCTATTGTTGTGTCTACATCAGTAAAACCATAGATGAACACTTCGGCTTTTTGATTATCTTTATTGCGAAGTGTTATGGGTTGCGTATCTTTGGTCCAATCAGGAGTTGGCTTAGTAGGTCCATCGGTGTCTGGTTCTTCGTATGGTATTTTTGACCAAGTATTTGGGTATTCGACAGAAAAAGTTTTCGAAGAGTCTGTTATTTCTGATTTAGTAGAGCTTGGTGTCGTATTAGTAGAATTATATGAATTATCACTATCACTCCTATTATTTACGACATACCACCCAACACCTGCAATTAATCCAACAATAACAAATATTAGTAATCCCTCTACTACACTAAAGCCTTTGGTGTTCAACTTTTTCATTTCTTAGTTCCTGCTTATGCTTATTAAATCAAGATTAATTATATACCTATTTCAATATAAAAGAGCTCCTTTTGTAGAGACCAAAGTGCTAATGTTTACACAGGTGTGTTCGTCCGCTATACAACGGATGGAGCTTAGTGCTAGGAGAGTTGACTAGAGGTGGAACAGATTATTTCGTCACTCTATTGAATTTTCTTGAATTTTACCTTTTGAATCTTCACACTCAGGTTCAGCAATCTTATTAATATTATATTTCTCTAGCTGTTGACAGAGAGGATTTTCTCCGCTTCCGCTATACTCAGTCGGCGGTATCAATGTCCAGTCGCCATTATCCTGTTTTACTGCAACAATAGTAACTTCTTCAATTAAATTATCTGAGCATCCATATGACATCCTAGCATATCTATCGTCAACATTAGCTTGTACTGCGTATAGTGCTACTCCGTCGGGTGTGTCTGTGCCTCGATATTGTTTACAGTCATCGTCAGAGTTCTTTTCAAGATAAGATTCTAGTCCTGACGGTATAACAACACTATCATCGACTGCCCAAACCTTTACATTCTCACTATCTTTATTTAAAAGGTTATTAGTTAGATAACCCAATGCGAAAGCTGTAACTACTATTGCTAAAAGTATTAAATAATTTTTTGACCGCATTGTATTCTTCTTTTTTGGTTTTGGCATTTTTTTGGTCCTGCTTATGTTATTAAATTAAGTATAAGTATACTCCTATTTTTCATAAAAAACTTATATTTTTACAGAGGCCAAAGTACTAATGGTAAACAGGTGTATTCGTCCGCCATACAGCGGATGGAGCACTATGCTAGAAGAATTGACTAGGTGGAAAGAACTAGCTCTGGCTATCTAGGTATTCTTGCAAGCCTTTAAGCCAGCCTCCCGTAAAGTATTCTTCGGGTTTGAAAGTTGCAATATCTACCCACTCATACTTATCGTGGTTGCCGCCGAGTTTGATGTCTCCGTTTTTGTATATTGCATCGTAACCGACTGCAAAAATTCGTACAGGTAGCTTAGTTGTGTGCTCAGTTCTTTCGTGCCTAAAGAATATTACTGGCTTTTCGAGCTCATACTCTACGTCATGGCCCAACTCTTCATTTATCTTACGTTTAACAATTTTCTCAAGAGGCTTCTCGAATTCGTCGGGTTTAATGCGTCCACCAGGAATATCCCATTCACCGAAGACATCATGTGTTATCAAAAGGTTGCCACCCTTCCGAAGCAGTACCTTTACTGCAATGTGATAAAGGTCTTTTGGCTCATTCATATCATCATAATACCAAAATCAAGAAAAGAGACATCTACTTATTACAGAACTCACAGTGTTTATTGTTGGTTGCCTAGGTACGCTCGGATTGGAACGAGTTGCTAGGAGAGTTGACAGGATGGACACCGACTTAACCAGTCATAAATACTTTGTAATTAATTTCTCTAGTGATTCTTCTACGGCTTTTATTGCTTCTGGATAAAGCCTGTAATCGTGTGTGCAATCAATCTCAAGAAAAATCTTTGGTTCAGATAATTCATCAAAGATTTCTTTAACACGACTAGACGGCACAAATTTGTCCTTTGTTGCATACACCAATAGTTTTGCACCCTTAAAGTTTTTCAAAGCTTGTATGGGGTCATGTTTGGCACCGTCTTCAAAGTATTTCATAGGAAGACTAAACTTGCGTTGTTCTTTGGTTCTTTTGTTTCCTGGTGGAATGTCTCGTGATTCTTGTAACGTATTGTTTTTGATTTTTTCTAGTTCAGGCGCTGACGGCTTGCCGTAAGCTGCATTAATAAGTGCCAATCCTATAACAGAAGGGTTGTCTGAAGCTAGCATTGCGGTTGCACCACCACGACTATGCCCTAATAGTAGAGTAGGGCGATTACCTAGCAAATCTATAAGCTCATTGATTGCATTAATGTATGTAGTAGTTGTGTAGTTTTCTAATTCGCCTAGGCTATCCCAAGTTCCTGGTGCATCAATTGCGATAGCGTAATAACCGTGCTTAGCAAAGAAGTCAAGGTGACTAACAAAGTTTGCATAATCTTTCGTATCAAGACGGCCTGGCATCAATATGGCGACCTTGGTCGCGTCAGTGTCTCCAGCTTCGTTGGCTGCGATTGTAAAGTTCTTGGTTTTAATCAGTTTCATATTTCAATAATAACAGAGAGACTAAAAAGACCCCAGCTTCCTAGGGTCATAGTGCTTATGCTTGGTTGCGGGACCAGGACTCGAACCTGGGACCTCGTGGTTATGAGCCACGCGAGCTGCCGCTGCTCCATCCCGCATATCGTCTGGATGACGATCAAAAACTATCCAGAGCAGTTCAAATACTAACATTACAGATAACAGATGTCAATAAGCATGCTATGAAATAAAAAAAGTATTTGACAAATTAAAGTTCTTATGTATAATGTTAAGTACAGTTTTAAATTAAAACAAAACAAAAAATTAACAAACTAACAAAACAAAAAAGGAGTCCGAAAAATGGGCGATCTTACTTATGAAGTTGTCGAGACAGACAACGTAGCAATAAGAGAAGTAGACAGCATACTTTTCAGTTAATTCATCAAGAGCTAAAGCTCTAAAAAACGATGGGCTAGCCGGTGCAAAAAATGTACCGGCTATTTTTGGTAACAACAATATGTTGTCAGGCTGGAGTTTGCCTTGTTGTTTTATCAGCACTATTATCGGAATTTGGGTTGGTTATAAGGTTGGACAATATATATACGACTAAATATCTTTTCTATTGCGAGCTAAAGCTCGCGCTTTAAATACTTTTTACCTGAAAAAGTAGTAGCAAAAGCAGGCAAGCGGCTGAAAGAACAAGATGTTAATTTTAGTAATATGTATCGTGCCTGCGGAACGTAAGCGATCCGATTCATTAATTCTAGAGTAAGGAATCGGATTAGTCCTCGGCATTGACCCGATACATATTACTAAAATTAAATCTGTTTTTCAGAGCTTGGAAACTAAGCGATAATTTACTCATCAATTTCTGGTCATTGTCCAGAGAATAATAATGAAACATTACGTTGATTTGGGTATCTTTTAACAGACTAGAATTAGCCTAATCAGTTTTGAGCCAGTTTTCGAGTGATTTTAAGTCTGGAAAAATCTCATCAAAAATACCATACAGAGTTTCTGTCTTTTCTGGTATGCCCAATGCATAACATTTTTTGCCCATGCCATATGCTGCACCAGCCTCTATGTGTCCAGAGATCCCCGCTGGTAAAACTAATAGGAAGTTATCGCTATCTCGTTGAGCCTGCATATCATTTTCGAAAATATGTCTTATGAAATCATCGTCTTTGGGTAGCGATTCGAGCGTTTGCATAATCGACTCAATGCTAGCATCTTGTTTGAACTCAACTTTCGATCCCTTATACAAGTTCTCAATGAAACAATAGGCAACTTTGTTGTGAGCTCTTACAGAATCAAGGGCTTTTTTTACTTCTGGATAATTTCGCCAACGTCCAACTATGAAGAAATCGTACTTTGCCATGGAATAATTATATCAATTTAGTTGATGAAGGCTCTAACTTACTAATTGGTCAACCTAACTCATATGGATATGGAATGACTTTGTTGGGTATCTGACTGATCCTAAACAGATGTTGTGAAAAAAAGGTGACCTTGGACGCGAGGACTGTTTGAGATATGAATTTGCTTAGTAGCATATTCATATAGAGTTCCACAGAGAGCTAACTTTATACTAACAGATATATAAAGACTGTGTAGTAAGTCCGAGCTTTTGGTTTACTTTGGGCGGTTAAAAGTAATAAATTAATAGTTTTTAATAAAATAGATATGCCTACATTGAATCTAGTAACTTGGGTTGAGATGTGGTATATTTACCCCTGTCGGTAACTATGTCGGTGTAGCTCAGTTGGTTAGAGCGCAGGACTCATAAGCCTGAGGTCGTTGGTTCAATTCCAACCACCGACACCAAAAAAAGTTTTGCAAAGATTAAAATGCTGATGGTATAATAAAGTCTCAGTATGGCAACAACCCAAAGTCCAGCTGAAACAGGTTCATCTCCGCAAGGAGATGTTTTTTTATCACAAGATTATTTAGGCCAAATACCTCCTCAAGTTCATGAAAATAGATTTTCACGACAGTTGCACGACTTAACTACTTTGGATATTGTGCGCAGTGACGTCGCGGTTGCCACGCAGACTCTCAACGGCGAAAGAACATTTAGATATGACGCATGTGGTGTTTTGATCTCGGGCTTGAAAGAAATTACAGATACAATTTTTAGAGCAAGAGAAGGTGTGCTCGAGATTGAGGCAAAAGGCCTATTCAGGTTGGGCCGAGGGTTGTCTAGACTTTTCGAGGAATATGGTGTGGGTGAAAATGATGATGATGACAGCTTCCTTAGAATGCCGGTTGAGCGTATTACTGATGTGAGGCCTGGTTATGGCACAGGTCGAGTCCTAAATAGGGATATGATTGTATATAATCCGTTTTTGGATTTGAGAATACAATTTGAAGATGATCTTGCTCCAGCAAATGTTGGGGTTTCTCCTCATCTCAAACATCTTTTTAGAGAAGACAGGCCAGGGGAATTTCATAGGATAGGATTAGCAGGTATTACAAGATTGAGTTTGCTTGAGCCAATGGAGTCGTTGAGAGCAAGGACTAATCCTGTTAAATGACCGAGTCCAAATCTGTCGATACACCGCCCAATGAAGGCGGTATTTTTTTGTCAAAAGAAGAATATGAAAAAGTAAGCGAGCTAGTCGCCGAATTCCCAAGAATAGCAGACAAAGGATTACAAAAACGGCAGGCCTATCCTTTTATTAATTTGTATCTGATCATGTGGATTCTGTCGCGAGAAAAACGATCTAATAATCAAGATGGCTTTGATCGTGAGCCCTATCGTGATTTTTGTAGGAATTGGATGCAACAAATGAGAGAAGAGGCCCTATATCCAATCGATGTTTCTGGAATCGTAAGAAGAGTGTCATCCATCTTCCAAAACAGACTACTATACTCCAGTAGCGTCGATGACGCCCCAGTAATTTTTGATCTTGCGGGCAAAGAGTACATAGCCTTATGCCACCCATCGCTTAAATCATTGTATCTATGCACAGAGGAAGAAGGTACTGGTAGAATCGTTAGTTTTACGGAAGCACAGTTGTCGGCTGAGCATGATCGATCAGCACGCTACGCTAGTACCGAGGACCACATAGCTTTTTTGAGCGCCTGTGTTTTATCTGTTGAATTCTGATACCATATCGATAATGAAAATCGTAATTAAACCAGGAAAATATATAGTTGCGGTTTCTGGTGGCGTGGATTCAATTGTTTTACTTGATTTGTTATCAAAAAACAAAGATCTTGAATTGGTAGTTGCACATTTTGATCATGGTATAAGACGAGAGTCTGAAAAAGACAAAAATTTTGTCGTTGAATTAGCTGGCCGATATGGGCTACCAATCCGAATAGGAGAGGGGAGGCTTGGTAGCGGTACTAGTGAAGAGCGTGCGCGGAGGACTAGATATGACTTCTTGCATGAAGTTATGAAAAGTGAAGGCGCCGATGCAATCATAACTGCGCATCATCAAGATGACTTGGTTGAAACCGTAATATTCAATATCTTGCGCGGGACAGGTCGAAAAGGCATCACTTCGTTATCGAATAATAAAAATATCCAAAGACCACTACTTGGTATAAGTAAAAATGAAATTATTAAATACGCCAAAACAAACAATCTTGCTTGGGTTGTAGATTCTACTAATTACGATACGCAATATACACGTAACTGGATCAGACATATTCTAATTCCAAAAATGGATGACGAGAAAAAAGATCAAATTTTAATGCTATATCAATCACATCAACCAATTAATTCCGAGGTGGATGAGGCAATCAAGCGAATTATTGATTTTGAACAAGATCTAAAAAAATCAACCCTGTTGAACTTACCATATTCAATCAGTTGTGAATTGGTTGCGGGTTGGCTACGAGATAAGGGTTTGGCAGAATTTGACAAAAAAACAATAGACAGAATAGTGCGAGGCGTAAAGACTTTGCCGACAGGAAAAACTATAGATATATATGATAATAATCAAGTTATTATTGGCGATAAAAAACTAGAAATAGTAAAAAGGTAACTCTTGCCTATAAAAATCCAAAATTATAGGTATAATAATTGTTTGTATGGATAAAAAGTTGAAACAGCGCCCAGGTGGGAACGGCTACAATGGTAAGCGCGGGCTCAAAAATCTGGGCTTTATCGTTATTATTATTTTAATAGGGTTAATTGTTTACGCCTCTTTTAATAAACCGAGTGAATTAACTTCGGTGCCATTTAATGACGTAGTAACGAGAGCAAACAATGGCGAAATCCAAAAAATTGAATTAACTGGCGATGAACTCGTAATTACCAAGAAAGGTGATAGTGAGCCAACTGAAGAATCAAGAAAAGAGCCAGAAACATCTCTGAGCGAACAGGGTCTTGATACAACAAAAGTCGAGCTGGTAGTAAAACCGGCTGATTCTAATGCTACCTGGACAAATATAGGCGTTTCTTTATTGCCCGTGATAATTATTACAGGTGTTTTGTTTTTTATGCTCAAGAGTGCTCAAGGCCAAGGTAATCAGGCAATGAGCTTTGGTAAAAGTAAGGCTAGATTATATGGTAACGAAAAGGACAAAGTAACTTTTAAGAATATTGCAGGCACAGAAGAGGCAAAGCAAGATTTGTCTGAAGTTGTTGATTTTTTGAAACATCCAAAGAAATTTATTGGTGTAGGTGCTCGTATACCTCAGGGCGTGCTACTAGTGGGTCCACCTGGTACCGGTAAAACAATGCTAGCGCGGGCCGTTGCCGGCGAGGCAGGAGTGCCATTTTTTAGTATTTCTGGTTCTGAATTTGTCGAAATGTTTGTCGGAGTAGGTGCTTCGCGGGTTAGAGATTTGTTTGCCAAGGCTAAGAAGAATGCACCTTGCATAATTTTTATAGATGAAATAGATGCTGTGGGCCGAAAACGTGGTAGTGGTATGGGAGGTGGTCATGACGAGCGCGAGCAAACACTGAATCAAATCCTTGTTGAGATGGATGGTTTCGAGCAAGGTCAAAATGTTATTGTTTTGGCTGCTACTAACAGGGCGGATGTGCTTGACCCAGCGTTACTTCGTCCTGGACGATTTGATAGGCGAGTAAAAATTGATCTACCTGATCGAAAAGCTCGAAAGGCTATACTTGAAGTACACTTTGAGAAAAAACCGCTAGACTCTCATGTTGATCTTGATGCGCTTGCTGCAAAAACTGCAGGTTCATCTGGTGCCGATCTTGGCAATATCGTTAACGAGTCTGCGATTATTGCTGCAAGAGAAAATCGAAAAATTATTAAGCAAGCTGATGTTACTGCGGCTTTTGAAAAAGTAGCAATTGGGCCAGAGCGAAAAAGCAAGATCATGAGCGATAAAGAAAAAGAACTTTCAGCCTATCATGAGGGCGGTCATGCTGTCGTTGGTCATGTATTGCCCGATAGCGATCCTATTCATAAAGTTACGATTATCTCTCGTGGAAATACTGGGGGCGTTACTTGGTCAATTCCGCCCGAGGACAAAAGTTATCATAGTATCGTTGAATTTAAAGATGCACTAGCTAGGATGTTAGGCGGGCGTATTGCAGAAGAACTAATATACGGCAAAGATCATGTTACTACAGGCGCAGGTTCTGACTTACCTAGTGCTGCAGAGCTTGCACGCGATATGATTATCAATCAGGGAATGGGTAGTGGCCGACTTCGTAATCAAGTTTTTCATGTTGATGAAGGTATTATGATGGATAAGCTTATGCACGAGAGACAATATTCTGAAGATACCGCCAAATTAATTGACGACGAAGTAGAGAACTTAATTACTGAGGCTGCTAATCGTGCCCGAGATGTTCTAAAAGCTAATAAGGCAGGCCTTGAAAAACTAAAAGACGTATTATTAGAAAAAGAAACAGTTGAATCTGAAGAAGTGCTTGAGATCCTAAAGGATAGTGTTATGCCAAAATCCGCTATGCTTTATTGATTTTTTATCGTTTCAAAAAACAAATATACACCTTATAATAAGCGGTAAATGAATGCTTTTATGTTAAATAATTTTAT
This sequence comes from uncultured Candidatus Saccharibacteria bacterium, assembly GCA_964584895.1. Taxonomy (GTDB): domain Bacteria; phylum Patescibacteriota; class Saccharimonadia; order Saccharimonadales; family JAGQNJ01; genus DAISWO01. The sequence continues at coordinate 248,611 of CAZPAW010000001.1, forward strand.
GGTTGCATTTTTGACGCTTATAGATGCACAGAGGTTGATGATTGTTGGCCTTCGTAAAGGTCAAGTGGAATGAATCGGTTTTTGAAACGCGCAAGCAAGAGCATGTCAATTGGCGGTGCGGCAACTCTACTTATTTCTATCTCATTACTTGGTCAAGTATTGGGTTTTTTAAAAGTAAAGTTGATCAATGCAAACTTTCCTGCTACCGGTCTTCAGAGTACCGATGCATATTTTGCTGCATTTAAAATTCCGGATTTTTTCTTTCTTACGATTGCTGCTGGTGCTCTCGGGGTTGCTTTTATCCCATATCTATCAGACAAGTTAGAGAAAGGTGATAAAAAAGGTGCCTGGCAAATATCTTCGAGCTTACTTAACTTATTAATGATTTTCATGTTTGTTGTAGGTCTGGTTATCTTTATTTTTGCCGAGCAGTTAATAGAACTATTGGTTGCGCCTGGGTTAACGCCAGAACAGCTAAGTAATGCTGTGATGATTATGCGTCTAGTTTGTCTGAATCCATTAATGTTTACGATATCTGGAATACTTATGAGTGTTCAGCAAACTATTGGACGATTTTTCTTTTTTGCTATCGCACCATTATTTTATAGTCTTGCCATCATTGCTAGTACGCTAATATTTCGCAATAATGTAGGAATTGTAGGCCTTGGAATCGGTGCGGCAGTCGGGGCTGCGCTACAGTTGATTATCGCACTTTTGGGAATGTGGGGTACAAAATTCCGATACGAAACTATGATTAGATGGGAGAATGCGGCTTTCCGTGGAGTGCTTAGGCAATTACCGGCACGATCAGTTGACCAGGGGATAGATGCGATTAACTCGATTGCAGAAACGAACTTCGCTAATAGACTCGGTCCGGGCAATGTTACTTATTATGAGAATGCTTACGTCATACACACAACCCCAATATTATTACTTGGAAGCGCCATATCAACAGCAGCATATCCAAAATTAACCGAAAGATTGTCACAGGGCAGGCCGGATCTATTTAGAAAAGATTTCATTGACGTGTTACGAGCTATGATATGGATTTTGATGCCGGTCGTTATTGTGGCATTTTTTGCTCGAGGATATTTGGCGAGAATTATTTACGCTCGACCCGATGATGCAAACCAGATTGCATTAATTCTTGGCTTTTTGTGTGTAGCGATTTTTTTCAGAACTATCTATCAAATAATCTCGAGATATTTTTACGCACATAAAGATTCCATGACACCGTTACTCGTTTCAATCTTTATTATTGCTCTCAACGTTTTCTTGGCCTGGAAACTCTCCCAACGAGATTCGTACAGCGTGGCCGGTCTAGCGATAGCACAAAGCATTGCTGCTACTACAGAGGTATTAATACTAATATTATTAATGATGATCAGAGATAAAAAAATATTTACCTTGAAATTTTTAGGCGATTTAACAAGGATAATGTCTGTTTCTGGTTTTGCAGTTGTAGCTGCATACATTGCGATTTCGTTCTTGCCTCTCAACGCTACAGACGTAGGATTTCTTACGCTTGGGACAAAGCTAGTTGCGATTAGCCTTGTTACGTTTGGCGTATATATATTCATGTCATCTTTATTTAGTATCGAAGAATCTAAAGCTGTCACTGATAGAATAAAAAAGATTGTTTTCAAGCCAGTAAAAATTGATTGGTGACGATCGTAATAGCATCTCTGTTATAATTACACGTCGATGAACCAAGAACATATTAGGAATTTTTGCATTATCGCACATATTGATCACGGCAAGAGCACGCTGGCCGATAGATTATTAGAATTGACCGGAACAATTGAAAAACGGAATATGAAAGCTCAACTTTTAGACCGTATGGATCTAGAGCGCGAAAAAGGTATAACCATAAAACTTCAGCCAGTCAGAATGAAGTATCAAGACTGCGAACTGAATTTAATTGATACACCAGGCCACGTGGATTTTAGCTACGAAGTATCTCGTAGTCTGCAAGCTTGTGAAGGCGCGTTGTTGGTTGTTGATGCAAGTCAAGGGATTCAGGCGCAGACTTTAGCGAATGTATACCTAGCTTTAGAACAAGACCTGAAAATTATCCCAGTTTTAAATAAAATTGATTTGCCGGCTAGTGATGTAGAACGAGTTAGTGCGGAAGTAATATCGTTACTTGGTTGCAGTAAAGATGAGATTATCAAGATATCTGCAAAGACTGGCGAAGGCGTCGACCAAGTTTTAGACAGAATCATCGCTGATGTTCCACCACCAATAGGAAGTGAAAATAAAGATACCAGAGCTTTGATATTCGATAGTTATTACGATGAATATCGAGGAGTTATTTTGTATGTTCGAGTAGTAGATGGCACAATTGAAAAAAATAACGAGATACGAATGATTGCCGCTGAGGCTAATGGGATTGCGTTAGACGTTGGTCACCTAAGCCCAGATATGTCATCTGACCAATCATTAAATACTGGTGAAATTGGCTTTGTCGTCACTAACCTAAAAAGTACACAGGAAGCAAAAGTTGGTGATACGGTAACGTTGAAGGATCATCCATCTATCGAACCACTGCCCGGGTATAAAGAAGTTTTACCATTTGTTTATGCTGGGTTTTTCCCGACTAGCAACGAAGACTATAGTGATCTCAAGGATGCGATAGAAAAATTAGCCCTGTCAGATTCGGCCTTAAGATATGAACCTGAAAATTCTCCGGTATTAGGTTTTGGGCTACGAGTGGGTTTTTTGGGATTACTACATATGGATATCGTCAAAGAAAGATTAGAACGCGAATACGACTTAGAATTAATTGTCACCAATCCATCGACGGACTATAAAGTTGTTCTTAGTAGTGGTGAAGAATTGGATATCAAATCGGCATCCGAATTGCCGGATGTGTCAAAAGTAGCTGAGATAAAAGAGCCATGGATTAACGGTGAAATTGTCGTGCAAAATAATTTCGTTGGTGGCGTTATTCAGTTGATTTCTTCAAAGCGAGGTTTACAAAAAAATATTAGCTATGTTGACGAATTAGCGGTGGTCAATTTTGAAGCGCCACTAGCAAATCTTCTAACTGATTTTTACGATCAACTAAAAAGTGTCACTAGTGGGTACGGATCATTTAATTATGAACTGGCAGACTATCGCACAGAAGATCTAGTACGTGTTGATTTCTATGTGGCCGGTGAAATTGTAGAATCATTATCGGTTATGACTCATAGATCTGAGGCTGTTAGTTTTGGTAGAGAAATTGTGGGTAAATTAAAAGAAGTGATTCCGCGCCAGCAGTTTAAGGTGAGTTTGCAGGCAGCTATTGGAGGAAACTTTATAGCACGCGAAGACATTAGCGCTTATCGCAAAGATGTAACAGTTGGTTTGTATGGCGGTGATGTATCGCGTAAGAAAAAACAACTAGCTAAACAAAAAAAAGGCAAAGCTAGAATGAAAAAATTTGGTAATGTCGAAATCCCTCCAGAAGCATTTACTGTAATGTTAAAACGTGACTGATCTAAATCAAAGAAAATAACGATTCAATAATATTGCTGAAAATAATTTCTTCTGATGGTCTACCATTAATTTTGATTAATAGACCTTTAGATTCGTAATATTCAATAACTGGCTCTGTTTTTTCTTTGAACTCTTTTAGTCTAACTGCTAGCGTTCCATGTGCATCGTCTGCGCGCCTTCCTCTGTCGCCGAGTTTTTTTGCAATCTCCCAACGCTCTTTGACGTCATTTTCAGTAATCTCTAAATAAATCACTGCTTTTAGTGGATGATTCGCCGATTCTAAAGCCTGTATCACTCCTGTTTCCTCGCCCTTCCATCGTCCTACAGAGCTCAAGATTAATGGTCTGCCTATCAGTGAATCTTGGCTTAGATACGGCAATACTATTTTTATATAATCCTCGGTTGGGATTAATTCTCCACTACTCATAATATCCTTAACAGTTTCGGGAATTTCGCTAGCTCGAAGTATGTCGCCACCACCAATGAGGGGTGCGTTGAAAAGTTGTGCTAGCCTTTTACCTTGAGTGTCTTTGCCAGAAAATGGTCGACCAAAAATATTAATAGATCCACTACCTAGCCAGTTTTTGAGTCTATCAATATTTGCCGACGATAATTCCATAGTGTAATTATAGCGGAAAAGGGAAATACTTGTTATATTCGCCTTTTTGCTGGTGTCAAGTGTGTCAAGTATGTCCATCCGCTAGCACTGCCGAACAAACATATTGGCACTCTTGACATGAGAGTGCCAAGTTTGATACACTAGCACTTACAAATGACAAGTGCTAATTTATCACCAAGACAAGAAAAGATTTTGGCCTCTATAGTAGAGCAATATGCAGAGGTTGCTAGTCCTGTTGGTAGTAGCTTGCTGTCAAAAGCCTTTAATGTTTCATCAGCAACAATACGATCAGAAATGGCAGAACTAGAAAAACTTGGCTATATTAAGCAACCCTATACTAGCGCTGGACGAATACCGACTGATAAAGGCTATCGACATTATGTAAACTTACTACAAGATCAAGACGAGCCAATGACTAGTAAAAGGGCAGAAAGGGCTTTGTCGGCGCGAGTCGATAATGCGGGATTGCCAAAACAGACTATCCGAAATGCTGTTGATACTCTTGTCGAGCTAACAAGTAATCTAGGAATAGGCACAATCGGCGATCAATTATATATGAGTGGGCTTAGTAATTTGTTTGGTCAACCAGAATTTATTCAGCCGGGACAGGTCCAGGAGGTTGCGAGGCTTCTGGACAATCTTCAGCCATGGCTTAAAGAAACAGCACCAAACGAACCTTTGAATGTTTATATCGGACGAGAAAATCCAATCGGCGGTAGCGCAGGATGTAGCTTAATTATTAGCAGATTCCGAAGTCCGTATTCTGATCATAGTTATGTTGGTGTGCTTGGTCCAACTAGGCAGAGTTACCGTGGAGTCATTAGTCTAGTTCGCCAAACAGGCGAAGCATTAGAGGAGGCTTTGTATGAGTAAAAAACCAACGCTTAAAGATCTGCAACAGCAAGTCGGTGAGTTAACAGAGGCTCTTCAGCGAGAACGCGCAGATTCGCTGAATATTAGGCGACGTCATGACGAGCAGATTGCAAGTCTAAAAGATCTAGTTAAAGTTAGTGTAGTCGAAGATTTGTTGCCAGTAATTGATAACTTTGAAAGAGCCTTAAAACACGTACCAAAAGATCTAGAAAATAATGATTATGTGAAAGGTGTATCCGGAGTAGTAAAACAATTTGAGAATACTCTCAAGCAAATGGGCGTCGAGAAGATAAAGACAGTTGGTGAACAATTTGATCCTAATCTACATGAAGCAGTTGGCGTCGAAGGTGATGAGAGTGAATTGTCGGTAGGCGTTGAAGTTGTCAGCGAGGAACTTCAATCTGGATATAAGTTAAACGATGTGATTATTCGTCATGCAATGGTAAAAGTTAAAAAATCAAACCTTAAAGGAGGTAAATAAATGGGAAAAATAATAGGAATCGATTTAGGAACAACAAACAGCGCAATGGCTGTAATGCAATCAGGTAAGCCGGAAATTATTGCTAATACAGAGGGTAACCGAACGACTCCTTCAGTCGTGGCGATCAACAAAAATGGTGAGCGACTTGTTGGGCAGGTGGCAAACAGACAGCGCGTAACTAATCCAAATAATACTATTTTTGGAATAAAAAGATTAATTGGACGGAAGTTTGATAGTAAAGAAGTTCAGCGTGATATCGAACTAATGCCGTACGAAATCGAAAAAAGTGGCAATGGCGTCAAAGTTCAGATGTCAGATAAGCAATATAGCCCTGAAGAAGTCAGCGCGATGATTCTAGGCAAACTAAAAGCTGATGCCGAGAAGTTTTTGGGCGAGCCGGTAACAGAAGCTGTAATAACTGTGCCTGCATACTTTGACGATAGTCAAAGACAGGCGACAAAGGATGCTGGAAAAATTGCCGGGCTAGAAGTAAAGCGAATCATTAACGAGCCGACTGCAGCTGCTCTTGCTTATGGGTTAGACAAGGGTAAAGAAGAAAAAATCGCTGTGTTTGACCTTGGTGGTGGTACTTTTGATGTATCAATATTACAACTTGGTGACGGTGTTTTTGAAGTGCTGTCAACCAACGGCGATACTCACCTTGGGGGTGAAGACTTTGACCTAAAGATTGTTAACCACTTCGTTGATGAGTTCAAAAAAGAAACTGGTGTTGATGTAAAAACTGATAAAGCTGCGATGCAACGTCTAAAAGAAGAGGCTGAAAAAGCTAAAAAAGAACTTTCAACTACAGAAGTCGCCGATATTAATCTGCCATTCTTGACTGCTGATGCTGAGGGTCCAAAACACTTTGAATACAAATTAACTCGGGCAAAATTAGTTGATCTTGTTCAAGATTACATCGACAAAACTGCCGAGCCATGCAAAAAAGCCTTAAAAGATGCCAAGTTGGAAGCTAAAGACATTAACGAGGTGATTTTAGTCGGCGGAATGACTAGGATGCCAGCAGTTATTGAAAAAGTGAAAGAAATTTTTGGTAAGGAGCCAAAAAAAGGTGTTAATCCTGATGAGGTTGTTGCCGTGGGTGCGGCAATTCAAGGTGGTGTATTACAAGGTGATGTTAAGGACGTATTGTTACTAGATGTTACTCCACTAAGTCTTGGTATAGAAACATTAGGTGGAATTACTACAAAGTTAATAGAGCGAAACACAACAATCCCTTCAAGTAAAAGCGAGACATTCTCGACCGCAGCCGATAATCAACCACAGGTAGAGATTCATGTATTGCAAGGCGAGCGCGAGATGGTGGCTGATAACAAATCGCTAGGTCGATTTGTGCTTGACGGCATTCCACCTGCTCCTCGAGGTGTTCCGCAGATTGAAGTAACCTTTAATATCGACGCTAACGGTATATTAAATGTTAGCGCAAAGGACAAAGGATCTGGCAAAGAACAGAGCATCACTATTCAAAACAGTGGTAATTTGGACAAAGAAGAAGTCGAAAAAGCGGCTAAAGAAGCTGAAGCGCATGCCGAGGAAGACAAGAAAAAGCGCGAAGCAATTGAAGTACGAAACCAACTAGACAGTGCTGTCTATCAGGCCGAAAAGTTAAAAACAGATAATAAAGACAAGATTAGTGATGAAGATGTCAAAAATATTGACAAAGCGGTCGAAGAAGCCAAAAAAGTTCTAGCTGATGACAAAGCAGACAAAGATAAGATTGAAACAGCTGCTAAGGAACTTAACGACCGGATAATGCCAATCGGTGCAAAAATGTACGAGCAAGCGCAAAAAGACGAAAAATCTAGCGACAAAGAAGGTGAAGAAGCTAAAAAAGATAAAGATGAACCGGTAGAAGGCGAAGTCGTAGACGAAGACAAGAAAGAAAAATAGTGAGTAGTTATCCTGGTGTACCACCAAGTGAACGCAGCCCGTTATCTGAAAATGAACAATTGTTATGGAATTCCTCAGTCCTATATCTAACGGTTGATTACCAGGAGCTTGATCCCATAGAACAAGCTGTAGAAGATCATAGACTCGGACAGGCTTATGATCTAATGCATTCTGATTTGGATGTAGATCCCGAAAGAGGTGCTGAATTTTTGGCACAAGTTGGCCATGAGTATATTTTGCGGCCGAACGAGTTAGACATAGCCTTGGAGATACATCGTGATAGATCGCTAAGAGAAAGGCATCAATAATACATTTGACAATGGAGTATTGCGCTAAAAAATAATCTACCATACCTAACGTCGTAAAAAAGGTACAATAAAAAGATGAAAACATTAAATAACACATCAAAATTATCAAAAATATGGGCATGGGTATTAACTGTTGGCGGGTTGTCTGGCGTGATTGCTATGACAATGCAGGCTAGTGAGAGAATTACAATGCTCAAGAATCCGACTGTTCCACTCAGTTGTAATTTAAATCCAATCATTGATTGCGGGACAGTGCTTGATAATCGATTGGCTGCACTTTTTGGTTTTCCTAATGCATTCATCGGTATGATTGTTTTTGCCGGACTAGCGCTTAGTGGATTATTTTTGATAACAGGAACTAAGCCAAACAAAGCGTATCGCAATATTGTGATGGCGCTCAGTACAATTCTATTAGGTTTTAGTATCTGGTTTTATAGCGTAAGTCTCTACGTTATTGCTAAAATTTGTATTTTTTGTTTAGTAGGATGGTTCGTCAGCATCCCAATTTTTGTTTACTCGTTTGCACAATGGGCAAGCGGGTCTAATAATAAATCGCTTCAAAAAGCAGGTGAGTTTTTCCAAAAAAATCACATCAATATAATTGTTGTTTCGTACGTGATAATGGCGTTAATGTACGTATTAAAATTTCAAGAATATTATTTTGGATAAAAAAATAAATGGCTAAGAAAGATTACTATGAAGTACTAGGGGTAGGAAAGTCGGCAAGCGCTGACGAGATAAAGAAAGCTTTTAGGCGTGCTGCTGTTGAGCATCATCCAGATAAGGGGGGCGATGAAGCAAAATTTAAAGAAATTAATGAAGCTTATGAAGTTTTAAAAGATCCCAGCAAACGTCAGCGTTATGATCAGTTTGGCCATGCGGGAGTTGGTGGTGCGTCAAGTGGTGGTCCGGCTGGTGGTGGTTTTGGAGGTTTTGGTCAAGGTCAAGAAATGCACTTTGATTTTGGCGATTTGGGCTTAGGCGATATTTTTGGGAGTTTTTTTGGTGGAGGCCAGAGACCCGGTGGTCAACGCCAAAGACGAGGTAATGATATTCAAACCAGCGTTGATCTAACTTTTGATCAGGCTGTGTTTGGTACTGAGATTGATTTAAACATGAATATTGATGATGCTTGTGAACACTGCAAAGGTAGTACCGTCGAACCAGGCTATGAGTTAAAAAATTGCCCAACCTGTAAGGGTAGCGGTCAAGTGCTGAGGGTAACCCGGACAGTTTTTGGCAATATTCAGCAGGCGACAATTTGTGATGAATGTAAGGGAAGCGGAAAAGTTCCTGAAAAATTATGTAGCGTGTGTCGAGGCAAAGGCATAAAGCAAAAAAGACAAGACATAAAATTAAAAGTTCCAGCAGGGATTGATGATGGAGCAACAATAAGACTTCGTGAACACGGAGAAGCAGTGGCTCGGGGCGAAAAAGGCGATTTATATGTAAATGTACGAGTCAAACCTCATAAAAAATTTACTCGTGAAGGCGATATAATTCTTAGCGAAGAGGCAATCGGAATGGTGGATGCAACACTGGGGACTGAAATTGAAGTGGACACAGTTGATGGCCCGATTACCATGAGAATACCGGCCGGAACCCAGAGTGGTACGGATTTTAAATTATCTGATCATGGCGTACCACACATAAAATCAAAATCTCGTGGACCTCATATAGTCACTATTATTGTAGAAACCCCCGAAAAACTTAACAAGCATCAAAAGAAGCTGTTTGAAAATTTGAGAGAACACGGTCTTTAAGCACAAAAAATAATTGGCGAATGACCACATAAATAGTTAGAATATAAACTCATGGCAAAAAATAAAGTTCAGTATGTTCATGGTGAAAAACTAGTAAAAAAGAGCAAATGGCGACGTAGAGTAGCGTTAATAATTGCCCTTGTATTATTTATATCAGGAATATATCTACTTTTATTGACATTGTCACCAAAAGCCCCTGTGCCGTCAAAGATTGACTTAAATACCAAGGACGATACTGAAGACCATCGAGACAGAATACAAATTGAGAAAATTAATTTAGAGGTTCCATTTTTTGCAGGTACAGATGCCAGTACTTTAGAAAAAGGAGTATGGTGGCGGTTTCCTGATAGAGGTAGCCCTACGACCGGCGGTAACTTTATTTTGAGTGCTCATAGATTTTTCTTAGGCTATACGCCTCAAGGTACGCGCGAGAGATCTCCGTTTTATAAATTAAATGAAGTTCAGCCAGGCGATAAGATTAAAGTGTATTATAAAGATAAGTGGTACGAATACGAAGTAACTAAAAACTATGCTGTAGACCGAACGGCTGTGGAAATAGAGAATAAAACCGAAGACGCAAAAATGACACTGTATACTTGTTCGCTTGCTGGTGAGGCAGACGGCAGGGCGGTTATTGATGCCAAGCCGTTATTTGAAACATCTGGCTCTCTAGAAGAAAATGGCAGTGGCTCACCACTCCTACGAGTGGTCAATTAAATCAGTATATGCAACCACTTGGTTGCCACCGGCTTTTTTAGCGGCGTAAAGTGCTAGGTCTCCCTGCTCATACAATTCTTCGAACTGAGTGTGTTGTTCGAATTGTACAACACCTACACTTGTAGAGATATCAACACCCCTAGAGTCAACCTCTTGAATCCCGTTAATAAGCTCACATATGACTTTTGCACGTTCTATTGCGACTTCTTCTGTTGCACCATCAAGCATAATAACTAATTCGTCGCCCCCAAATCTTGCAACTGCGTCGTCATCGCGCACAGAACTAAGGATTGCAACGATACCTTTCAGTAGCTTGTCTCCAATAGGATGACCATGCGTATCGTTTACGGGTTTGAATCTATCGATGTCAAAAAAGAGCATACTGCCACTAGGTGTTTCCCTTTTATTGTATCTCTCTTCGAGGCCTTCACGATTAAGTGCACTAGTGAGCTTGTCGCGATAAAGCCTCTGTTGCAAATCGTTTGTTTCCCCACGGAGTAAATAGTTAGAGAAAGCAGTAATTGCATGATTGTAGCTTGTGTCCGCCATGGCTCGATCTATGGGGTTATCAAATTCGGACCGTTTTAATGGCCCGCTATAAAACTCTTCTTGTTGTCTCGAAGATGGAGTAAATGACATATATTTATATTAACACAAACTGACTAAACAGTCAATGTATGCACATGTGTGTGCTTGTGGTTATAATATATTTGAATTATGAAAAAGATAAAAAATAATCAAGAAGGTTTTATCCCGCTAATGATATTTATGATTTCAGTGCTTTTGTTTGCAATAATTTTTGTTTTTCTGAGAGTCATTAAGTCGACTTGAAAGGTTCGAAAATCATTGCATAAGTATATAAACAATGATATAATAATTTTTAATGATGTCACCACCTTTACCAGAAGTTAAAGTTAATGTTGGCTTAACCCCTGATCAGGACGGCTCCGATACTATTACGTACGGCAAGTTACGCAGTGAAATTGATAGACAAGCTGAATATCTCGATGGTCGTTGGGATTTGCTTTTCAACTCCCCAGAAGGCGATATAGAAGAGTCTTTACAAGCGCGACGTCTTGCCGAAACATATTTATTGCAAACTGCAATTCGAGGACTACAATCATGGGATAATCCCGAAAAAGAACGATTGTGGCAAGAACGATTTACTCAGGCAAGCATAGAGCTATATGGTGAGCCAGACGAAAAGATTGTACGAGAGCTTGCAGCTAATGAGCGTAATTTGTTATCAGAGTTTTTCGATGACCCAAGAGTTGATCAGGATATTCTACGTGAAGTAATTGATGTATATGATTATGTCGCTGGACACAGCGAAGGAGAAGCCATACCAGAACTTAGCCATGAAGCTTTTGAAGTTGTTGATGCATTCTTTTCGAGTGAAACTAACTCTAAAGTATTAGAGATGACTGATAGTTTAGAGGACAGACCATATGCACCTAAAGAACTGGTCGGGATATTTAGAGAAGCTATTAACATACTTAAATCTAATGATTCTAATTGGGATGTTTGGAAAGTTGAACTGGTCGATCAATCAGGCTTATCTATCAACCCAGAGGAGAAAATTGTTCGTATTGGAGAACGAAGAAGTAGTGCATACCCTGCTGAAGTAAAAAAACTTTTAGGCCATGAACTATTAATTCATGCTCTTAGAGCGACTAATGCCTTGAGGCAGTCTGACGAACTTCTTCACGAAACCTTACCTGAATATGGCGTATTTGAAGAGGGTCTTGGTATTGTTGCTGAGGTCGTTATATCTGGAGAAAGATCTGAAAAAGCTATAAATCGATATGTTGATATAGCGCTGGCGCTCGGGACAAATCATTATTTGTTAAGTAGGAAAGAACTATTCGAGTTTGCCTATAATCGTCAAATATTAGCAAATCAGATTAAGGGAAAACCTATTGATTATAAAGCAATAGAAAAAGAGACATGGACACACATCGATAGAATTTTTCGGGGAGGCGATGGCGATGAAGATTCAAAAGCAGTATATACAATGTATAGCTATTACTACGCAGGATACGTAAAAGCGGTCAATTATTTAAACGAGGCATTAGCTAGTGGTGTAAGTGCCGACAAATTAATTGAATATACCATGCAGGCAAAATTCGACCCTACAAACCCTACCCATAAAAAACATATTAGAGAAAACGGATTAGTCCCTAGTCTGTAATAACTCGAACGTTTTCGTTGACGAAATCTAAGTCTTTTTCAAATTGTTTTGGATTTGGATTGTGCAAGATTATGATCGCGCACATTTTGTATCCGTCGCCGGCTTTGCCTACATGTTCACCTAGTTTTTGTTTAATTTTGAAAGAAACTAACGAGGGTAATTTTTGTAGTTGGTTTTCGTTAGTAATGCCACTAAAGATACCAGCTTGCTTTGGAAATAACTCTAGCACTGCTACGGGTTCGTGTTTTGATACGGTAATATTTGGGGACCTTCCTAGTTTTAGATCGAGTTGAATATCGAGCAGGTCAATATTGTTGGCTAATTTATGCATTCTTTCACGGTATCCACCATTGCGGGCACCTATCTCGACAATTCTTGGACCTTTTTTAGTCATAATTATCTCGATGTGTGCAGCTGAATTTTTCATACCTAATGCACTACAGCCAAGTTTTGCAGTATGTATTAATTGCTTCTGTTGGTCATCAGAAAGTCTTGTTGGTAAAATTCGACTATAGTGAAAGTTATCATCGTAACCTATGTCATAGCCTGTTTGGTAGTCTGTTATTTCGGTCAATATCGTAACCTTACCTTTATTATCAACAAATCCATCTACGGAATGAATCGTTCCTTCTAGGAATTCTTCGATGATAATTTTAGGAGTTTGATCTGGTGCATGACGGGAATAGACTGTGCTAATTTGCCTTGAAATTGAGTTGAAATTTGTCTCGAGTTCATCCTGATTATTGCATTTTAAAACTAATAAGCTCTTAGCAAGATTTGCAGGCTTGATTATTACTGGATAACCAAATTTGTGAGCAAAATCTTCTGCGTCAGTATAGTTGGAGATTTTTTTAAATTGAGGGCTGATTGGTTCTTTGCAGGCTAAAAATCGTGTCCGCATTAATTCCTTGTCAGTACAAGCCTTTGCTGATTCAAGAGGTAATACTGGACATTCGAGTGTTTCGGCAATTTTGCTGGCAGCAACTATATAATTCTCGTATATTGCGATGACGCCATTTATTTTACCTTTAAGTTTATTAACTTCATTAGCAAGAGTAGCTTTATTAGAAAAATTGATATTAATCTGATTTGGTTTTTTGGTTTTACCGACAACTCTACTGTCTTTAAGAAGGACCCACTTATCACCTCGATCTTCAATAGTTTTAACCAACGAAGAAAAGGATTTACCAACAATTAAAAAGCTGTTTTTCATATTGACTTATTATATAAGAAGTGGTAGAATAATACAAGATTATATTTTATAACGTTTACGCTAGATATTATACTAGTAACGAGGTACTTATCATGACAAGGTCAAGCTTTAGAAAAATCGTAATTGGTCGTGCTGAACTTCTTCATTTCACAGGATACGATATTGCTGATATCCCTGCAAAAATTGATACTGGGGCGTACCGATCGGCAGTTCATGCCTCTGATATAAAATTAAAAAATAGAGGTAAAACCCTTAGTTTTAAATTGTTAGGCGGTCATCCAGTTTGTGGTAAATTAGCTGCTGATATTGAAACGGATAATTTTAACGAAGTTTGGATATCTAACTCTTTTGGCCATAGAGAAAAAAGATATGAAGTCAAACTAAGAGTAAAATTAGGTCCAAAGGTCTTTATCGCAACGTTTACTCTCGCTGACAGATCGAAAAAGATATATCCAATCCTTCTTGGACGTAAACTTTTGAGTGGAAGATTTTTGGTAGATACATCAATTAGTGATTTAAATAGGGTAGAATTAAAAAAGACATATAATATTGAATTCCCCAAAGACGAAGAGGAAGGGAGGCCAGAAGAATTATGAATCCGGTTAGACTCCCAAATAATATTAGAATACTATCATACTATGGGGATGATTATGACAACCCAATTTATAAGCTACAAACAAATATTAACTGGAGTTTAACGGGATGAATATAGCAATTTTATCAAAAGGACCAGGTAATTATTCAACTAAACGTCTAAAAGAAGAGGCGAAAAAACGCGGTCATAACGTACGTGTAATTGATTATGGTAAATGTTATGTGACGATAGAGCGTAGTATGCCGGTAGTAAAATTTGAGGGTGAAGACCTGAGCCAAGTAGATGTTATTATCCCTAGAATTGCTGCAAGTTTAACAAAGTATGGCACTGCCATGGTTCGACAGTTCGAGATGCAGGGAATACATTCTAGTGCGAGCTCGCTCGCGATTAATCGTACGCGCGATAAGTTACGAGCTACGCAGATTTTAGCACGTGCTGGTGTAGGTATACCAAAAACTGTGTTTGCTAGAGAAACAGCTGATTTAGAAGACGTAATTTCGCTAGCTGGTGGTGTACCGCTAATCATAAAAATGGCGCGTGGGACTCATGGACGAGGAGTTGTGCTTGCAGAAACGAAAAAAGCTGCCGAGGCTGTAATGCAAGCTTTTTATGTTGGCGGTATTAACTTTTTAGTACAAGAATTTATTGATGAAGCTGATGGTAGCGATATTCGTGTGCTGATTGTTGGCGGTAAAGTGATTGCCGGCGTAAAGAGACAAAGTTTGGATGACGATTTTAGATCTAATTTACATCAAGGCGGTGAAGCTGTTTCGGTGAAATTAACAGATGAAGAACGTAAAACTGCCATAAAAGCTGCCAGTGCTATGGGCTTATCTACGTGTGGCGTGGATATGGTTAGATCAGACCGTGGTCCATTAGTGTTAGAAGTGAATTCAAGTCCCGGGCTATATAGCGTCGAAACTGTGACCGGAAAAAATGTCGCTGGTAAGATAATTGAATCAATCGAACAATCTGCTATGAGGCGAAAACGCAAAGATCGTGTCGGCGCGTAAACGGTCATTAGTTGTACTTGTTGGCCTTTTCCTGATACTTATTGGGATTTTTATTTTTAACATGCCAAAAAAGAACATAGCCTTAGGTTCGAAACAGTACATACTAGAGAAAGTCGATAAACCCGAACAATTACAACTTGGCTTGTCTGGTCGTGAATCTATGCCCGATAATCAAGGCATGTTATTCGTTTTTCCAGATTATGTTGAGCAATGTATTTGGATGAAAGATATGAAATTTGCGTTGGATATTTTATGGCTAGATGATGAGTCAAAAATTATTTTTATTGAAAACAACGTAGATCCAAAAAGCTATCCTAGACAGTATTGTCATGGTCCAGCAAAATATGTGATCGAATTAAATGATGGTGAAGCAAATACTAATAATATTGCCATAGGGCAAAAAGTCCATCTGTAGCAAGACATAAGCGTGTTATGATATTTTCATGATTCCATACTTAATTGTTGGCGGTTTGCTTGCTGTGCCGGTAGTTTTGGGTTTTTTGATGAGAGTCAGTGCTCCATATATCTTTTTTAGCGTTATGGCAGGGGAGCTACTTGCTAGATATTTTGGTGAGAAAGCAATCCTAGAAGCCGAGAAGGCGTTCCGCAATCCGTACACTACTCATTATGCCGAGCTAGCCATACTAACCTTACCAGTTATTCTGACTGCGATGATTCTAAAAGGAACAATTTCGATTAGTAAGAATATTCTAAATCTCGTTCCGCTTGTGATAACTGGTGTCGTATATGCATCTTTTGCTTTACCATTGCTACCAGCTGATGTACAAGCGACTATTTCGTCCAACCCACTAGGACGCGAGCTACTTAACACTAGCAGTGAAATTATAGGAGTTGTTGTGCTGGTTCAGTTAGTTGCACTCTGGGTATTGAATCGTGGCGAAAAATCCAAAAAACGTGGTAAGAAATAAGTATATTTATTACTTATAGTGCTCGGAATATCCAGGCATAATTTCTTCGACTAAGGCTCTTGTTTTTTCGGGAAGGTTTTCAAAGGTTGGTGGGATTGCAAGATTAGCAAGTTCACGCAAGCTCAGGTTTTGGGGGTTTACCCCTTCTGGTAGTTGATCAATAAGTGTGCTTATAATCCCGTGGACATTTTCGGGAGTTGGTTCAGGCCATGTGCTGTCTGGTATGTCATTAACCTCAGGTCCAACGTCCCAAACAGGACCACCATATTTTTCCCCGAATCCTAATATTGTTTTGAACATAGACATATTATATCAATAAGTTTGGGTTATTTCGGTTTTCGTAAAATATAATCCATCCAGGTTTTGCCATATTCATCGACTATATCCTCATGCCAACTTATTTCCATTCCGGTTGCTGAGATGAGCTCTAAGAATCCACTCCTAGTCCACTTTTTTCTATACCTTTTACGATCATGATTATAGTCATCTTTTGTTTGAAAACCCTCGCTAGGCTGAGAATTTTCAGTAGTACTAATTAATAAATATCCACCAGGGACCAATATTTGATCTGCTTTTTTGATTTGTTGATGAGCGATATTTTCGGGGAATAAATGTATATAGGCAGACATAAACACTGCATCAAACATCGTGTCTCCGTAGTCATGAGTTAAAAAATCGCCAGTGTCTATGATAGAGTCAGGATTTCTTCGCCTAGCAAGATGTGCCATGTTTTTTGATAATTCAATACCTCGGGCATTCATCCCTAACTCGTTTAAAATTTCTGTGGTGTAGCCAACTGCGCAACCAACGTCTAACACTGATGAACCTGGAGATAAGAATTTTGTTAAATTAGAAATTAAGTACTTTGTTACAGGACGTAAAATTTCAATCCTAGCTTCGTACTCATCTGCTAGTTCGTCGTATATTGAAGCATGAACTCCGTTTAATCTCTCAACCGATAAATCAGTATTAGTGTTTGTCATTAGGCCTCTCTCGCTTAAATATATTAAAAAGTATTAAATTTCTCTAGATATGCTTGAATATCTTTAACGTGATTTATATCGCAGAGATTATTTTAGACAAAGATTTAGCTAGTTCATTATGGGATTGAGGGGTAAAATGAATGCCGTCTTTACCCGCCTTGGCTACTGTGCTTGCGTCAAAAAATGCAGATTTCGTTAATTCAGCCACTTTCTGGATTGCTTGTGCAAGTTCTTTTGATTTGTCAGCTGAAACATCATCATATATGCCACTGTAATATTCTCTAAATTTAGGAGCAGTATTATCAACTTTGGCTGGGCTGATGAGTAACACCTTTGCTTGTGGAGACTCGCTTTTAACTGTTTCGATGTACTGTATGAGTGAGTTGGCTATCTCGGAAACGGATCTGTTGTATTGAATTTTGAGATCATTTGTTCCTAGCATGATTATCGCAACATCGATTGGGCTATGGCTTGTAAGACAAGGGATAAAATAAGTAAAGCCGTTACGCGAAGGTTTTTTTGGGTTGTAATGGTCTAGGTTGGTTGTTCTGCCACCTAGGCCTTCCTCGATAACATAGAAGTCATCCCCTAAGAGTGTTTGTAATTGGCCCGTCCATCGAATATTTGATGAGTATCTTCCAGCGGTATTTTTATCATCATTCTGCCCCCACGTATTACTGTCGCCATAACATAGAATTACTTTTGCCTTAGGTTTACTATTCATAACTTATAGTATAAATGCCTGCAACACTACTGTCCATGAACTAAATGGACCGGTGGGACTTGTTCACTCTCCGCTAGCGACAAAATTGCCTGAGGCAATTGCGCATGCGGACTAGTATGTAAAACTCGAACAGCCGTCGGGCTGTTCTCGCCCTCTCGGGTTCAAGCCCCACTAAAACACAAAATCCTCCATAGCTAATCTCTAAAGAGATTTGCGACGGAGGATGGAGGGTCCGGTGGGACTTGAACCCACGACACCCTGCTTAAAAGGCAGGTGCTCTAACCAGCTGAGCTACGGACCCGCGTCGTAATTGACGGTCAGCTTCCGTAAATTACTTTTCGAGTAATTTACTTTCACCTTCTAGTCGCTTACTCCTCTTAGTTTTTCAAACAGAAGAATCAAATGAATCACTTCTTGGTTTAAAAAACTAGGAAGAAACAACGAATAGTTAATAAGTCTAAAACAGAGAGAATTATCTCTGTTTTAGAGCAAAAAGTCAATGCCATAACGCTTTTCATGGTATTCTGCAGATAAATATTATTGGCATGAAAAGAACAACTTTCGCCTCCATATCATTTATTACTTTGCTGCTTGGCTTAGGTTTTGCACGAACGGGATTTGGGCTACATTATAGTTGGTTAATTTTGGCGATTATTGTTACTGGGATTTTGTTTGTGTTTTCTCGTAATTCAACAAAACGATTCCTACCTTTAATTGGGATATTTGTCTGTTGTTTTTTGTTGGGATGGTTAAGGGGGTCGGATTATTTTCAGAAATTATTAGTATATGATGATCTTTCAGGCAAACAGGTTGTAGTTGAAGTGACCGCATTGCAGGATGCTGTCTATGACGACAAAGGATTACTGAGTTTTCCTGCTGGGAGTCTTTTTGTGGCGAGCCCTGAGAGAACTAATCTTGTTGGGGAACTAGATATTGGTGGGCGAGGTGAGCCGGTTGTCTATAAAGGCGATAAGCTAATAGTCGAAGGTAGGCTATACAAAAAAAGAGGCGCACAGCAGGGCGGTATTAGTTTTGCGAATCTTCGGGTAGTGCAAAAGAGTAATTCACCTATAGATAAATTGCGCCGTGAATTTGCGGCTGGTATGCAAAACGCTTTGCCTGAGCCATTAGCCTCGTTTGGTTTGGGTCTACTTATTGGTCAAAGAAATACTCTCAGCCAAGAATTAACTAATCTATTAATTGCAGTTGGGCTAGTGCATATTATCGCGGTGTCAGGTTATAACCTAACAGTGATAATACATTCATCAGAAAAAGTGTTTTCAAAAAGATCTAGGTTCCAATCATTAATTTTTTCGTTAAGTTTAATTGTTTTATTTTTGTTGTTGACTGGCAATAGCCCCTCAATTGTTCGTGCCGGAATAGTTAGCACGCTGAGTTTACTAGCTTGGTATTTTGGGAGAAACTTTAAGCCTGTATTGTTGATACTACTTGTCGCGGGGATAACCACTTTTATTAATCCGCTTTATCTATGGTCGAATATTGGATGGTATCTGTCGTTTTTTGCATTTTTTGGAATACTGGTTTTAGCCCCTCTACTAAAAGCTAGATTTGTAAAAAATCAAAACCAGGATAAGATCCCTCAAAACGTATTGTTAGAAACATTTTCTGCACAGCTACTCACGCTCCCTTTGATTTTGTATACCTTTGGCAGACTATCAGTAGTTAGTATTATTGCCAATATGCTGATTGTACCGTTAGTACCGATTGCGATGTTATTTAGTCTTTTTGCTGGTATTAGTGGAATGTTTGGTTTTGTATTTGGCGGTATTGTTGCTTTACCTGCAGAAATAATTTTACGTTACATGTTGTCTATTTCTGCACTACTAGCAAAAGTACCCGGAGCGTATGTTAAAGTCAGTATAAATTTGGCACAGATGTTAATAATGTATGTTTTTATAATACTAATAGTCGTTATATTACAGATTAAAACAAAAACTCGTCATGATATAATATCGTCAGATAAATAATTGAAATTTGTGATAGTTAGGAGAACGAATGTCGGGACATAGCAAATGGTCGACAATAAAACGACAGAAAGGCGCTAAGGATGCTGCTCGTGGTGCTATGTTTACTAAATTAGGCAACATGATTGCGATTGCTGCACGGGGCGGATCTGATCCTGACATGAATTTTACGCTTCGGCTCGCCATTGATAAAGCAAAAGCAGCAAATATGCCAAATGCTAATATTCAGCGATCAATCGATCGAGGCAGTGGAAAACTAGGGGGTGCGCAGATTCAAGAAGTGCTGTACGAAGGTTATGGTCCAGGCGGAGTAGCGATTTTAGTAGAATGCGCGACTGATAATATTAATCGTACATATCCAGAGGTCCGTCTGGCTTTCTCGAAGCATGGTGGAAACATTGCAGAGAAAGGCGCAGTTGCTTTCCAGTTTGATCATAAAGGGGTAATTAGAGTAAAAGGTGCAAGCGAGGATCTCTTATTAAATGTACTCGATGCTGGAGCCGAAGATGCCGAACAAGAGGATGAAGACACAATTGTTTACACTTCAGCAAAAGACTTAGCAAAAGTCAGACAAAATCTACAAGAAAAAAATATTGAAATCCTAGAAGCTGGGTTGTCGTATATCGCTAATAATACTGTAGAAATATCAGATGAATCTACTGCCGGAAAAATTATTCGATTAATGGAAGCATTAGAAGATATTGATGAAGTTACCGAAACTCATACTAATTTTGACATAAAGTAAATTTGACAAAATATAGCTTTGGGCTAACAATACGCTTTAGGTTATTTAATAAAAATGAAAAGATTACTAACCAAAGTAATAACACTAGTTTTATTGGTGTTGTTGGGCGTTATGGTTTTGCCGACTAGAGCATTTGATAGCAGTGTTGTTATTAGCGAGATTAAACTTGGGGGTGCGATTGCTGGACAGCCGACACAGTTCGTTGAGGTTTTTAACGATAGTCCGAATACTATTGATTTATCGGGATATACTCTAGAATACGCTAAAGTTACATCAAATTTGAATTTAGTGGACTGTGATTCACCGGATTGGACGACAATTGATACGACATCTAATGTAAAAAATGAAAGTCTATCTGGAATTGTTCAGCCTAGAGGACGAATAGTTTTTGAAATTAGTCTAAATGACAATGTTGGTGGATCTATAAGACTAAAGAATACAACGCTAGATCAGTCTATTGTTACAATCCTAGACTTAGTCGGTTGGGGTAGCCCTAACTCTAGTGCAAAATGTTACGAAACTACACAGGCAATTATTCCGTCCAATGGTAGTAGTATTAAGCGTATTTTCGATAATGACGGTCATCCTGTCGATACAAACAATAACTCGACCGATTTCAGTCTAACTGGGCAACTGCCGTCTCCGGAAGTCGACCCTCCAGTTATCACACCTGATCCTAATCCAACACCAGACCCAACACCTGAGCCTACGACAGAGACTTATTTGCCTGTAACTATTAGTGAGCTACTACCCAATCCCGCTAGTCCACTAACAGACAGCGAAGATGAATTTGTAGAGATTTATAACCCTAATAACGAAACTGTAAATTTAGATGGTTATAAAATACAAACAGGGCTTGATTTTAATTACAGTTACACCTTGCCATCTACCCAAATTAGTCCAAAGTCTTACCTTGCATTAAATTCTTCACAGACAAATTTAACTCTGAGCAATACTTCAAGTGCCGCTAGGGTGTTAAACCCAGCAGGTTCGGTAATTCATACGAGCGAGTCTTATAATTCAATCGGTGAGGATGAGAGTTGGGCATTGGTTGAGGGGGAGTGGGTAGCGACCGATAGGGTGACGCCTGATGAGCCAAATCTAGGACCTACGCAATTATTTATCGACAGCGGAGGCAAAGGGGCAGTTACGCCGTGCCCTCCAGGAAAGTTTCGAAATCCTGAAACTAATCGTTGTAAGAATATTGTTACAGCCTCTAGTTTAGTGCCCTGTAATTCTAACCAATATCGTAGCCCTGAAACGAATAGATGTCGTCTAAAAAGTACTGCAACTAGCACTCTGCAAGCTTGTAATAGTGACCAATATAGAAATCCTGAAACTAACAGATGCAAGAAAATCGCGGTATTATCCTCTTCGCTCAAGCCTTGTAATAGTGACCAATACCGTAATCCCGAGACTAACAGGTGTAAAAAGATCGATTCAGTAAATAGCTTAAAACCATGTGATAAAGGTCAAATACGTAATCCAAATACAAACAGATGTAGGAAGGTGGCTGGTGTCAATACGGCTGGGGGGCTGAGCAGCGTCGCTACAGCAACCGCAAACCCAGTTAGTTATGGGGCTGTGGCTATAATTGGACTTGGTTTAGTCGGTTACGGTGTTTATGAATATAGATCAGAAATAAAAAAATATTTAAACAGATTTTCGAAAAAATCTAAGTGAAAACAAGCTTAGAGTAATTAGTTTTGTTATTATCTAGATAGATGAGAATATTAGGGATTGATCCAGGGACGGGAATTTTGGGATTTGGGGTTATTGATGTTGCAAAAAACTCTATGACGCTAGTTGACGCTGGGGTTATTAAAACGCCAGTCCATCAAGCAGATTCGGATCGGCTAGAAACGATATTTAATGAACTGAGCGAGATTATTGCTGAATGCAAACCAACTGTTATGGCCGTCGAAAAGCTGTTTTTTGCACAGAACGTTACAACAGCTATGTCGGTATCGCAAGCTCGAGGGGTTGTACTACTACTAGGCAAGCAGCACAAGATGGAGCTACACGAGTATACCCCACAGCAAATTAAACAAGCATTGACAGGTTACGGTAAGGCCGAAAAAGCTCAGATCCAAGAAATGGTTCGGACAATTTTAAAATTGAAATCCATCCCTAAACCAGATGATGCGGCAGATGCCCTAGCAGCAGCTATATGTTGCAGCATGAATATGCGATAATAGTCTTACGTATGATATCTACACTGAGTGGAATAGTGAGTGAAAAGTTTACAGATTCTATTGTGGTTGATGTGAACGGAGTTGGATATGGACTGTTTGTGACTGTAGATGATTACGCAAAACTGGCTTTAAATGAAAAGGCAAAATTGTATATTTACGAGCATATCCGAGAAGCATCACACGACCTTTTTGGATTTAGCAGGATTGAGACAAAACAACTTTTTGAGCAGTTACTGAGTGTTAAAAACGTTGGTCCAAAGGTTGCGCTGGCAGTTCTGGATATAGGATCTGGTGATTATGTGCGTTCAGCAATTGCATCGGGTGAAGTAAAGACACTTCAGACCGCCAAAGGCGTAGGCAAGCGCGCTGCCGAGCAAATAGTTGTTGAACTGCGTGATAAAGTAGGTATTGTTGCAGGGGCTGGGGCCGACGATATCATAAACCGAGGCAGTATAAATCAAAGCGACGAGGCAGTGCAGGCGCTGGTGGCACTGGGTTATCAAGAAGTAGATGCCCAACTAGCCCTGCAAAATATCGATAAAGACTTATCGATTGAAGAACGCGTTAAACAAGCATTGAAGGGTAGTAGATGAAAATTGATGGACTAAGTAGCAGCGTAGCAGACTACGAAGTTGCATTTAATAGTTTTGTGAACCAGTTTGATCTCCCGCAAAGTTTTTTTTCTAGTCCTGATCATGTTGCGATAAAATGCTCTGACGAGTTGGATTATTTAGATACTTGTGAAGAATTGCGTGAAATTGTGGATGATAATGGAATTTGGGAAATTGCGATGGATAGTAGGTTGTTGGCCTCAGCATGTTTACGAGACGGATTTTTATTACAGCTTGACAGTAGAGACACACTATTCCCTCGGGTTGAGATTATGCAACCTCGACCCGGTAAAGAACTCGATGCTGGTTTTGTTGAACATGTTGAGTTTACTGTTTTGGATATGTTCGCTGTTGCGCAGACACTTGATCGACAGGGTGTAGTATTTGAAGAACAAAAGAATCCTGGGCATAGTTGGCTGAATATAGTAATTGATAATGGTGGAAGAGAAATTAAATTTAACGATAAATCTCTTGAAGCAATCGCAGATGAAGAGCGGTCTAAAGGATTACTCTACAAAATTAAAGGAGATAAATAGTTAATGGCGATTGAGAGAATAACACAACCAGACGAACCGGATGGTAAGGACGAGCAAGATCTAGAGGTAACTCTTCGGCCGAAAGATTTTGCTAATTATATTGGTCAGGAGAGAATCAAGAAGAACCTACAATTATCTATTGATGCAGCCAAAAAACGCGGCGAGCCTGTTGACCATGTTTTGCTGTATGGGCCTCCAGGGCTTGGTAAAACAACCCTCGCTAGCGTGATTGCTAATGAGATGGGTGCGCAGATTAGAATCACTAGCGGTCCAGCAATTGAGCGGGCAGGGGATTTGGCTAGCCTACTCACCAATCTACAAGACGGTGACATATTATTTATTGACGAAATTCATCGACTGCATCGATCTGTAGAAGAAGTGCTGTACAGCGCAATGGAAGACTTTAAACTAGACATAATGCTAGGCAAGGGGCCAAGCGCCAAGAGTCTAAGACTGGACTTACCAAAGTTTACAATTATAGGCGCTACAACCAGAACTGGTGCGCTGGCTGCGCCACTGCGCGATAGGTTCGGTATGATTCACCGCTTAGAATTCTACACACCTGAAGAAATCGCGCAGATTATAAAACGTTCGGCAGGGATACTAGGGGTGAAAATAGATCAGTCGGCGGCAATAGAGCTTGCCAAAAGGGCGCGATTAACACCAAGAATAGCCAACCGATTATTGAAGCGTGTTAGAGATTATGCTGATGTGAACGGTGATGGAACTATTGATAATCCTATTAGCTTGAAGGCACTGAAGTTATTAGAGATTGACGAGCTTGGTCTTGATCCATCGGACAGAAGATTGTTAATGGCGGTTATCGAGAATTACAATGGCGGGCCTGTTGGTCTAGAGACGCTAGCTGCCCTTACTAGCGAAGAAAGAACAACGATTGAAGATTTTCATGAACCGTATTTATTGCAGATTGGACTACTAGAGCGAACCCCGCGGGGAAGAAAAACAACACCAAAAACACACAAGCACCTAGGGGTCCATATTAACGAAGTAGATGATCAGCAGAAACTGGTATAATTATCTATATAGATGGATAAAAAGATCGAACCACATAAACAGGGACTGAATCACCTGTCAAATTTTGGAAAAAAATATTTTGATTTAATCGAATTTGACCCCGACGAACAATTATTAATAGAAATTAGAAAACATCCAATTGGCCTTACTTTTCTTTATATGATTGGAGGCTTTATTGCGATAACAATATTTGCTGTCGTAACGGCACTAGCCACTAGTGGAGTTGTTGCAGGTTTTGGTTTAGACGGTTTTGAGCCATTCTTTGTCTTCTTTGGCTTTTTATTATCAATTTTCGTACTTATTGTTACATATATTAACGGCTATCTGTATAAGCATAATGTGATTTTTGTAACCAATGAAAAAATTGCACAGATTGTTAATATATCTATTTTTCATCGCAAAGTATCACAACTAAGCATAGGCGACACGCAAGATGTTTCTGTTGCCCAAAAGACATTCTTTGCCCGATCTTTTAATTACGGCACGCTAATAATTGAGACGGCAGGCGAACAACAAAACTACACATTTAACTATGTGCCAAACCCTTATAAAGCATCAAAAGTAATTATTAATGCACACGAAGAGAACCTGAAAAAATACGGAAATTAGCCCTTACTCTGTAAATGGGTTTTGGCGTGCCTCTTCAAATAGCGCCTTAACTTGCACGCTATTATCTTCTAATTCGCTGATACGTTGGATTGCTTCTTCATCTACTTTTGGGATGTTAATGGTTTTTAATTGTTCAGCAACTTTTGTTTCAGAAGGATTTTCGGTTACGAATACTTTAATTTGCCAAATCAAGAACCCGTAACTTACGAGAATTGCTAGCACCAAAAAGAATCCAATATAGGATTTTACGATATCTTTGAGTTTATTGAGTTGAGCTGGTATTTTGTTTAAATCTAAATTCATGATGGCTTTACGAATATATTAATTGTTAACGAAAATTTTAAATATGGAGTCCCTGCTATTGGGTCGATTCTAAGTTGAGTAACTTGGGCGGTTCGTCGATTATTTTCAAGTGATTTTAAGAAATTAAGTAGTTGCGGATAAGTAACGCTCGACGAATCTTCGGAGGTATCTTGTACTATGTTCATTTCTAGTGAATATACTCCAGTGACTCCTTTAACAGGGACGGCTTGGGTTATTGGAGATTTTTTAGTTTGCGAGTCTGAGCTGGATTTAGATTTTGGAGCATCGGGATTTTGATTGGTTGATGTAGAAGCCGAGCTACCTCCGAGCTCAGAACTAGGAAATCCTATACTCTCCACTGTTATGCCATTTTTTGTGGCGATATTAATAATTTCTCTAACAGCCTTTGCCTGATCTTTGTCTTGAGGGACAACGGCTTTTGCTATTTGCTCAAAGTTTTGATATTTTTCGATGTCTCTTTTTGCTTTGGTTAAAGCAGCTTGTTGTTCATTTAGTAGTCGATTTTTTAGTTTTAGATCGAGCAGTGAGTTAGCACTATTTTTTAGTATTGAATTTCCGAATACAACTAAACCAAAAAATACCAATATGCTAAATGAAAATAGTCCTAGCATCGACCAATATATCTTTTTGCTATTCATGATTCTGTCTCAGTCCTATCTGTATCGCTAATGAATAAATATGGGCTATTATCACCAAATAGAGCTCGTAGGGTGACCGTGCATGGGTATCCATCATCCGTTAGTTTATTACAATTAATTGAGAGGATGTCGACTTTTTCAAACACTTTATTTGCCGGATCCTGGAGATTGACTTGTACCTGAGTTGCTGATTTATAGTCTTTTGCTTTTGCCGACAGATCAATTCCACCTTCAACTTTAGAAATTTCTAAATTCGACAATACGGTTTCTGGCGGCATGACTGCACCAGCTTGTTTTAGTAGCTTAGAAAATAATATTGAGTTTTGTAAGACTTTTTCTATTAAGGATACATTATTTGAGAGGTCAGTGATTTTCTTTTGGGTGTCTGATAGTTTTTCTGATTTTAACGTTTGTTCTGTTGATGCAATTTGTTTGGCGTAACTGTTGGAGGTTGATTTTATGTAGAGTTGACCAGCAAATATTATGGCAACAGCGACTAGGCTAGCTAAAAACATTAAAAAACACCATTTTAGTAGCTGGGTATTTTTTCGAGCATAGATTATTTCATTTTTTTGGTTTGGAGGTAAAAGATTAATCATGCGAATATATCCTGTGGGTTAATTAGTCCTAGGCTAGCAGCCGTAATATACATAGATCTTTCAGCTCCATTCGGCTCTTTAATGTGTTTAAACAGTATATGATTCCATGGATCACAGGCTCTTACAGGTATTCTAAGAGCGTTGATTAAGTATTCGCTCAAACCCGGCACGTTTGCGCCTCCACCGAAAGTAACGACTTGTTCAATCTTTTTATGAGGTTCACTTCGTTCTTCATAATACCTAATCATTCGTTTTATCTCTTTAAGGGTTTGCTGGAGTATAGGAGCCACGGCTTCTACGATTTCAGCTTGTTTTTTACTTGCGCCTAAGCCGTATTTAACTTTTATTAAGTGGCCTTCTTCTTTCGTAACGCCTAATTTTGATGCAATCAGTTGAGTAAAGTCATCTCCTCCGCCAGGAACAGTACCAGTCACAGCCATAGATTTATCATATACGGTTATATCCGCAGAGACGGACCCAAAGTCTATCAAAACCGAAGGCACGTCGTGTTGATCTGTATTGCGAAATAGTCTGTCGGTCGATCCCGTGGTCGTCTCCATGACTACGGTTTCTAGGCCAAGCATTCTTGCCAGCTGTAGATATGAATTAACAATCTTTTTAGGCACAGCTACTGCAAGAACATCAATATTATTGGCTGTTTGTTTGATGATAGTAAAGTCTAAATAAAGATCCGCAATCGGTACAGGTATGTATTGTTCTGCCTCTAGTTTCACAGCCTCAATTAAATCTTTTTTGTCTAACTTTGGGAGATGTAGGATCCTGCTGAACGTTCTAGCAGCTGGCACAGAGAAAGCGACTCTTTTTGTATTAATTTCTCCAACCAAGTCATTATTAAATAGATGTTGTACTGCCTTAGCTACGGCTTCATGGTCGACAATCATTCCCTTGTCGATAGCTTTTTCGTTGAAATTCGCTACTCCGTATCCAACAACATGATGAACTTTGTCGTGTTGTTCTAGTTGCATAACTTTTATGCTGTTAAACCCAATGTCGAATCCAAAAATTGGTTTGTCTTTATAAAAATATGAATTTTGCATAATTGTTTTTTAATAAAAGCATAAGTACTTACAATTATTATAACAAATAGAAGTGTTTTTACAGATTTATTAGCAATTTATATACAGCAGACTACATACTAATTAAAAATTCGATTTACTCTATCGATGACCCAATAACTTGTGCTTTCGCCAGCCGAAGTTCCAAAAGTAATGGTTGCGCTATTTGTTAATTGGACAGTTTGCCCGACCAAGGCACCAATTTGACCGCTATTAGATACACTAACCCTCGACCATTTTGCATATAGAATTGATTGGGCTGCATTGGCAGAGTTATTCATTTGTATAGTGGAAACATCACGTGAATTGCTAAGATCTACCCCCGATACATCTGCGCAGTCAGGTGAGCAGCTAGCACTACTCCAATAAGTAATAAATCTGAAGCCAGTGTTATTAGTGTTGGCGACGATCTCAGATGCATTATTGAAAGAAATAGATGTGCCTGATCCATCGACCATAATAGTTGGCCTTGTAGTCCCTAGACTGTTGCTAACAATAATCTGAGCCTGATTGCTTAAAGTGAGTCTTCCTGTTATCCATACATTACCAGATACAGTCACCTTACAGTTATTACTAATATTTACATTTCCAGTAATTTTTAGGTTAGCTGGCCAAGTTTTAACAGTGTTAGATGAACATGATGCAGTTGAACCAGTTTGATTATTAGCAATAGCTGCTTTTTGTGCATCTCGATCATAGCTCGGTAGCGGTTGTGGGTCTACTCCAGATGAAGCCGTTAATCCAGGACTAGTCATACCTGCGCCATTTGTTTGGTTATTGGCTTTTACATCGCCGTAAATACGAGCACTGTTACTTATCGATATTGGTTGACCGTTTTCTCCTTGGTTGCATAATCTAGGGAATTCAGTAGTTGCCGGGTTCGGACAATTTTGGTGGGCAACATTTAGTATGACAGGCGAAGTACTTAGACCGATTTGGGCCGTATTTGATAGCTGAATTTCTCCGTTTACTTGAACATTGCCTCCAAGAATTTTAGAACTATTCGACATATAAAGACCACCGACTCCCGTAACAACACTGAACCCTCCCGAATCAACTTTTCTCATATTAGCCGATAATTTTATTGATGATTTTGGTGTCGTGCTATTAATCGGCTTGTATGTTTTGCCCTCGGAGACAATAGTTTTGTCTTCGCCATTAGTTGTCACAGTTAATGAATAGGTAGTTTTTATGTTGCCATCGTTATGTAGTTCTATCTCACCATCGGTGCCGTCCCAATCTTCTTCTTGATTTATGAGATACGACCCCATATCTAGGCCTGCATCTGCGGCAAATTGTGAGTGAGAGTGAAACTGATCCTTTTGCGCGATTCTTAGACTATTTGTAGATAAGCCCAAATATGCGGCGGTTACGAATAATATAACCGGGAGTATTATTAATAATCCGATCAATACTGAGCCTCTTTGGTTGTTTGTTATTTTCATTCGTAATTATTCCTTAATGTAACTCTAATAGAATTATCTAAACTCTGTGGTTGTCCGTAAGTATCGCGCTCCATCTTGAGTGTAATATTTATTGAACGGGCAAGTAATGGATTGGTTGTCGGGATGTTATCTTGATCAAATAAACTAAAAACCATATCTTTAACGCTTTCAGCCAACAGCCGATCAGCTGGGCAAGTAGTGCTGGCTATATTAGTCGGGCAACTTGTGGATGCACTATTATTTTCTGCACTCGGGTTAGCCAACGTTCTTTTGAAAAGATTTCCACCGTCTTTGAAATACACCAATTCATTATTGTAGGGTTGTCCGGTGACTGGGTCGATAATAAATTCATTATCAGAATTTTTTGCTGGCACCGCAATAACAATTACAAACTCATCATTATTAGTGTTCCATCCCTCGGACGGAGCGTTTGGATCGTTAATTGTATTACTTTGTCTGACGCCTGCACCGTATCTTAATTCTTCGACTGTACTTCGGAGTAGATTTTGAGATTCTATTGTCATATTGATGAATACGTTATTTCTGGTCATATTAGCTAAATAAAATACCATTGCTCCAACTAAGCCTGTTAATGCGATACCTATAACTGTAATGCTAATCAGTAGCTCGACAACAGTAAAGCCTCTATTATTATCGATGGGGGATAGTGGTTTAGTATTGGCCA
The DNA here is from genome assembly GCA_964584895.1 of uncultured Candidatus Saccharibacteria bacterium. Taxonomy (GTDB): domain Bacteria; phylum Patescibacteriota; class Saccharimonadia; order Saccharimonadales; family JAGQNJ01; genus DAISWO01. The sequence continues at coordinate 278,897 of CAZPAW010000001.1, forward strand.
ACACCTAATTCTCCTATATATGATGTGTAACTAATGTTTTGGTCCTGTCCTTGCTGAGTATAATAAACATTAATCACAATTTTTTTTGTGGCCGAATTAACTTCGCTAATATTTAAGGATGCAGATCTAGGGGTTCCTAATTCTGAAGGCAGTTCGTTACTAATATCCGTCCCTCCATTGCTTAAACCCAAGAAACCTTTACTGCGCAAGGATTCAATTTTAGTTTCAACAAATGAATTTACTACCGATGTATCTCTACCTCTTTGATTTATGTATATTTGGGTTGTGTATATAGTATTAAAAGCAAAGATAAACAGAGCAACTGCCATAATTGAAATTATGACCTCTACTAGGGTAAAACCTAATTCATCATTTTTATCTTCAGTCATTATACTCATGCTTACTCTATACTTTATCATCTTTGGCGATTGATAAAAAAATAGACCCCGGATTATGGGGTCTATTTCTAGCTGTTAACTATATTTTATTAGTTTAAGCTACTTTTTACGTAGGTGCCTGTTCCTTCGTATGTTGCTGTTAGTGTGTATTTTGTACAAGCAGTTGCAGTTGCAGCGTTATCACAAGCATCACCGTCTTCGGTTGTTACGGCGTAAGCGTAAGAACCGGCAACTGGTGCAGCAACAAGTGTCTGAACGTCTGGGTTAGATGGGTCTGAAAGTGCCCCAGCATCTAATCCTTGCAAGTTATCTGAACGGAAGGTAGCATCGTTCATGTTAGCAAGAGTAGGATACTCGTCGTTTTGACCATAGTAGTATTCAACTTGACCTTGAATTGCATTGATATCAGCTTCTCTTGCTCTATTTCGAGCATTTCTTTGTATACCGCTGAAAGTTGTTATTACTAGTGTCGCTAGTATTCCAATTACGATAATGACAATCAATAATTCAATGATTGTGAAACCGCTTTGTTTACGTTTAAGTGAAGTCATCTGGACCCACCCTCCTTATGATTATTTTTTTATTGTTGATAAGCGTAGGTTATATTGGGTAACAACCAATAACAGGCCTAACTAACCATAATTATAAACATAAGCGAGTACACGTCAAGTAGTTTTATGAGAGTTATCCACTATCATTGTCCTTGCCCGCCGACGGTTTTACTAAGTCCAGCAATCGGTCCCATTACACTTGCTGCAATTATTCCAACAACTGACCCAAGTAGTATGATCATTATTGGTTCGATCACTGACGCTAAACCGTCAATCGCAGTTTCAACATCTTCTTCGTAAAAATCAGCAACTTTAATTAAAATTGTGTCAATTTTACCTGATTCTTCTCCGACCGCTAACATTTGTGCGACTATTGGCGGAAAGTGCTTACTTTTAGATAGTGGTTCTGATAACTGTTTACCATTTTTAACTTCTTTAGCTGCCTCTCTAAGTTCGTCTTGAATAACTACATTTCCCATCGCCCCTCCGGTTACTTCAAGAGCATCCAAAACTCCTACTCCAGACGACATTAATGAAGCAAAAGTTCGGGCAAATCTAGCCACGGAGATTTTTACGATTACATTACTTACGATTGGCATTTTAAGAAGTATTCCGTGAAACTGTCTTTTGCCTTTCGGCGACCGCGACCATCTTTTAAATACAAAAACAGCAATAATTCCAAAAATGATTAGAAAAATTGCATTGTGTTGCATAAAATCGCTAACTGATAGCATTGCTTTTGTATAGACGGGCAGAGAATCTTCGCCTCCACCTAGGTCTTTAATGATTTCTCCTATTTTTGGGATGATAAAGATCATAATCCCAAAAAAAGCAAAAATAGTGACTACGAGAATCACGATTGGGTATGCCATGGCAGATTTTATTCGTTTTCTCATACTTGAATCACTTTCAATCTGTATAGCCAGTCTTTTAAGAATTTCGTCAAGGATACCGCCAGCCTCCCCAGCTCTTACCATATTTACGTAAACATCATTAAATACTCTAGGATATTTCGCGAATGCGTCTGCCAATGGTGATCCACCAGATACATCCTTAGATACTCCAGCTATTACTTCTTTGAAATATTTGTTCTTGGTCTGGTCTTTGAGTGTATCAAGGGCGCGGTTTAACGGGACTCCAGCTGACACCATTGTAGATAGTTGTCTATTAAATATTGCTAAATCTTTAATTTTTACTTTTTTAGATTTACCGATATTTTCAAGAAAATTTGATTTTTGACTTTGTTCTTTAATCACAAAAGGAGTGAGCTCCTTTTTTCTTAGATTAGAGACCAGGGCTTCTTTGTCGGTAGATTCTGCACTACCACTGACAGTCTTTCCATCTTTTGTTGTTGCGGTGTACTTAAATTGTTTCATTTTTTAGGTTTCAGTGGTTACTCGGAGCAGTTCCTCTATGGAAGTCTGTGCCCGTAATGATTTAATTAATCCATCTAATTGCATTGTAACCATACCATCTTTTATTGCTTGTTGTTGGAGTGCATCGCTAGTTGCATTACTGACTACTTGTTTTTGTATTTCGTTAGTTATATCTAGTACTTCGTAAATACCTATTCGACCTTTATAGCCGGTATGATTACAGCTGTCGCATCCACCATCATGTGCTTTCCATAATTTGACTATCTTTGTATCAGTTGTCCCAAGTTGAGAAGTGTCTTCTTTGCTTTTTTTGCTGGTATTGGTTTTTCCAATACCAGCTTCAAGGGCTTGTTTTTCTAGTTCGCAAATTCGTTTCATGACAGCACTGTCATCTGTATGAAAAATTGAAGCCAACTGTTTTTGAGCTGCTTCATCCGGAGCATAAACTTCACGACAATCAACACATAGTCGTCTGACTAATCTTTGCCCGATAACTGCTCTAATTGTCGAGGCAATCAAAAACGGCTCAACATCCATATCTAGTAACCTTGGAAGACATGTCGCGGCATTATTTGTGTGAAGTGTCGAAAATACGAGATGGCCAGTTAACGCTGCTTGAATTGCAAGATTTGCTGTCTCGGTGTCGCGAATTTCTCCTACCATTATTACGTTAGGATCTTGCCTTAGCAGTGCCCTAAGCCCGTTCACGAAAGTCATACCAGCAACAGGGTTGACCTGAGTTTGGTTAGCTCCGCCAATCCGATACTCTACTGGGTCTTCTACAGTTGAAATATTTACTGATGGATTACTTATCTTGTTGAGTACGCTAAACAAACTAGTTGACTTGCCCGATCCTGTTGGGCCCGTTACTAATATCATGCCGTATGGTTGCGTCATGGCTCTGTTAATGCAGTCAAGTGAATGACCCCAATAACCTAAGTCTTCTAGGGTTAAGGCTTCGTTTGATTCGTTTAGAATTCTCATTACAACTTTCTCGCCGTCCATAATCGGCAATGTGGATACTCTAAGAGCGTATACCTGACTGGATACGGCAATTTTGAAACGTCCGTCTTGTGGGGCACGGTGCTCGTCGATTTTTAGGTTGGCAAGTATTTTTATTCTAGAAATTAGGGCAGCCATTACTTTTTTTGGCAGTTTGTTTGCTTCACGCAACACCCCGTCAACTCTATACCTAACTAATACGTGGTTTTCTCTTGGTTCTATATGGATGTCGCTGGCTCCTGCCTTGATAGCATATTCGATTAATAAATTGACGGTTTGCGCAACAGGAGAATCTTCGGCTAGCTCTTCCTCGCTGACATTATCGTTTGTCTGTTCATCATCTTCATCTTTTGTGCTGTCAGATATCACTTTTGTTAGTTCGCTACCAATATTATTACCTTTGTATTGGTCTATTGCCCCTTGGATAGCAGCTGTAGTTGCAACATAGACGGTAAGATTTGTCCCAAGTTGTTTTTGCAAGAAGTTAACTGCCTGGATATCATCAGGGTCTTCCATCGCCAGTAACTTACTGCCTTTTTCATTAACGTCAAAAACAACTGCATTGTATTGTTTTGCAATCCTCTCTGGTATTAAACGTAAAACTTCTCTTTTTATTTCTTTAGGGTTCAAATCCACAAAGGGGATATCGGCTTCTTTCGAATATAGTTTAACTAAATCTTTTTCATCTAACAGATTATTTTTTATGACAGATTGTTGCAGGCTGAATTTTTCAGCCACGGCTTCTTCTCGTAGTTTATTGAGTTTTTCTTTAGTTGTGATTTTTGCGTCGAGTATTAATTTTTCAACTAATGCATCTGATATTTTCATAGTTTGTTCTAACCCTATTATATAAAATCGCCTTAAGCATAACTATCTTAGTTTTTTCGCATATATGTTACTAGTGTACCACCGCTTGTGCTTATGATGGTAGTTTGTTATCAAAAAACTCTGTCTAGATTGCTTTAATCGTTTGCTATACTAGGATTACGATAAAATTACAAAATTCTGGAGGGGTAAGAATAATATGGCGAGTAAGTCTGATACGAAAAAAACAGAAACGAAAGATAGTGAAAAATCTGGCAAAGATAAGGCACTTGGTCTAGCGCTAGATCATATAGAAAAGCAATTCGGCAAAGGGTCTATCATGAAACTAGGGGAGGGGACAAATGCCGATGTTGAATGTATCCCTACTGGAAGCATATCTCTTGATATGGCCCTGGGCGGCGGAATCCCAAAAGGAAGAATTATTGAGATTTATGGGCCAGAAAGCTCTGGTAAGACAACTCTTGCCCTTCATGTAATTGCGGAAGCTCAAAAGACTGGTGGACGAGCGGCGTTTATTGATGCTGAACATGCACTAGATCCGGCATACGCCAAACGGCTAGGGGTAAAAACCGAGAATTTACTAGTTTCTCAACCAGATAACGGTGAACAAGCCTTAGAAATTGCTGAGACTTTAGTCCGTTCAAACGCCGTTGACGTAATCGTGGTGGACTCTGTAGCTGCCCTAGTACCAAGGGCTGAAATCGAGGGGGATATGGGTGATAGTCATATGGGTCTTCAAGCCCGACTGATGAGTCAAGCTCTCCGGAAGTTAACAGGAGTAATTAATCGTTCTAACGCTACAGTTATTTTTATCAATCAGATTAGAATGAAGATTGGAGTAATGTTTGGAAATCCAGAGACTACAACTGGCGGTAATGCTCTTAAGTTTTATGCCAGTGTACGAATGGACATTAGACGAATTGGACAGATAAAAAAAGGCGAAGAGATTATTGGCAACCGAACAAAAGTAAAAGTTGTGAAGAACAAGATTGCGCCACCGTTTAGGATTGCAGAATTTGACATAATGTACAACCAAGGCATTAGCCGATCTGGCGATATTTTGGATATAGCAACAGAAAAAGAAATTGTCGAGAAATCTGGCGCGTGGTTTAGCTATAACGGAGAAAAAATATCGCAAGGTCGCGAAGCAGCTAAAAAATACCTAGAAGATAATCCAAAAATCATGGAAGAAATTGCTAAAAAAGTTCGTACCGCAAAAACTGATTAAAATGTCGCAGGAAAAGTTAGTCCAAATTGTTGATAGCAATGATCGTGTAATAAGTACCGATGATCAGCATCAGGCGAGATTGCATGGTTGGACGGTGCGTATTGCTCGCATTATGGTAGAGGACGAGTCGGGTAAAAAGGTTCTACTGCAAAAAAGATCGCTGAACAATCCGCTCTATCCAGGTAGGTGGGATAATTCTGCGGCTGGTCACGTTGACGAAGGTGAAGATTACCTAACGGCAGCAAAGAGAGAATTGTATGAAGAAATTGGCATCAAGACTGATGATTTGGTTGAAATTGGAGAGTACTATAATTCTACAAAAGCCGATGACTATACGTTAAGCCAATTTAATAAAGTATATAAATATATTACAAAAAACACTCCAAACAAACTGCAAAAGAAAGAAGTGTCAGAAGTTAAGTGGTTCAAAATAGAAGAATTAAAACGGCTAGTTCAAGAGAGCCCAGAGCTGTGTACTAACGGTGTTATTGAGGTAGTCGAACGCTACTACTAGCCTACTCCCCTACCTTGTCGTTGCTATAAACACAACATTAGCTATAGCCTTTTATCTGCACGGTTATTATCATGGTTAACAAAATTAGCTACTGAATTAATTCAGTAGCAAGATATGGGTGATTAGTGTAAAATATTTGTAACCAATTAATTAATGTATTAGTAGTAGGCTTATACTGTAAGAAAGGATTATATATGGCAAGAAATCAGGTAGAAGATGAAAACGTTCGCTCCCTCACCCTCATGGGCGACGGCCGAAGTTTGGGGCTAACTATTCCAATTAGATACGTACGTAAATTTGCATTAGCGCCAAAACAGAAAGTACGGCTAGTACGCCGTGGTCAAAACTTGATTATTCAGTTAGATGTCAAAGTATAAGATATAATCAATAAAATGAAGAAAGCGATAATATTTCATGGCACATTGGGGTCGCCTGAGGGCAACTGGTTTAGGTGGTTAGAGAAACAGCTGATTAAGCGTCGTATGGATGTCTGGTTGCCGATACTACCTAATGCTGACAAACCGAGCCTAAAAGAATGGTTAAAGTTTGTTGAGGACAATTGCCCGTTTGATATCGATAAAGAAACTGTCGTTATTGGGCATTCTAGCGGAGCAATCCTAGCGATGCTGATGTTGCAGTCTGGCTACAATGTTGGGGCACTAATTGCCGTGTCAATCTTCATTGACAACTCTCTTGGTTGGGAGCCAAATGACAGACTATTTGACGTTGAATTTAATTATGAAAAACTGAGATCTAACCGATCAAAGAGACTGATCATTAATTCTGATACAGACCCGTATGTGCCGCTGGAAAAGGCAGAAGAAATAGCCGGAAAAAGCCGAACAGAGATATTGGTTATCAAAAACCAAGGTCATTTTAACTTAGAGCAGAGCGAAGACTATAAGGAGTTCCCGCAGTTAATCCAAATCTTGCAACAAAGAAATCTTTTATAATCAAACTTGTACCGCTCGAAAGCTGAGTTCTTAGAATATGGTGACCGGGGTTTATTGGTAAATATCTTTAAAGAATGTGAGACGAAGATGTTCTGTCGGCGTATGGATTTGATGTATCACCGTAAGGGCCAGTTTTTATTGGGCTCTCTGATTTTTCCCAGCCTGATTTAACTGCTTCTTCGAAATACGTGGCTGGGAACATGTTTTTGCCGCAGGTAGATAATTTTTTGAACCTAGTTGTCACAATCTTTTTGACTTCTGTCCCGTTGCTTGAATACTTAAGTCTAAACTTTACGATGGGGTCTGTTGAACCGCCGTTGGCGGCTTTGTTATAACCTTCAATCTTGTTATAGAAATACAAAGTCTCTGTTAAATTTTTTGGATCTCTGCTACCTGTGTACCAGCTAACTCCACTATTAGATCTGATTCTTTGAATCGAGGCAACTTTACTACGCCCATCCCAGACCTTTCTTGATTTGCCAGAATTAAGCTGTAAGTGACCGACGAATGACTCGTATGTTTCGGTAGATGTATTTCTGCTTGGATTCGAGTAATTGTAGAGTTCGTTTTGAGCGCGTGCAATGTCATTGCCTGTTATCGTTCCATTAGACCTGTTTCGAGCTACTTGTTTAGCCTTTGTGTAGATATCATATACCGCGAACCTTATGGGTTTTGCTGGGTTTGTTGAGTCTCTACAGGCCTTTAATTTTACGCCTTTGTTATCTGTGTATATTGTTTTCATACCCTTCATGTATTTAGGGAGAGTTTTGTTTAGATAAGCCGTCCGACAAGTTCTTACCTTTACATCATCGCCCCAGTTAGATGTACTTGGGTCCCCGCATTGCTGCTCACTTTTGCATATTTCATCCCATGTTGCGCCTCCAGCCGTACCGCCAAAACCAAACATGCTAGACATCTCTGATCTTTGTAATAATCTTAAGTCATGATTTTTCAACATCCGATTCTGGGAATTATTTATATCCTTAACTCTTTCTGAGCTACCGCCAATTTTTAATACCCACATATAGTTAGAACCCTGGTCTCTTTTCCAAACTTCTTTGTTTACCTTCCAATGTTTTGCTCTACCTTTCATCATCTGAGAAGTCACAGGACATCCTTCGGCATTAGCTAGCTTAAACTTGTTATCAGAAGACCGTTTGTAAACACTAAAGCCAACAGCGCTAATAACTACAACTACCAGCAGGACCAAAAATGTCTCTATATGAGAAAAGCCATTGTTGTTTTGTTTTGTCATTTAAGAGTCCCAGCCTTCTCGTTTAGCCATCTCGTAATAGGTAGCAGGGAACATTTTTTTGCCACATACGGACAAGTTATTGAAACGGGTTTTTACAGTTCTTGTGACATATCTTACGCTACTCTCATCGTTTTGATTAGGGTTTATGATAGGGTGTGTTCCTGTCCAGTTAGTTTCGTGAGATAGAGGCACTTTTCGTGTTTGGTATCTAAGTCTAAACATTACGATTGGGTTATTGCTGTTTCCGTTGTTTTTCTTAAAGTATTTTTCAATTTTGTTATAGAAGATGATTGTTGAATCAGTGCCCACAGGCATTCTTTTTGCATCAACTACGTTCTCCATACCATTTATTCTTTGGTGCGAGGCAATGTTTGTTTTTCCTGACCAAATCTCCCTTGATCTCCCTGGATTAAGAAGTAGTTGGCCTGTCCAGGTTGATTTATTATTACCCTCTGAACTATACGAATAATTGTATAGAACTTTTTGAACTTCTGATATTGCACGGTTTCTATCGCTTCCACTATTGTAGTAACCGTTGTCATAGACAGTGATTTTTTTCCATCTTTCAGGGGTAAATCCTTCAGGCCTTGGAGCCGCTTTAAACTTAATGTTATGTTTCTTTTCGTATGCAGATACGATTTGTTTTGCTTGTACATATGTGTCGAAGACGGCAAATCGTATAGGTTTTCCTGGATTTGTCTTTGAATCTCGGCAGGCTTTGACGGTAACTCCCTTTCCATCGGAGTAGATTTTTTTCATACCTGGCAAATTTTTTGATAACCGTTTTTGTCTTTGCTCAGCCTCACAGTACTTTACTTTAAAACTGTCTCCCCAGTCGCTTGTTGGTTGACTCTTACAAATTTTTTCAATATCACACATCTCTTTTAATGTAGCTTCATCTCTATAGGGATGATTTGATTCAAGTGCTAGGAGTCTTAGGTCCATATCTTTTAGTTTTTTGTTATTGTTTATATCATCAGGTTTTTCAGTGGAGCCACCTAGTTTCCAGACCCAAAATAAGCCTGCGCCGTTTTCCTTTAGGAAAACTTCTTTGTTTTTTTCATAATGTTTTTGTCTTTGTATGGCGTATTGTGACGCGTATGGACATCCTGCCGCTTCTGCCTTACTAAAATAACTGTCTTTTGTAGAACGTTTGTAAACAGTGAACCCAATACCAGCTATTAATGCAGTTACCAATACCACTACTAAAAGTTCTATGTGAGAAAAACCTTTATTATCTTGCCGATTCATTTTTATACCTTTTTTATTTTTATGCTTATGTTATGAATGTACACTTAAATATATATTTGTGTCAAGCTGTTGGTAAGATATCGATTATGACTTATCTTGATAGTATTAAATCATGCTAAAAATTACGAATATAAAACAGCAAGTAAAACGACAGGATAGATATTCTATTTTTATTGACGGAAAGTACTGTTTTTCGTTATCCGAAAACGAGCTAATGCAATCTGGGATTCGACTTAATAAAGAATATACCAGTCTGGAGTTAGGACATTTAAAGCAGACAGCTGTAATGGATAAAGCATATATGCGCAGTCTGGATATGTTATCGCGAAGGGCGAGAAGCGAATGGGAATTACGGGATTATTTAAAGCGAAAAGAATATGAGCCCGAGATTATTAATCAAATAATAAGTAGATTAAAAAATATGAAATATATTGATGATTATAACTTTGCCAAATCGTGGGTTGATAATCGAAGATTGCTAAAAGCGACGAGTAAACGCAAGTTGTCGCAAGAATTAAAGCAAAAACGGGTAGAACAGTCTGTTATAGATAAAGTATTAGCCGAGGATGAGACAGACGAAAAGTCTGTAATAAAAGACTTAATTGCTAAAAAACGAACACAGAGCCGATATAAGGATGACCAAAAACTGATCGCCTATTTATTACGTCAAGGTTTTAGCTATAGCGATGTTAAAGACGCTATCAGTAGCTAGACTACTTTACTTTACTTGTTATAATTTATAGGATGATCAAGAACAAAAAAATTAAACCAAGCATAGAACGTCTAATTGAGTTTCAGAGTTTTTTGTTGAAGTTTCAGGCGATTGATAGGGTGCTGCATGTCAAAAAGGACGATGAACAAAAACATGAAAATGATGTAGAGCATAGTTATAGTTTGGCGATGATGGGGTGGTTTTTAGCGGATTATTTCCCTGAACTCGATAAAGATAAAGTAATCAGGTTTGCTCTTGTACATGATTTAGTCGAAGTTTATGCCGGCGATACGTATATTTTTGCCGATAAAGAATATCTACAGAGTAAGAAAAAACGAGAGCATGAAGCCCTAAAAAAGATTCAGGCAGAATGGCCAGATTTTTTGGATATGCACAATACAATTCAAGATTACGAAGAAATGGTTTCTGATGAAGCTAAGTTTGTCTATTCACTAGATAAGATATTGCCAGTAATGTTAAATCTTCTTAACGATGGATACACCTGGAAAACCGAAGGTATAACGTTAGATCAACTCCATGAACAGAAAAAGAGTAAAGCAACTTTTTCTAAAGATATTGCGCCTTATTATGAAGCCCTATACCAGCTAATGACTGAAAATAAACATTTGTTTGGTAAATAATATCTAGGCAGGGGCGGCTTCCTAAAGCTACGGCTTGATTTGAGACAGTTACTTTACCAGGCACGGTAGCTTCTTTGACAAGAGGGCAAAAAGGGTTAATGAATACTGTCAAGCACTGAAATGCTATAATTGACATTAATAATGAGTGATTCATATCAGATCGTAGACGAACAAGACAACCTGATTGGCCATAAGAAGCGAGAAGACATAGATCCAAAAAACGATATCTATAGAATCGGGGCATTGTGGTTGACCAATTCATCGGGGCAAATATTGATTGCTCAGAGAGTTTTGACTAAGGATAAAGACCCGGGGAAATGGGGTCCAGCTGCAGCGGGTACTATGGAAGAGGGGGAGACGTATGAATCTAATATTTATAAAGAAGCCGAGGAAGAAATCGGACTGAAGGATATCGAACTTAATATCGGACCAAGGCAAAGATTTAGAGAACCGCGACAAGCATTTTGTCAGTGGTATACCGCGGTATGTGATTGGCCAGAGAAAAACTTCGTCTTACAAGCTAATGAAGTTGCAAGAGTTAAATGGATTGACCCTAAAGAGCTAAGAGAAGATGTTGAGAATCACCCAGAAAAATATGTGCCAGGGATGAAATCAGAAATAGACTTATTTAATATCTAGGCAGGGGCGGCTTCTTGGGCTACGGCTTGATTTGAGACAGTTACTTTACCAGGCACGGTAGCTTCTTTGACTATGATTCTTTTATGAGTTATCTCAATGATTTGGCTTCGGTCAACAATCAGACTACCACCACTAAAGCTTTTTACGATTGATTGCCCTACGTAGAGCTTTTGTATGAAAAATCCCATCTTTTCAAAGGCGTAATCAGTTACTTTACCCAAACGTTTTTTATCTTCTGTATAGACTGTCTTGCCAATTAGCTCGAAATTGAGATCAAGAATTGGTTTTAATCGTATTAGATCGTCAGGATTGCTGATGGCATCATGATCATTAACTGCGAATCCCTGAGGTATGATGTCTCGTACGTCTTGAGAAAGTAGTATACCATCAGTTTTTCGATTAATATCACTAGCATGCCAGCCTTCGATCTTGAGATTATTGGGGTTTACGATAATTGAAGTCACAGTTGCAACAGGTGCACTAGTCCGAAGACTCAATACGGGTTTATTTAGTAGTTGTTGTCCCAGAATCATTATCATAATCATTATACAGCTTCGGGGAATAGTTTTGAAACGTTGCAAATAATAAGGTAACATCTTTGCAGATGAAGACTAGAGCAAAACGCCAAATTACATCCGTTAGCCCTGATCAAACTGAAAAAATCGCCGAAAAAATCGGAAATAGTTTAAAGGGCGGCGAAGTGATTGAATTAAGCAGTGATTTAGGTGGCGGAAAGACGACATTTGTACGAGGATTAGCACGTGGCGCGGGGTCAGTGGACAATGTTTCTAGCCCGTCTTTTACGATAAAGAATGTATACAATGCTACAAAATTTGAGATTTGGCATTTTGATTTTTATAGATTAGATAATTCTGGCATGACCGGTCTAGAACTATCTGATGCAATTGGCGATCAAAATATTGTCACGGTCATTGAATGGGCCAAAGATACGGGCGATATTTTGCCGGACTCTAGATTAAAGATTGATTTTTTTCCTACTGATGATGATTCTAGAAAATTAATAATTGATTATCCAAGTGAGTTAGAATATCTATTAGAGCTATTATGATTATATCTTTTAGGACAGACAAACCAGAGGCAGAAATTGCGTTATTCGATAACGAAAAAAAGATTGATGAAATAATTTGGCAAGCACATAGAGAATTAGGCAACACAATTCATAAAAAAATCGATGAATTGCTAACACGTAACAATCTAGAATTGAATAATTTAACCGGGATAGTCTGTTTTAAGGGTCCGGGTAGTTTTACTGGTCTGCGAATTGGGTTGACGGTGGCAAACACGATGGCCATGGAGCTATCTATACCAATAGTCGGAGCAATGGGCGCCGACTGGCAAGCAGAAGCTATTAAAAAAATAAATTCTGGCGAGAATCAAGAATTAATATTGCCAGAATATGGTCAAGACCCGCAAATCACGAAGCAGAAAAAATAATTAGCATTGTCGTTTTGACGTGCTTGGATTATCATTATATATAGGAATACAGACGACGTTTTGGACGTGTAATCCGAAAGTGAATTTTAGTAATAATTGATAAATCCGAGATATATTTGCCAACTAAAGAAGTGATAGTGATTGTTAGCTGATATGCCGGAGCAACAGGGAAGGACGGGATATGGAACCAATTAGCCTAATTTTGGCAGTAGTTGGTATTGGCGCCGGTTTTGGCGTTAGTACATATGTACAAAAACAAAAATCAGGAGCAGTTGAAGAAAAGGCAAAAAAAGAACTAGATAAAGCGAAGAAAGAGGCAGATAGCTTAATTTCTAAAGCAAAAACAGAGGCTCACGAAATCGCTGATGCCGCAAGAAAAGAAGAGCAATCCCGTCGTCGTGAGACAAAGGATGTTGAAAAACGATTGCTTGACCGTGAAGAATCGCTAGATAAAAAGCTAGACGAGATTGATAAGCGAACAGAGAAAGTCCGAAAATCTGAAGAGGAAATCGAGTCTCTAAAAGAAGAGATTAGAGTTATCCGCAAAAAACAACAAGAGAAATTAGAGAAGGTTGCCAAGCTGACTAAAGCCGATGCCGCCGACAAACTAATGAAAATGACAGAGCGTGATATCAAAAACGATCTGTTAAGTTTAATTGCAAAAATGCAAAACGAAGCAAAAGATACAGCCGAGGACAAGGCTGCCTTTATTATTACTAGCGCGATGGAGCGCATGGCTAGCGAGGTAACGGCAGAGCGCACAATTACTTCAATAAAGCTAGAAGATGAAGAAATGAAGGGTCGAATCATTGGTAAAGAAGGTCGAAATATTCAGGCTTTGCAACGCGCAACTGGCGTGGACATTATGGTAGATGATACCCCTGGATATGTTGTATTATCCAGTTTTGATCCTGTACGACGAGAGGTGGCTCGACAAACATTAGAAGCACTATTAAAAGATGGGCGATTTCATCCTGGAAGAATTGAAGAAGCTGTTGAAAAAGCCCAAAAGAACGTTCAAAAAGACGTTATGCGGGCAGGTGAAGATGCGGCGCGAGACGTGGGTATTGTTGGAATACCAAAAGAAGTTTTGCAGTTAATCGGCGAGCTAAAATACAGAACGTCGTATGGTCAGAATGTACTAAAGCATAGTACTGAGATGGCGCATATTGCTGGTGTAATTGCAGAAGAGGTGGGGGCGGATGTAAAAACCGCCAAATATGCTGCACTTATTCATGATATGGGCAAGGCTTTAACGCACAAGATAGAGGGCAAGCATCATCATATTAGTGGTGAGATGGCTAGAAAATATGGTGTTCCAGAAGCTGTAGCTCATGCAGCAGAGGCACATCATGACGATGTCGAAGCTACAACAACTGAGGCATTAATCGTACGTGTAGTTGATGCGATTAGCGCGTCTCGTCCGGGAGCCCGAAATATTAGCGCCGAGAACTTTGTAGAGAGAATGAAAGATCTAGAGAATGTGGCTACAGGCTTCCCTGGAATCGAAAAAGCCTACGCAATTAGTGCGGGCCGAGAAATCCGAGTGTTTGTTCGACCAAAAGACGTTGACGATCTGAACGCTATAAAGCTAGCGCGAGATATTGCGAATAAGGTTGAGTCTACAATGCAGTATCCAGGGACTATAAAGGTTAATGTTATTCGTGAGACCCGCGCCGTAGAGTTCGCTAAATAACTTATAATATCAGAGGAAATTATGACTACAACGGAAAATCCTATAGCCAAAACTTTCATTGTTTGTGGAGTTGTAATTCAAAAAGACGGTAAGTATTTACTTGTACAAGAAAAACAGCCCAAAGCCTATAAACTATGGAATTTACCGGCAGGTCGTGTTGATGAAGGCGAAACATTAGAACAGGCAGCTGTTCGTGAAGCCGAGGAAGAGTGTGGGTTAAAAGTTGAACTTGGGGAACATTTGCTAACATTGCACAAAACTGTCGAGACGCCAGTACTGCATTCATTTAGAGCAAAGAGTTTTACTGGAGAAGTTAAATATCCTGACGATGAGATTCTTGATGCGCAGTGGTTTACTCTTGAGGAGATTGAATCAATGAAAGACAAACTTCGAAATCAAGAATATATTCTAGGCTCAATCAGACTAGCGTAATAACAATGAAAAAAATATATTTTGTTCGGCATGGGGAAACTGAGGCGAATGTTGCTAAAATTCTTGCCGGCGGTGAGTACGAATCGCCTCTAACAGAAAATGGAAAATCTCAGGCCCAAAAAGCCGGTAAAAAACTAAAGCATAAGGATATCGATGTAATCGTGTGCTCGCCAATGGAACGGACTATCGATACCGCAACTATTATTGCAAAAGAGATTGGAATAAATCCAAAAGATATAATTATCGATAAAGCGTTTATCGAAGTTTACAATCAATACTATTCAGGCAAATCGTACGAAACCCTTCAACAACATATCGAACAAGGCAAGCTTGTAGATGACATTGAAAAACCTGATAGCGTAAAGGCGCGAGTGCAAGAAGGGATTGATAGAATCAAAAAATTTCCAGGAAAGAATATAGTCCTTGTTAGTCATGGTGGTACGGGGCGGATGGTTAGGGCAGTGATTGATAATATTCCTCACCACGATTTTATGGATCATGAAAAGTTTGAAAACGCCGAAATCTACGAATTCTATCTTTAAGCGTTAAAAATTAGGTTTTTATAATTAGACCTATTGTTATTTTGGTCTCTTTTTTGCGTATTCTATCGGGAATCTAACAGGCATAATCTCTTTGCGTATCGCGCGAAATGGCATAAATAGAATCCTGTTAGATGGATCGTATTCGTCTATGCTTCCTTCTGTATCGAAACCGCTTGCTTGAAGTGTATCGGTGACTGCCTTTGTATCGATAGGGCCTGAATATGCAGAGAGTCGGTCTTCTGATCTGGTTCTCATAATGTTATTTATTCCAATGACACCATCTGCAGCTAGTCGATTAGTAGCTTGTTCTAGGGCGGAAATTGGATCAGCAAAATGAGCAAATGCCCATCTACTGAAAATCAAATCAAAATCGTTTTTCAGATCTGTAACTTGATCTAGATTATTTGCATCGCCTAAAAGGTATGCTCCATGCGGCAATTTGTCTATAGTCCTAGATTTGCAACTCGGTATTTTCCTGTAGTCGTGTAAAGACAGTCCTTGGGCGTCATGACCTTTTTTAATACACTTTAATACAAATGTTGCTTCCCCGGCGCCTATATCTAAAATCCGTAGTGGCCTGCCGCGTTCTGCAGACATCTGTTTTACGAACTGAGACATCCAAGATACGCCAGTATATAAGCCATCTAGCCCGACACTACTTGCTTCATAATCCGTACTTTCGCCATTATATCTATAGCTCGGCGGAAAGCCTTCCTGTGCGTGGGCTTCATCTAGAGAGATCACCTCTTTTAGCCATTCTGGACGACGTTCGTGCATAGGCAAAGACATCGGATCGACATCTGACGGAGCTACTGTTACTTCTTTGCTATTAACAGATCCCATAAGATATATATTATAGCATCAACTATATCAAGTGTCAATCTATTTTGATATGTACTATTTTGCCTGGGTACAGTTTTTTAGTAATCCATAGATTTAAGAATCAAAATACTTTCTGGTACTGCTATTTTTTATCTGTTAAAATAGTTGAGTTCGGGGTATGGCGCAGCTCTAATGAGACAAACCTAAGGTTTTTCTCATCGCGCCGGCAAAATGGAATACATTTTAGTCGGGCTGCTCTTTTCCGAACAGCCTTTAATCGGGGTATGGCGCAGTTGGCTAGCGCGCGCGGTTTGGGACCGCGAGGTCGCAGGTTCGAGTCCTGCTACCCCGACCAACTAAAATCGATCGTCTTTAGACGGTCGTTTTTAGTTTATTGAGCAACAGACTCGGTTCTGCGACTCAGATTTTCTTTAGAAAATATGAAAAGTCACAGGTTCGGTCGACAAGCCCACTCGCAGAAATTTATTCCGAGCATGGGTGCAGTCGTGCGTTGCCCTGCTACCCCGATCACAAATCGAAATTATTTTTTTTGACGAATTAACTCCTTAACTTTTGCTTCAATCTCTCGCTTTGCCTTACGAGTTGCACTAATTCCGCGATCCATTGGGTCACTCACTTCCCAATAAACATAGCGGGGATGCTTACTTAGCCATTCAGGTGTATATTCGGGCTGAGCCATACTAATGATTTTGTCGTATTCATCTAGCATGTCTTCGTCAATTTGGGTACGAGTGTTCTTTGAAACATCAATTCCCTCATCTTCTTTCATAACATCTATGATGTAGGTGCCGCCTCGACGACTACGCCTTTCGGATAATGTTTTACCGGGGTGCATTACTTCCGTTCCAGCTGACTTAGCATCTTTAGTTCCAGTCAGCTTATTGTATAATTCGGCAGCTATTTGGCTTCTGCCTACGTTTGCCCAACATACAAACAGGATTTTCATATTTTTAGTTTAACAGATATGTTATTAGTTCGAGCTGCGTCCGTTCGGCGCGAGCATATTCTGAATGTGATAAGCGATTGAAAACAGTGTTCTTTTGTTATAGTGAAAGCATGAAAAAGCCACTAATTTTTATTTTGCTGGGTCTTGCTTTCTTTGTTTTGCCTGTAAGTGTTGTTATTTATGGGCATGTTGTTTATAACACGGCACAGTGTATTAGTACTTTTGAAGGCCAATACTCGTTAGTGTGTAGGACGGGCGGATCACCACGCTTAAGCATTATATTTTTGACCCTATCATTCATAGGGCTGATACTTATAGTTATTGGAATACTAACGTATTTAAGAAAAACACAACGTCACTAGAGTCTAATGTCTTCAAGTATTTCTAGTTATACCGGTTCGGTGTTTTTTTAGATATAATTTTATATATGGCGATAAATCCAAAATGCGACTATTGTAAAAATGAACTAACAGAGTTTGGCGCAATATTACTGAGCCCACCTGACGAGAATAACAAAGTGGTGAAGTACCACGTTTGTGTGAAATGTTTTGAAAAAACCAAGCCAAACGAAGATTGACATCTGTAATATATCGTGCTATTGTTAAATTAAGTTGTTTTATATGAATCCGGGTTAGTGACATGTTTTACTCGATTTCGTCTATAGCAATACAGACTAAAGAGTCGAGAATAAACTAACCAAAGGATTTTTTCTTTTATGTATACAAAACATGCGCGCCCAAATCAACGGCGTAACTACAGAAATAATAATTTTAGGAGTGTTGGTAACCGTAATCGGTCGTCAAATCGAGGTCCCCGCAAGCAATATATTGACCCTGCAAAATATGTGAAGTCAGCTAAGCCGGTGAATCAGGTTGAGGTAGAACCAGAACATAAGTTTGCGGATTTTGATTTGGATCAGGCTATCAAAACTAATATCGAGCGTAAAAACTTTGTTAAACCATCACCTATCCAAGACCAGACAATAAAACACGCATTGCTTGGAAGAGATATTATTGGTATTGCTGATACAGGTACAGGTAAGACTGCGGCCTTTGCATTACCGATTATCCAAAAACTAATAAAAGATAGAAATGCTTCAGCGATAGTAATCGCACCAACACGTGAACTCGCACAACAAATTGAGGTAGAATTTCATGATTTTGCCATTGGGCTTAATGTCCGTTCTGCCGTGCTAATTGGTGGACAGCCAATGTACAAGCAAATAAGGCAATTGTCAGCTCGCCCTCGGCTAATAATCGGTACGCCAGGACGAATTAAAGACCACATCGAACGACGAAATATTAATCTTGCCACTATTAACATTCTAGTATTAGATGAAGTTGATCGTATGCTAGATATGGGGTTTTTGCCTGATATTAGCGAGATTTTGGCCGGTTTACCAAAGCAACGTCAGTCGTTCTTTTTCTCAGCCACTATAGATCGTAAAATTGATGGGCTGATTAACGGATTTTTGATTGATCCAGTTAGAGTATCTGTAAAAACGGGTAGTACTAGTGATAACGTTGCTCAAGACGTTATGCGGTACTCTAGCGACAAGGATAAAATCGATAAACTCCATGATACTTTAATACATGATTCGACCAAAAAGACTCTAATCTTTGAAGAAACACGTCGAAGCGTCGATCGATTAAGTAAAGAATTAGTTATCCGAGGATTTAAAGCAGATATAATTCATGGTGGAAAAACGCAAGGACAACGTCAACGAGCTCTACGTAAATTTAAACAAAACGAAACGGACATTTTAGTTGCAACTGATGTTGCGGCACGCGGTATTGATATTGCAGATATCACGCATGTAATTAATTATTCTTTGCCACAGTCGTATGACGACTATATTCATAGAATAGGAAGGGCTGGCCGAGCAGGTCAGACAGGACAGGCTCTAACATTCGTAAAAAAATGAGCGATATAAAAGCTGAAAATCGTCTTAGCGAGGAAGAGATGCGCGAAATTCTGCACAGGATGGAGCAGAATAAAGATATGGTGACGGTATCGGCATTTCGGGCCAATAGCGAACTATGGCCTGATAATCGGATTTCTTTTACCGATGCGCATCTTGCCTATATCAAATCACATCCAGATCTTGACCCTAAACATTATTTGTCTAACTTGCGTCTTCGTTTAACAAAACGCTCTTAGATTATCTTGTAGTGCTACAATAGTGGCTATGATTATTGGTCTTGCCTCGCTTGTTGTAGTTTTTTTTCTGATAAAATTTGCTGAAAAACTTCGACGAGATCATCACCTTCGACCAGAAGTGACGCGAAAATTTGTCCATATGACAGTCGGTTCATTTGTGGCATTTTGGCCGTTTTTTATGCCTAGTTGGATGATTTATATTTTGTCTTTTGCATTTTTGGCTGTTGTACTGGCATCTCGGTATTTGGGATGGTTTCACTCTATCCATGCCGTACATCGGCAAACTTGGGGCGATATTCTGTTTCCGATTGGTATAATAACCACGCTTTACCTTGCAAATTCTGATTGGATATTCGTAGTTGCAATGTTGCATCTCGGACTTGCCGACGGGGTTGCGGCTTTAGCTGGAGTAAAATGGGGCGAAAAAACTAGCTATAAGATTCATGGCTTTAGAAAATCAGTTGTTGGAAACTTTGCGTTTTTTTGCACATCAATAGCAATACTCTGTGTTCTAACATTTGGTTTTGACGTTGGGTTTAGTCAGTTAGGTATTTTTAGTATTACTGTTATTGCTATGCTGGCTACATTTTTTGAGACTGTATCAGTAAGAGGATCTGATAATATAATTGTGCCGATACTAATTACAATTATTTTAAATAATATTCTGTAGATTAGATAGGATATAATTAATAGTATGAGAAATAAACTAAAACAACATCTAGAAGATTATTTAAGCGAGTTTGTGTATGGGGGGATTGATGGTGCCGTAACAACATTTGCAGTTGTTGCTGGGGCTACAGGAGCAGGGTTTGATACAAAAATTTTGTTAGTACTTGGCTTTTCTAATTTGATTGCAGATGGTTTTTCGATGAGCGTGGGATCATATTTGTCATCAAAATCATCAATTGAGTTGATGGAGAAAAAAGGTCAGTCAACTAAAGATGAAGCCTCGCCTGTTATAAATGGCTTGATGACTTACTCGGCATTTATTCTTGTTGGACTAGTCCCGTTGTTATCTTATACTTTTGATTTAATATTCAATATGGAAAGCAATAGTTTGTTTGCAATATCTATTGGTCTTACAGGCCTTGCATTCGTATTAATTGGCTTGCTAAAGAGTAAAGTCGCTCATACGCCTGTTTTAAGAGCTGTAGTAGAGACGGGCATTTTAGGTGCCATTGCTGCAAGTCTTGCATATGTTCTAGGGGACTTGCTCGAGCAAATTATTACTAAATAGTATATTTCTGTTTAGTAATGCTTAACTGATACGGCTCTGTTATAATACGCTTATGTTTTTATTGCTAGGTTTTAAGTGGTGGTACTCTTTGGGATGGCAATGGGCTTGGGAACGGACAGTCAAATCGAGAATAAAATGGTGTTTTGAGATGTTTTCGGTTAAGGATTTAACACTTTCATTATTTGCACCATTTAAGCAAACATATGCAGGCGGAGTAAGAGGATCACTAAGCGATCATTTTAGGGCATTTATTGATCGTAGTGTGTCGCGGGTGATTGGTTTTCTTGTTAGATCGATACTAATTATTACTGGGTTGTTGTGTGCGTTATTTTCACTGGTGAGTGGAGTCTTGCTATTAGTAGTTTGGGCTCTGATTCCGATCGCTCCTGTCTTTGCGCTAGTTTTAATTTTGTTAGGGGTTGGAAAATGAAACCAGCAGTCATAAACCCTAATAGTGATAGAGCAAAAAAAGCCCGAATTGCATTAAAGTTTGACAGTAGTTTTTTTCGCTCGATTCTTTTGTTGATAGTTGTATCGTCAATCGTATGTTGGGCTGTGTTTGTATTTGCTCAGCATATTGTTATCGCTCACTTGTTGCTTGGTGTGGCTGGAAGTATCTTGTTTGTTTTGCTGTGGTACTATGGCGAGCTGGCTGATTTGCGTCCACAAGCATCAATTGTTGATGCGGATGACATATCGTTAATTTTAGATCGAAAAATTTTGGCATATATTAAGTCAGACAAATTATCCCCAAAACAGCTTGCCCAACTAGTTTCTACTCGTACTGGCGGACAGTTCTTTGCGGCTAGATATGGAATCGGACCTGAATTTTTAGTCACCTTATCTAGTGATGATCCTGCGACCATGCCGATTATTTGGCAGATGGCAAGGCAAATGTCTAGCAGACTCGGCAGTGATCAAATTAATTCTGTTTCTATCGCGGCGGCGCTGATATTTGCTATACCAGGTCACGATACCTTTTTGGCAGAATTAAATGTAAAGGCCGATGATGTTGCGCAGGGTGTAGCCTGGTATGCTCAGATTCAGAAAGTAATCAAACATCATACAGAAAATAAATATGCAGGCGGCTTAGGACGTGATATAGGTTTTGGCTGGACGCCTTTGCTCAATCAAATAGGAACCAATGTTACGGATAGCATATCAAGAGGTGGATTGTTGCGTCGCGATGTTGAAGGACATAAAGAATCTATTGATCAGCTTATGCATGTGTTGAGTCAGCCAGGCAAGCCAAACGCTGTATTAGTCGGTGAGCCAGGAGTTGGCAAAACTACCATTGCTTATGCTTTGGCACAAAAGCTTGTCGAAGAACAGGATGATGTGCCGCAAGAGCTTAAATATCATCAAATGATTGCTCTTGATGCCGCTAATTTGATTGCCAATGCGAAAGGTAGAGGCGAGATTGAACAACTTTTGATTCAGGTTTTCAATGAAGCCATATCGGCAAAAAACATTATTATCTTTTTAGATGAGGCTCAGTTATTCTTGCGCGATGGTACTGGCACAGTTAATTTGTCTAGTATTTTATTAAAGGTATTAGAGGGTGGCGGAATAACGATGGTATTGTCTTTAAGCGAGCAGGAATGGCTAAAATTATCGCAAGAAAATGCTGGATTAGCGCAGTTAATGAATAGGGTTGAAGTAACGCCACTGCCTCAGCCGGATGTACTAAGGGTGATGGAAGATCAAACTTTGTTGCTTGAGGCAGAGCATAAGGTTGTTTATATGTATCAATCGTTGCTAGAAGCATACAGGTTAGCAGATAGATTTATTAGCGAACAAGCCTTTCCTGGAAAAGCAATTAAATTACTCGAAGCGGCGGCAGGATTTAGTGAGCAAAAAATATTTGTCACTGCAAAGTCTGTCCAGCAAGCGGTAGAAAAATCATTTAATGTTAAGGTTCAGACGGCCGATACTGCACAGGAAAAAGATGTATTACTTAATCTTGAGGAAAAAATTCATGAACGGATGATTAATCAGACTAGGGCTGTACAATCTGTTAGCGATGCATTACGTCGAGCAAGGGCAGGGGTAAGAAACGAGAATAAACCAATAGGAACCTTTTTGTTTTTAGGTCCCACTGGTGTCGGAAAGACAGAGTTATCGAAGTCGTTAGCATCCGTCTATTTTGGTGGTGACGACAAGATGGTTAGGATTGATTTAAACGAATATTCTCGTCCGAATGACACATCGCGTCTATTAGCGATTGGCGCACAGGATCCATATAGTTTATGCGCTCAGATTTCTAAACAACCTTTTAGCGTGGTGCTTCTTGATGAAATTGAAAAGGCTCATCCAAATGTATTGAATTTACTTCTTCAGATGCTGGATGAAGGAATTTTACGTGACGCACAAAACAAACCAGTTAGTTTTAAGGATGCGATTATTATTGCGACGAGTAATGCTGGCGCAGACAAGATAAGAGCGCATATTGAAGCCGGGCAAGAGCTGGAAGATTTTGAAGAACAGTTTATTAACGAACTTATTACGTCAAATATTTTTAGACCAGAGTTTTTGAATCGTTTTGATGAAACAGTTCTATTTAGACCATTAAAACAAGAAGAGCTAATGCAGGTTGTCGATTTGTTGATGGTTGGACTTAATAAAACTTTAGCGTCGAAGCAAGTTAGTGTATCGCTTAGCCAAGACGCCAAGGTGATACTGACAAAGACTGGTTATGATCCAAGGCTTGGCGCCAGACCATTGCGGCGTGTCGTACAACGGGCAGTGGAGAATCTTGTAGCCCAAGGCATGCTATCTGGCCAATTAACGGCTGGTCAAACTATGCAGATAAATGGTGAACAAATAAAACAAGCGCTAGACAAGCGCTCGTAAAGTTTTATCCTTGTCCTTAACGACTAAACAAATCTTAGTTTTTTGACTGTTAAAAGTAGTAAGTGTACAAGTATAAGATTGCATTAGATTTCGACGTGGTGCGGGATACCGGAGTCGAACCGGTGTCCTAAGTTTGGAAAACTTATATATTAACCGCTATACGAATCCCGCATGAACAGAGGGATTATAGCAAACTACTACCTATAACGCACTATTTAAAAGTTTGTTTATTGTGTTGCAACGCCGATGATTATTGTATTGTTGTCTCCAGCGAATATCTCGACTGTTTTTTTAGTCGCTACATCATAGTTTGTTAGCAAGTAGTCAGAAGTATCGTCACCTGATCCGGTTATTGCAGAATCTGACCCAATGAAAGGCGCATACAAGATGTTTTTGTTAGCCGAGAACATCAGTGATGGTTGCGAACTATCGTCGGATGTATAGATGCTCTCGTCGTCTGTGTAATATATTGATGTGTTACTGCCAGCGACAAATCCAACAAGGACTTCTCGATATTTTGGTGTGCCATTTGGATTTTTTTCATTTGCGCTACCAACTGTGGCGACTTTTGTTTTTTCTAAAGTTTTTAGGTCGAATTTATTTATTGTAAAAGGTCCAGTTAGAGCAATGCCAACGCCCCCATCTACCGAGTTATCAATCGTCCCTTGGGCTGCTACTAAAGTTGAAAAATCGTCAGAAATAGCAAATGAACGAGAGCCATAAACTGTGTTCTTAAAGTTTGCTTCTATGGTAGTGATTTTGTCTGTTTCTAGGTCACGAATTTTTAGGTCAACAAAATTACCGTCGCAGTTATAACAACCTTCCCAATAGACCATTTTGTTGGCTTGTTCGCTATAGGCTTCGATAAAAACACCAGGTTTTTTAGAAGTGAAAAGTACTTTTTTGTCGCTTCCGTCCAGATTTATGGATGTGACTTCGTTCCCGCTAGTTGTGTTAGCTTTTAAGAAACCATAGACGATAGTCGTGCCTTCTTTAGAGATTTGCAGGCTGGTTAATTGATCGCCAAGTGTATTGCCGTTGTCTGCTTTATCAAATTGAATAACCTCGTTGAACGTTCTACCTCCGTCGGTGCTGACATTGATTCCAGCATCGGTGTTGTAGGCAACCACATTTTGTTGTACATCAAATTGGTTTATTACTTCGTTTTTTGATAGTTTTGTAATTTCTGTTCTGTCGCCACCGGTAGCCGGACGCCAGTAAATTGTATAGGGGTCGGTGTCTTTTTCGTGATAGGCGTAGACTACCGTGTCTGGGGTGTTAGTATTTTCTGGTGTGACTGCCTGCTGGGCTGGTTGTTGAATTGTCGAGTTAGTAGCAGAATCTTTATTCTTTACTAAAAAGTACCAGGCTGCAAATCCAATGCCTGCTAGCAAAATTAAAACTAACAATATCTTAATTATTTTTTTACCGTTGTTTTGCTTGCTACTAGATTTTGGTGTATTAGTAATTTGCAATTCTTCTGGCGAATCATCAGCTAAGACATCCTCGTCAATCTCTGTTTCTGCCGAAAGCATTTCTTTGGTATCTGTATCAGGTTCTTTGGTTGATTGTTCGTCTTCGTTCATTACTTCTTCAATTGTCTTTGTTTTGTCTATATCGTGTTCGGTTGTTTTGTCGCTAGAATTATCAGTAATTTTAATATTACCCGAGGATTTATCTTCGGATTGATCGCTGTTATCTTTTGCCATGTTGCCCTCCCTAACGAGCATATGCTTATTTATTGATTTCAGTATATTCGCTAAGTAGTGTATTTTGCAACTTCTAATCTGTTGGTTTTGGCCGATCTTTCTTCAACAATTGTCTTTTGTATGACCTCTCACGATGACAATTTGAGCATACAACTTCACATTTTGCTATCTCTATATCTAGTTCTTTGAGGTTATATCTCAATACAAAATCGTTGATTAACCCCCGCTTGTCAGATAGGTGATCAAAATCCATGACATAGTGCGGATATTGTTTCCCGCAATCTTTACAAGGAGTGGACGACTTAATGTCTGAAACATATTTGCGCAGTTTTGCACGGTTGGCTCTGTTTCTGTCTAGATACCTTTTTTTATTGTCATGATAGTGCTGTTTTTGGTAAGCGAGTTGCTTATTGCGGTCTCTGTAGGGCATAATAGGATTCTAACATGCTTATGTCGTTAGAACCATACTAATATCTGTAATTATATTTTTACCTAATTGATATATAATTGTTAATGTGCCCGAGTAGCTCAGGGGATAGAGCAGGAGTGTTCTAAACTCAAGGTCGTAGGTTCGAATCCTACCTCGGGTACCATCAAGAATAATTTTATGAAAGATACTGAAAAATTATCTAATTTTGGACAAGAGCAAGCGTTGGTCAGTTTTATGAAATCAATGACAGTCAAAGAAGGGGTTGAGTGTGATGTGTATAGTTTTGATGCTGACTCTTCTAAAGACCTAGCTGTTGTTAGTGTTAGCAAGGGCGCTAAAACACCTTTACAACGAGTACTGTCAGGCGTAACAACGACCGAAGGTTTTTTATCAGGTAAAGGAACCTTATCGGTTGAGTCGCCAGACGGCACAGTAGAGACGTTTGAATTCGATGAACAAAATCAGGGCGAGGCTGTCCAAGTCGAGATTGGCCAAATCATGCAGTGGACGGCAGATCCTGAAAGCGAACTAGTTTTTTATGAAATATGCGATCCGCCTTATGAAGATGGGCGATACGAAAATCTTCCAGAGCCAGAACGACAAGCTTGAATTCGTGTATGTACTAAATTATATAAAAGTGATATAATATAATTATGTCTGAAAAGAATCCTTCTCAAAAACAAGAGAAGAGTAAGTTTTGGAAATATTTAGCGTTAGGCTTTATAGCCCTTATCGGCGCCGACATATTACTTGATTGACCTAGATTTAAGAAGTAAAAAATGGTATGTTAACAGATGACTTTATTAGTCAGATTTGGTGGCTGTAGCTCAGTTGGTTAGAGCGTCGGTTTGTGGTACCGAAGGTCGTGGGTTCGAGACCCATCAGCCACCCCAAAAAAATAGCCACTTTACGGTGGTTTTTTTATTTGGATTTATAATTCGTGAACAACGGAGATTTTGGCGCCGAGTGAGTTCAAGCGTTCGGCGATATCCTCGTATCCCCGGTTAATGGTGTAGACATTACGAAGCATTGACGTACCCTCTGCTGCTAGCATTCCGATTAGGAGTAAACTTGCGGGCCTAAGTGCGGGTGGCGACACAACATCAGCATGCGTAAATTCTGTTGGGCCATTAATATAGACACGATAAGGGTCGGCTAGTTCTATGTTTGCACCGATTTTGCTCATCTCTGTGTAATATATCGCACGATTCTCGAACATCCAGTCATGGATCAATGTTCTTCCTTTGCAAACTGAGGCTATCGGTACAAAGTACGGGATGCAATCAGGATTAACACCGGGCCACAAGTTGGGGTGGAGTTTGTCTTTTAGTGCATGAAGTGACCCGTCGTGTTTATCGATTGTAATATCTGCTAGGTCTATAACGCCGTTATCGGCCTTGTACGATTTTGATAATCTATAAATTAGGCCCATTTTCTTCAGCTTTAATAACTCTAGACCAATCCATCGATAAGGAACTCTTTTAATAGTTAATTTTGAATTGGTTGTAATGGCTGTCGAAATAAAGAACATTGCCTCTATAGGGTCTTCGGTTGGCGCAAAAGTAATGTTCTTTTTTATGTTTTTTACGCCGTGAATTTTAAGAGTTGTTGTGCCAAACCCTGATATTTTAACACCTAGTTTTTGTAAAAATAATGTTAAATCCTGAACCATGTAATCTGCGCTGGCTGCAGAAATTGTAGTTTCGCTTGTTGTGCCAGCAGCCGCTAATAGTGCATTATTAGTAACCGTATTGCCTTGTTCGTAAAGCACGAAATCACCAGCCGGTTTTTTATTAACGGTTACGTCATATTTGCCTGTTGTTGCTTTTATTGTAACGCCAAAATTTTCTAGTGCGTATAAGTGTGGCGCAACCGATCTACGTCCCAGTTTGCACCCACCGGCGTAGGGGATTTTGAAGTGACTGTATTCATGCATCAAAACTCCGAGTAGCATTAATATGCTCCTAGTTTTTACAGCGCTTTTTTTATTAATTTTTTCGAGCTCTAGCTTCGCGGGACGACGAATCTCCAGATCATTATTATTGCCCCATTTAATTTTTACCCCTATGCTTTCTAGCACTTCAATGATTCTGTAGACTTCTTCTATTCGAGGGAATGATTTGAATCGTGTTACACCGTTATTGAGTAAACTAGCGCAAAGCAGGGCAACTGCAGCATTTTTGCTTTGTTTTAAAGTTATTGATCCGCTCAGTTTTCGGCCACCTTCTACGCGCAAATTAATAGATTTGTCACTAATGTTAATTAGTGATTTATTCAATACTTCACTAATCCTGCCAAGCATGTCGAGGCTCATATTTTGTCGACCGTGTTCTATACGATTTACGGCTGATTGACTAGTTTTTAGTTGTTTTGCAAACTCTGCTTGAGTTAATCCCTTATCTAGTCGTATCTGATAAATTAAGTGCCCAATTTTTTCATTTGTGCTTTTCATGTATCAAAAAGTATATCACAAGAAGGATAACAATTATTTCCTTTGTTGCACTGCTTGCAATGGTTTACAATAGACTTTCAGAAGTATTGGTATGTTACCTTCAGAATTATTTATACAACAAACAACTTATGTAATTGGCTTATCGCTGTTCTCTTTTTTTGTTGCAGTCGTTCTGACGCCATTCTATTCGCATTTCGCTTATAAGCATAAGTGGTGGAAGCGTTCTAGAACTCATTCTGTGACCGGAGAAGAATTAAAAATAATAAAAAAACTAGACATCAAACGCCAGGTACCTATGATGGCTGGTTTGGTGTTCGTGTTAGCGATATCAATAACCACACTGGCTTTTAATCTTGATCGTGGGCAAACTTGGCTACCGTTAGCGGCGTTAGTTGGCGGAGGGTTGGTTGGATTGATTGATGATGCAATAAATTTAAGAGGTAGTGGTGGAAATGTGGCTGGCCTAAGACCGATAGTTAAATTTACCTTAATAACTGCAGTGGCTGTAGTGGCAGCCTTGTTTTTCTACTATAAGCTTGGATACGACACGGTACATATTCCGTTCTCCGGTGATTTCTTTGTTGGCTGGTTATTGATTCCATTGTTTGTTCTTGTGGTTGTCAGCACTGGTAATGCAGTCAACATTACAGATGGTATGGATGGTTTGGCTGGTGGCGTATTGATTAGCTCCTATGGTGCATTTGGAATTATCGCGGCTCTACAAGGTCTATTTGGAATAGCGGGCTTTTGTTTTACGGTAATCGGAGCATTGTTGTCTTATCTGTGGTTCAATATACCACCTGCTCGGTTTTTTATGGGGGATGTTGGTTCTTTTGCTTTAGGTACTTCTTTAGGTGTAATTGCTATGCTAACTGACGCACTATTTCTGCTACCGATTATTGCATTAATATTTGTAGCAGAAGCTGGTTCGGTTGTATTGCAAACGTTTTCAAAAAAGTTATTCAAACGGAAAATCTTTATTGCCTCTCCGATTCATCATCATTTCGAAGCTTTAGGTTGGCCAAAGACAAAAGTTACCATGAGGTTTTGGGTGATTGCGCAGGTATGCGCAGCTTTAGGAATTGCCTTGGCTCTAACTGGTGGATTTATTTATCTGAATTAGGATTACTCTGAAAATTATTAGTTTATGCTGTAGTACAATATAGCTATGATTTGATACTTCACGAGTACTTAGAAATATTTCTGTTGATGTAAACAAAGGAAAACTTATGATAGACGATGAAGTAAAAAAACTAATACAAAAAGAAGAAAAAAGACAGCGCGAGGGCCTAGAGCTCATTCCGTCAGAAAACTATGTTAGCCGTCCTGTTTTGGATGCAATGGGCAGCGTCTTTAACAATAAATACTCTGAAGGTTATCCTGGAAAGCGATACTATGGCGGGCAAGAAAATACTGACAAGGTTGAGCAATTAGCAATTGATCGGGCTAAAAAAATGTTCGGGGCAGATCATGCTAATGTGCAGCCGCATGCTGGTGCTCCAGCAAATGTGGCTGTTTATTTTGCATGGCTAGAACCAGGCGATACAGTGCTCGGAATGGACTTGAGTCACGGCGGGCACTTAACCCACGGACACCCGGTTACTACTATGGCTCAACTTTACAATTTCGTTCGATACAAAATGAAAAACGTCGAAACAGGTGAAATTGATTATAACGAAATGTTAGCAGTTGCTAAAAAACATAAACCTAAAATTATTCTTGCAGGATTCTCTGCTTACCCAAGAGAGCTTGATTATGCGAAATTTAAGTCAATAGCAGATGAAGTTGGCGCAGTATTGATGGCCGATGTGGCTCACATTGCCGGGTTGATTGTTGGCGGTGTTTTAAAAAACCCCTTTGACTTTGGTTTTCATATCGTGACCTCTACAACACATAAATCATTACGTGGCCCTAGAGGGGGCATGATTTTATCAAAGGGAAAAGTTAGCAACCCGCTTAAAAAACCAGAAAAAATAGTCGATAATATACCTACTATAATCGACCGAGAAGTTTTTCCTGGATTTCAAGGCGGACCAATTATGAATATGATAGCCGCAAAGGCTGTGGCTTTTGGTGAAGCGTTACAACCTGAATTTAAAATATACTCCGAGCAAGTCGTAAAAAATGCCAAACGTCTAGCTGACGAAATGATGAAACGTGGATTTAAATTAATTACCAATGGTACGGATAATCATCTAATATTGTCTGACATCAATACATCCTTTGGAGTTGATGGCGCAGTAGCGGAACATGTTTTAGATGAGATTGGCTTGACGGCAAACAAGAATGCTATCGCTGACGATCCTTTGCCTCCATTTCGACCTAGCGGATTGCGGTTAGGTACGCCAGCAATTACTACGCGCGGAATGAAAGAAGATGATATGGAACTTGTGGCTGAGTGGATGCTTAAAGCAATAAATCGTCGTAATGACAAAAAAGCCCTCAATAAATTACATAGCGAAGTAATTGAATTTTCTAAAAAATTTCCACTACCAAGCGATAACTAGATAAGTTCGGGTTCTTGTTCTAGGGTGATTCCGTATTTTTGCTCGACGGCATCAACTATTTTATTCTTAAAATTTATAACGTCATTAGTGCTATGAGCATTTTCATTGATTATTACGAGGGCTTGCTTTGACCATGTTGCCATTCCAGTATCGTGATCGTGAAAATCTTTGTAACCAGCTTTTTCTATTAGCCAGCCTGCCGAAAGTTTTACCTTGTTGTCGTCTATTGGCCACGAAACCATATCAGGAAATTTAGATTTTAGTGCCTCGAATTTTGGGTTGTCTATGATTGGGTTCGCAAAAAATGATCCGTTATTGGCAACAATATCAGGATCAGGAAGTTTTTTTGATCGTATTGCTATTACACCACGACGGATATTCTCGGGGGTATATTCAGTTATTTTATTTTCGTCAAGATAACTTTGTAGCGATGCGTAGAATGGTGGCGTTGCGTACTTTTTACTAAGTTTTAGAGTGATTGCAGAAATTATGAATCTTCCTTTATCGGATGTTTTAAACCGACTGGTTCTGTAGCCAAATTTGCACTCTGACTTAGGTATATCGACAAAGCCCTTTTTTTGTATATCATAGGCTCGAATCGATACAAGTGTATCGGCAATCTCCTTGCCGTAAGCCCCAACATTCTGGACAGGTGTCGCCCCTACTCGTCCAGGAATCCATGACAGTTGTTCAATCCCGCTAAGTTTATTTTCAACGCTCCACTGGACCATCTCGTCCCAATCTTCTCCGCTAGCAAGCTTCACGATGACATCGTCATTATCTACGGAGGCTATTTCATGACCCATGATTCTATTGAGTATCACTAGTCCGTCAAAGCCTTGATCTCGCCAAATAATGTTACTGCCGCCGCCAATTGCAATAATATTTTGTTTGTTCCTTGTTGCCCATTCAATTAGTTCGACAAGTTCGGTCTCGGAGTTGGCTTCATCAAAATATTTGGCATTACCGCCAACACGCATAGTTGAATAATCTTTGAGTGATACATTTTCTTTTGGGCGCATACAACTATTATACTTGTTTTTGTCTCAACTATTTTTTAAAATAATAACAGATGAGAGGCAATAAATTTCCTTATAAGAATTTTGGACAACAATTAAAGCAACTTCGAGAGCGTCAACATGAGAGTATAGCGGAAGTTTCTGGTGCCGTAGAGATTGACGAAAAAACACTACAGAGTATTGAGCGTGGCGAGAAATTACCGAGCGAAGATATACTAATGCTACTCGTAAGTCATCTGGGAGTCGACGATAGAGAAGCAAAAAAATTGTTTGAGATGGCAGAGGTTGGTCGTCAAAGCTCTGAATCGTTTAATCTTGACGAGCAATTTATAAAACAAATGTTGATGATTATTCCTGTTGATAACCGTATTCTCTATAGCGATGGAACCAAGATTAATGTTAACAAAAATGGGGTTGTGATTAATTTTCAGCAATCAGGCGATAAGCAAACTTTCCCGATTGCACGCATTGGAATGAGTAAAGAACATGCTCGGAGATTTGCCAAAGTCCTAACGGAGACGATTGATAAATCCGAAATGCCACCAAAGCCAAAATTGCTATCTGCTCCAAAAAACAAATAACCAATCTCTAATCTGTTATAATGTGCTAGTTCATTTATTCGTTAAGTGTTAACTAGTTTTTCAAACCAAGAAGTCGATTCATTCGAATCTTCTGTTTGAAAAACAAAAAGGAAGAAGCGACCAGAAGATGGAAGAAAATCAAAACTTTGTTTTTCTAAAAGCTGACCGTCGATTCTGACGCGCGCCCGTAGCTCAGTGGATTAGAGCGCTTGTCTTCGGAACAAGAGGTCGTAGGTTCGAATCCTACCGGGCGTACCATTTAGCTTATGCAGAAATACGTTTTAGTCCACACCTTACAGCCGATTGCTAATAACACTCAATTCTCGATGTCGGATTGGCCGTTACATGTAACACTTTCACCGCGTTTCGCTGTCGATATAAAACAACCGAATCTCGTCACTGACCTGAAAAACTTACTCGCTAAGAAAAAGCCGATTAAGACTATTGTTAAGAAAGATGAAAAATTTGGACAAGATCATCATATTCTAGTCTCTCTTTTAGAGCTGACGAGCAAACTTTTAGAGCTTCATAATGAAGTGCTAGACTTACTTGAATCATACGGTGCGATATTTGATGAGCCGAATTTCAGCCGTTCTGGGTATCGACCACACATTACAGTTCAAAAATCTGGCAGGGTAAATAGAGGCGATACAATTATGATTAATAATTTAACGCTTGTTGATATGTACCCTGAACAAAATATTAAACAACGTAAAATCCTAGAAACCTATTCACTCAAAAATATTTAGCATAGTACTTGTTGTGATATAGTTAGAGAATTATCAATCAGGAAGCATATGGCAAAGAAAAAACAAAGTAAAAATAAAGATTATTTAAAACTAGCGTCTATTGTCGTCGCTATTATTACGCTATCTGTAACTATTTTTGCGTGGTGGAATCAGTATGATCTACTAAATACTCTTGGTTCTGTGTTTGTTGTTATTGGAGTATCGCTTATTCCGGCATTGTTATTGATGTTAATTACTTTCTGGATACAAATGCTATTGGACTCCGCTAGACAAAAACGTTGGATATGGTTTGTGGCGATTCTTCTAGGTGATATTTTCTTTGCATACATTTACTTGCTCTTAAAAAAGCCTCGACTCAATTGGGGGGTATTTAGGGCTGTTACCTGGATTGCACTCGTGTTATTTGTTGTCATGTGGATAGTTCAGTTATATGCAGGGATTTTTAGTCGGATAAATCCAGTAGACTTGAGTAATCTCGAACCAACAGGGCGCCAATATGTGGCAAAAGTTGTGACTAAAGATCTGAAGGGTTATCAGTATGAAGGTCAAACAGTCTGTAGTGAAATGAAGTCGGATGATAATAAATATTTTTTAGAAGTTAATGGCGGTACAGTGAGTGCTTCTAGCGAAGAGCAATCAAGGCTGAATTTCAGATTTACGGCGGTAAGCGATATGAATTCGGAGATTTCAGCTGGTTGGCAAAATGTTCAAGAGTCGGAACCAATTAAAACTCAATATATTAGCGTGGCAGATTTGGTAGGTGGTCCATCAGAAATTAACGCTGGGCTAACGGGTTGCGAATTAGAGCTCTGGTCAAGCAAATAATACAAAAACTGTAGGTTAATAGCAGTCAATTATTTTTTACGTAATTATTTATTCTAATTGTGAGTTTTCTATTTTTTATCGTTTTTTTGGGAATACTTTACTCGGGTCATAGATTCTCCTTGCTAGTCGCATTAAAAAGCCGCCCCTTCGCTTGCTTGTACCCGCAGATTGTGCGGCTATTTTGTCTAGTTTTTCTTGACTCGTTACTTTTTCTGGATGAAGGGCGCCTTCGATAACGTTTCCATACTCATCCAATACTTCTTTTGTCGTTATTGGATTGCATTCGCTAAGTCGATCTTTCTCCAAAATCGATTGTGTCGTTCCAGTAATTTGAAACAATGCTCCTCCTCTAGGGTCTATCCAGTATTCTGTAGTTCTTTTTTTGTCTCCCGCACCAATGGTATGAGTAAAAAAAGCACCAATAGCGTCTGGTTTGCCAGATAAACCTCTATAAGTGACTTCAAGCTCGCCTACTGTCCCTCCACTAACTTCGTGGTTGATTGGGGTTTTCCAACTCGGGTGGCCAAATTTGCCGTAAGCATCCATAGTAGTGCTATTTGGTTTACTCAGTGCATCACGGGCTAGTGTTTCAACGCGCGTAACTGCGAGTTTTGCTAGATCTTCATGTGTTGGTTGTTGCTCTTGTGTAGGTAATGATTCTTCTGTTTCGTTCATTTTTTTTACGGCTTTCCTTATTTGTTTAATTTATTAAATATGTAACTAATCTATACCATGCTTATGCTAAGTCTGTCAATCAACTGTGCGATATTAATCTATTTTTAATAATGATATATTATCGGTGTATGAAAGTTGAAAGCTTGATTAGAAAATATTTATCACAGTGTCATATGATGAGTCTTGCGACCGTTGATGGTAGCAAACCTTGGGTTGCGACAGTCTATTATGCGGTTGACGACGATTTGAATTTGTACTGGGCTAGTCCAGAAGACACTAATCATAGCCAGCACATCAGAAACAATCAAAAAGTTGCGGTCGCTATACCAGTTGTGCACAAAAAGTCAGAACCAGTCGTTGGTATTCAGATTGAGGGAATTGCAAATCAGGTGAAGGGAAGTGCGAATATTAGACCTATCGCTGATCAGTATGCGGTTGAATATGGTTTTAATAAAAAATGGGTAGAAAAATTCTCTAATGATCAGACAAAACACAAACTATACAAATTTTCGCCGAAAAAGTTTGTTCTGTTTGACGATATTAATTTTCCAAATACCCCACGCCAAGAGTGGATTTTGTCTTAATGAATTTATTTGTTTATGGTACTTTATCTTTTCCTGAAGTTGTTTTTGCATTAACTGGTCAAAAATTTGCTAGCAAAAGAGCGGAACTTATAGGATACCGAGTTGCAAAATTAAAAGGTAAAAAATTTCCTGGTCTAATCAAGAATGAGGATAGTATTGCAAAGGGTTTATTGTTTATGGATTTGGACGCGGAATCATTTGAAATAATTTCAAAGTGGGAAGATCCAAAATTCAGCTTAATAAATGTTGATGTTTTATGTAGTGGAGATACTAAAAAAGTGAAAACTTTTATTTGGAAAGGTGATGACGTAGCTCGGGAAGACTGGGATAGGGAAGAATTCAAAAAGAATTATCTTTCAGAATATGTTAATTATGACATACCCAGCTTTTTACAGACCATTAAGTAATTAATTTTAGTAATAGCATGAGCAATTTTCTTTTATGAATCAATATTAGATAATTAAACATTATGATGCGATATCTAGACCCGGGGCCACAAGCCACTTTAGACAATTATGGCGAAGTATTAGAATTTTGCGGCAGAGAACCTAGTCGGATCGTGACAACGCTCGGGCATTTTGTCGTAAGTCAACAATATAAACCGATCGTTACATTTGAGGAAGGTGCTGAAGACCGCATCGGCAATTTACTCGCCGAAGGCCAACAAGCTGATATGCTAGCTAATCATGTATATGGTGCAGATGTAAGGCATTTGCCAGCACTTCTTTGGAGGGAGCCTGTATTTAAACCTATGATTGGCAAAACGTATATTTTTGGTAAATCAGAACTGACACAAGGCGACGAACTGAGCGATAAACTACAAAGATGGATTTATTATCGTCTTGGCATGATTCCGTTAATTCGAGGCAAGGATGTTAACGAAGTTATATGGTCAGACAGTACAAAAGCAGCATTTGACAGTGCAAAAGAAGCGGCCATAGATCTAGGAGCAACTAAATTTGATCAGGGTTTTCACGAGACTATTTTTCCGGAGGGCGAAAGGGACGAATCGCTAGATAAAGGACAGCGCAATCCTAATGTTGTCAGACCTTTTAAACACGGGTTTGCCGAGATGATTCTACGATCACATGACCCAGCGAATATTTTTATAATTACGCCAGGTTTAAGTTATCCAGAGCTGCCACATCAAGATCCTGAAACAAAAAAAGAAAAGCGGGCGAATAAAAGTGCAAAACTTCATCCTGATATTTATATACCACATCCTATTGAAGTTGCTGAAGGACATACAGTAGAAGATCTAGTTGAATTAGCACATTGTTCTTTGGAGACTGCAGTTAAGAAAGCACGTCGAGTCCGTGCATTACGTGAATATGCAGAAGGCTGTAATGACGGAACGGTACAAAATGAAATCTATGGCGCAATGGACAATGATCCCGATTTTGAAGTATAAGATATTTTACAATTTCATTCACCTCTGTTAAAATTACCTTTGTTGCTAAGTATTTTGTTTATATTTTCTAGTTTTTCAAACCAAGAAGTCTTCGCTGTCTAGCGAATTATTCGAATCTTCTGTTTTGAAAACGATTTACCTTTACAATACATCTCAATGGGCCAGTAGCTCAGCTGGTTAGAGCACCTGCCTCTTAAGCAGGGTGTCGAGGGTTCAAGTCCCTCCTGGCCCTCCAATGAAAAAGTCTCAGACTTTTGGCTGGGGCTTTTTCATTTGTGCCATGACGGTGTTTGAACCCGAGACTGTCGAGGTGAGAATTGCCTGTGGCAATTTGCAAGGAAATCTTCCGATGAAAACTTGTTTTCAATAGTGAAGTCTCGGGCTCGCCATAGGTGAGTCAAGTCCCTCCTGGCCCTCCAATACGCTTATGCTTAAAACAGAGTTAGCGTGCCGATATTTTGCTATAATGCTTGCATGAAAGTTCCGGAAATTAGAATAAACCTTGCTTGGCTTCTGTATTACAGTGAGTCGACGGCACTCGCCGAAAAATATAATTACAAGCTTGAGTCATACGAATATTATTACAAAAAAACAATTGAATATAGAAAAGCTTGGGAAAAATACGAAAAAAAGATCATTGATGGTTTGCAATCGGCACTTGGTGTAGAGTTTTATCAACCTGTCATTGACGTTAGCTGTACACCGTACTTTATCCCTAAATCTGACCCATTGATTATGAACTTCAACGAAGAGCCAGATCAATTTGTTGACGTTTTAATGCATGAACTTTGTCACGTATTACTTACAGATAATAACAAGCACCAAAGCAAAAGTGATGCCCCAACACTTGACCTTATTAATGTTTGGGGTGGGTTTTTTGGATCCAAAAAAGATATGAACATCCTTGTACATATTCCTGTACACGTTCTTTCAAAGTATGTGTATATTGATATTCTTGGCCAACCATCAAGACTTGAGCGCGACAAAAAAGCTGTAGAAAAATGGGATCATAGTGGAGCGTACACGGCTTCTTGGGAATATGTTGAGAACCACGATTACAAAGAAATAATTAGACGATTGAAAAAGTCGTACGAAGCAGTTTAGAAAAATTAATGAATTTGTGGATCTTTTTCATAAGTATAATTTTTAACTAAGATAAAATTAGACTTACTGCTTGGTTAAAAAATAGTTACAGCGTCATCCATGTGGCCCTACATCAAAATGACCTTAGCTAGTCCGGGGTATTTTCTATGGAAGGCAGTAAGCAAGTCAACTGCTTGGTTTGCGTGGGACTCTAACGGGAGGAGCGTTGTAGAGTAACTTAGCGAGACCGCGAGCTGAGTTCACAAGTCCGCTGTTTCGTCATAACCACAAGCGTCTTGTTGGGCACTTTTTGTTATGCAATACTATATTCATGAAGAAGAACCAACGAGGTTTCAGTCTGGTTGAACTTCTTGTTTTGTTGCTTTGTCTGGGGTTGATCTTGCTAGTTGGTTGGTATGCCTGGAATAGATTAAGCCCTTCGACCGATGTTGATAAGCCGTCAAACTCCAATACAAGTAATCAAGATACATCATTTTCGATAAAAATTGATCCGATGGTAGGGGGTGGCTTCGAAGGCGCAGTTAATAGTTATGAAATTACAGCCACAGGTGAGGTTTTTAACCTAAGAGCACCAAATCAAAGAACTGATGTAAAGAAATCATTACTAAAGAAGATTACGCTGGAAGAAGTCAAAGAAATTCGCCAGTCTTTTATTGAATCGGGTGTTTTGGATTTAGCTTCGGGATATGGTCCACAGTATGGAGGTTCTGTCTGGACGGTCACTATTAATGGCAAAGAACAATTTTTTTATGATCAAACATCCTCTAAATTTGACGCCGTTAAAATCAAATTGAAAAAGATACTTGGTGAAGATGTGAGTATATGAGCTTGGTCGCAATCATAATGCATGCAACCTATCAAACCCGGTTATATTTAAAACAGAGGTGAAATGCCTCTGTTTTTTGATATATAGTTAATTCATGAAGAAAATCTTTTTAATTATTGCATTCCTGATTACTGGTGGGCTGTTTTCTTTCTTTTCATTCTTGTATGGATCAGTAGAACCAGAGTACGGACCACCCACGGGAAGTGATATTACTTGCCAAAGCCTTGCACTAAGACCAAATGACCTGAGAGAAATAACTTACTCACGCGGATTTCCAATACAAAAGTCCGACACCATCCAATTTGATATCGTGTGTGGTTATGCGAGTAAATATGTACCTTCGCCTGGTGAGATTGCTAGAAGTTGGCAATTATATGCAAACTGGGTTATCTACGCATTTCTGTTTACTAGCGTAGCTTTTGGGCTTAATAAAATTAAGAAGCACAATAGCTCTCCATATCATAAACGCTGAAACACATCCTTAGGTCTTTGGATTTTTGTTATAGTTTAAATATGAAAGAAGTCGTTTGGATCTTTGGCAATAGTGCAGCGGGTAAGGAAACTTTTATTAAGTACGCGATCGAGAGCGGTGACAAAGAGTTATTCACTAGGTTAGGCTGGGAAAATAAAAAAGTAAAAGCAATTTCTGCAAGTATTGATAATATTGGACAGTATGAAAATGATCCAGTTACATTAAAACGTGATGACATTCTCACTGAGACTCCACGAATACTAGAGGAGGTAGACGTAGCGCTTATAAAGTGGCAGACGGTAGACACCCAAAAAGGTAGAATAGAAAAACTTATGAACTTGTTGCCTAATACTTGGCATAGGATAATTTTACTATCAACACCTGCAAGGGAACTCGAGAAAAGACTGCCTAATAAAAGTTGGTGGGATGATGATGACGTCAATGCTTTTATTGAAGAAGAGACAAAAAATCTTGAAGAGTTAATAAGCAGTCTGAAAGATAAGTTGCCTGTTACTAAAATCTCTGGCAATCCGAAAGATTACTACCAGACTTCAGATTAATTACCACAAGAATCGCAATAGTTCACTAAGCATATGTATTTTGACTGTAGGTTGCTTATTGCTTATACTCTGATACATGAAACAAGACCAGAAAGGTTTTGCCCACATTGCTGTCATTATAGTGCTTATTGTGATAGTTGCTTTGGCGGGAATTGGCTACTATGTTTTAACAAATAAAACGTCAATAACATCAAAATCAGCAAGTTGCCCAGACCCACTACTGCAATCACCGGTAGACATAAAAAAAGTTTCGGGCATTTTGTACCCTGGGCAAACGCGTGGCGGGAATTACAAACCACATGGTGGATTTCGGTTAGACGATTCTAATAATAATGATGCCGAGGTGCGAGCACCAATGGACGCAAAGCTTGTAGCTGGATCACGATATATTGAACAAGGGGAAGAACAAATATTGCTCGATTTTGAATCCGATTGCGGTGTTAACTTCCGCTTTGACCATTTATTAACTGTGTCTCCGGTAATCCAAAAAGAGGTTGACAAGTTGCCGGCCGCAAAACCAGACGATTCGCGCACTACAAGCCTTGACGATCAAATTAGCGTCCAGGCCGGGGACGTTATCGCCACTGCAGTTGGCGTTGAGAAAGCTAAAAATGTATTTTTTGACTTTGGTGTCTATGACACAAGGCAGCCAAACGCTGCTTCCAAAGATCCTGCATATAAGGCAGCACATCCGGATTTGG
This sequence comes from uncultured Candidatus Saccharibacteria bacterium, assembly GCA_964584895.1. Taxonomy (GTDB): domain Bacteria; phylum Patescibacteriota; class Saccharimonadia; order Saccharimonadales; family JAGQNJ01; genus DAISWO01. The sequence continues at coordinate 319,011 of CAZPAW010000001.1, forward strand.
AAAATAATGAGCAATTGAAATATGCAGTCTGTTGGCTTGATCTTTTTGCCGAACCAGAAAACAAAATGTTACGAGCATTACCCCCAGCAGACCAAGAAGCGGGTAGTGATAGTGATTATTGCGATTAAATCTACCTGCTTGCAATGAATGATAGTTGCAATAGTATTGAACATTGCTCTCTAAGATTGATTGCACCTAAATAGTCCTGGCAGGGTGCATTTTTGCTACAATTATTTTAATGACCCATAAATTATCTAATTCTAAATTGTTGCGACCGATATTGGCAATAACTACGGCAACACTATGGATAAGTGCATCTGAGTTTATGCGTAATCAAATATTGTTTAAGTCATTTTGGGCAGAACACTATGAAAACTTAGGTTTGGTGTTTCCTGAAACCATGCTTAATGGGGCGTTATGGGGAGTTTGGTCGCTCGGATTTGCCATATTGATTTATATTCTCACAACTAGGTTTTCGTTAGGGCAAACAGTTGCAATTTCTTGGTTCAGTGGGTTTGTGCTGATGTGGCTAGTTATTGGCAATCTTAGCGTATTGCCCATAAAGCTTTTATTGCCAGCAATACCGCTTAGCATTCTTGAGGCTTTTGTGGCTACTTTGATTGTGAAAAAAATTCAGAACCCAACTACTTAAAAAGTAATTGCTGTAGCTTGCAGGTTGGTTCTGCAAATAGTTTAAGCATAAAAAAGAAGCACATCGTATCTGTTATTGAAATAAAATAACCCGGTCTCGCAAGCCGGGTTATTGATTTTTATTATTTGTTTTTTATTAACTAGGTAATAGTACCCCGTCGATTGTGTGTACTACACCATTTTTTGCATCGATGTCTGCCTGTTGCACCATAACTTTATTGCCTGTTGCATCAGTTAAATATACTTTACCGTCTTCGATAGAAACGGTTATCTTACTACCCTCTACAGTAGTAATCTCTTGACCATCTTTCAGATCAGATGACATAACTTCCCCTGCTACTACATGGTAGGTTAGTATTGATTTCAACTTGTCCTGATTTTCAGGTTTTAGAAGTGTGGCGAGCGTACCTTTTGGTAATGCTTCAAAGGCCTCATTAGTTGGCGCAAAGACTGTGTATGGTCCGTTATCTTGAAGCGTGTCAACTAAATTAGCTGCCTTAACTGCAGAAACTAATGTCGATAGGCTTGGCGTGTCAGACGCTACTACTACAATCGTTTTGGATGATTGTGTCATCTGATCGGTCTGTTGTGGCTGACTTGATTGTTGGCTGTCGTCATTACGATTCATTGCCCAGATTATACCCCCGCCTATTAGCAACACGGCTATTACGCCTAGGATTATTCCTGTTGTTTTGTTCTTATTTTCCATATATACCCCTTTTCTATTGTTATTTAATATGTGCACACCCTCCTGCTACATTTTTACCTCCTTATTTGTTAAACTACGCATTAAAAACAGATGGATCGAACTGGTTAATTCTTCTAGTTCGGCTTTTTTAGGGGGATTTGGGTAGTATTCAAGTAAAAAACCATTTATTGCGTGAGCTATTACTTTGGATTCCTTGTTAATTTCAGACGACTTTATATTAAATTCTCCATTCATAACACCTACTTTGAGTACTTCCTCTATGTGTAAATAAGCTTTTGATGGCAAATATCCAGAGCTCAGTTTTAAAAAATCAGGACGAAAGTGAAGATAGTATTTAAGTACAAAAACAACATCTTCTATATGTCTAAATTGAAACTTTATTCTATCTAGTAGCATTACTTCGGCAGAATTGGACTTGGGTAGTTTTGCTCTGGCGACTCCCAGCTCCTTGCTTGTAGTTGTAAAAATTTCATTCAAAATTTCATCTTTATCATTAAAAAAATGATAAATGCTAGACAAACCCACTCCTGATGCTTTGGCTAGCGTGCGCATAGAAAAACCTTCGTAGCCATTTTTAGCAAATAGGCTTTTTGCTGTTCTTGTTATGTGATGTTTAGTTGTTACTGTCATAATAAATGTAACATACGTTACAATAATTAGTGTAACACTCGTTCTAATATTTATGCAAGTCTTTTATATTTTTTAAATATAATTCTTTAAGGGGTAAATGGATTTTACGGTTTGTGTCGATTACAAATAACCTATTCCTTAATTTAATTTGATAATAACGTTATAATGATGGAGTATGGTTAACAATGCTATTCAGGTCCAAAAATTAACCAAAAGATTTGGGTCTAAGCTCGCATTGAATGGAGTATCATTTACTGTTCCGAAAGGACAAATTGTTGGTTTTTTAGGACCTAACGGTGCCGGAAAAACTACAACCATCAGATGCATGATGGATTTTATCCGCCCTTCTTCTGGAATAATAAAAATCGATGGCAAAAACGCTCAAGAAAAAAGTACAGAGTTAAAGCAAATTATTGGTTTTTTATCGTCTGATTCGCAAATTAATGGGTCATGGACGGTTGCTGATCATTTAGAAATTGTAAAAAAAATGAGAGGTCAATACGCAAAAACTAACGAATTAGTCCAGTTGTTAGACCTAGATACGAAAGCTAAAGTCAAAAATCTATCTTCTGGCAATAAACAAAAACTATCTATAGTCCTGGCTTTTGCGGGCCAGCCAAAGATACTGATAATGGATGAGCCTACGAGAGGCCTCGATCCAGTGTTGCAAAATAATATTTATGAGATGCTAGAAGATTATGCAAAACAAGGTAATACTGTATTCTTTTCTTCTCATAATCTGGCTGAAGTACAACGGGTTTGCGATACGGTGATTATTATCAAAGACGGCAAAATTATTACTGAACAAGGCATGAAAGAAATTAGAGGTATAAATACCCACATTGTTCATGTGAACACTAGTAATAAACTAGATCGCCAGCAACTCGATAAGTTAGATGTCGAGCTTATATCAATAACTGACTACAGTGCCCAGATTAAATTAAAAGGCAAGCTAAACCCTCTACTTGAATATCTGACAAAACAAGCTATTTTGGATTTAAGTATAGGCCATGCTAGTCTAGAAGATTTATTCTTGGAAATGTATAAGGATTAGAATAATGAAAAATATTATTTATCGAGAAATTAGAGATCGCCGATATACATTGATTGCTTATTGTGGAATCGTTGTACTATTACTGGTTTTATACATAGCACTTTTCCCGTCGATTCAGGATTCGCTTAATCAGTTTCAAAAAATATACGAGACATATCCAGAGGGTCTATACAAAGCTATGGGTATAGAGAACCTGTCGATAAATAGCCTAGAAAATTATCTATCTATTGAAATGTATAATTTGATGTGGCAGATTTTAGCACTACTTTTAACATCGTCTTTAGCAGGCTATGCAATTGCTGGTCAGATAGAGAAGGGAACAATTGGTTTTTACCTTTCACTCCCGATAGGGCGGACGAAACTTTTCTTTTCTAAATATTTGGCCGGTCTTAGCTCGATAATGTTGTTTGTGGTTGTATCGGTCGGGGGCTCTATACCTATAGCGGCATTATTTAATATGAGTATGTCGAAAGTTGGCGTAGCAAAACTCGGCATATTGTCATTATTGTTTGCATGGGCAATATATAGTGTGGCTTTGTTATGGTCGGCGATATTTAGTGAGCGTAGCCGAGTCTATATGGTTATGGGTGCATTACTTATAGGGATGTATGCTATGAATGTTATTTCTAGTCTAAAGTCTAGCTTAGCTTGGCTAGATAATTATTCAATTTTTTATTATTACAATTCACAAAAAATATTGTCGGGGGGCAATATTAGATTATCGTCGGCTATAGTCTATAGCTCGATAATCGTTTTAACTACAATTCTTAGTCTTTATATCTTCAAAAAACGTGATATCTCGGTATGAGTTGTTTGATTATATATTAAAAAAATTAGAGGCAATTAGTACCCCCAAAACGTCAAATATTATATCTGACGCAGAATTAACCACTGACTCGTATCCAAAATAAATCTTTCTTTTAGCAAGCAACGGCGAGATAACAAAGATCTCAATCGGTTCCCACGCTATTAATAAAATAATTGCAGTAGTAGGACTAAAAATTAGTCCAAAAATAATACCAGATAAAAGATGGATTAAGCTCCAGATATCGATTATTTGGCCGTTTCGGCTAGGTAGTTTTATAGTGTGTTTTGATTTAGTTTTGCGCATTATCTACCACACCAACATATCCTATAGACACGATAAAATAAAGAGACTAAGCATAATAACTTTAAATGCTTGTCATTCACCCTGCTGGGAGTCTATAATGATAATCAAGAATTAATCAAAGGAGGCAAAAGTGTTAAATCAATTAGCTCAAGTTACATATGAGTACACAACTACAACCACTAATGTGGATGAAGGTGTAATAGCCGGAATCTTAGGAATGATGGCAGCAATGATGATTGTCATAATACCTATCGCGATTTTCGGTATTATTTGCATGTGGAAGGTCTTTGAAAAGGCTGGAGTAGAAGGATGGAAGTCAATAATCCCTGTATATAACATGTGGTGTTTGGCTGAAATCTCTGGCAAGCCGGGATGGTGGGCATTAATCTACCTGCTTTGCTTTATTCCTATCATTAACATCTTTGCTTCTATCGCAGCACTTGTACTTTATGTGATAGTTGCAATCGAATTATCAAAATCATTTGGTAAGGATCCTGTATTCTCGCTACTATTGATATTTTTGAACATCATTGGTCTCGCTATACTTGCTTTTGGCGATGCAAAATACGTTGGTCCAGGCGGCAAAAAAGGTGGTTCTGCAAAACCAGCAGCCGCTTAGTAACCTCTTGATTTACAATAAAGAGGAGGCATTTTGTGTCTCCTCTTTTTATTTAAGCTGTTATACAATACACACCTGATGAAGTTATTGAATGGATCAGAACTAGCTGGTTATATTAAAGCTCGACAAGCGAAGCAGGTGCGAGCACTTGTTCAAGCCCATCACATACAGCCAAAGCTTGCAATTATTCAGGTAAAAGATGATCCGGTGATTAATGTCTACGTTAGATTAAAAGAGCAATACGGTCGGGATATAAATGTAGCAGTCGATGTATTTAGGCTAAAACAATCAGAAGTGACAGATAAAATAATCGAACTCAACAATGATGATTCTGTCCACGGCATTATTGTACAGCTTCCCCTTAGCGATGTTAGCGAAACCGAAGAAGTAGTCAATCTTGTTTCTTCTAAAAAAGATGTAGATGCATTAGGTAAAAATGCAAAATTTGATCCAGCTACTCCGATGGCAATTATGTGGCTACTTAGTGGATATAATGTTGAATTGAAAGACAAAAAGATTTTATTGGTTGGACGAGGTCGACTTGTCGGCGCTCCACTGGAAAAGTCTTTGAAAAAATCTGGTCATAATATTGAGGTAGTTGAACGTAATGTAGAGGATTTGGGAGAAAAAGCAAAACAAGCCGATATCATAATTACGGCAACAGGTAGTCCAGCGATATTAAGTGCAGATATGATAAAACAAAACGCTGTAGTAGTAGATGCTGGTGTAGCTAGTGAATCAGGCAAAAAAGTAGGTGACCTTCATGATGATGTTTACGAGCGCGACGATCTGATTATCACCCCGAAGAAAGGTGGAGTCGGACCCCTAACCGTCTGCGCCTTATTTGAGAATGTCATAAGGGCTGCAAATAAGTGAAACATCCAAGAATAGGGGTATTTGATTCTGGTGTTGGTGGCCAAGTTTTTGTTAATGCCATTAAAAAAGCCATTCCTGATGCTCAAGTTACCTACTTAACGGATACAAAAAATATTCCATATGGTAGCAAGACTAAAACTGAACTATTAAAAATAACTAAACCATTAATAAAACAGTTAGCTAAAGAAACTGATTTGATAGTAATTGCTTGTAATACTGTCAGTACCCTGTTAATTGAAGATTTAAGAAAATTAGTAGATATACCTCTTGTTGCAGTTGAACCGATGGTAAAAACCGCTTCAAGCAAAACAAAAAGCAAGATTATCGCTGTTTGTGCCACCCCCGCAACACTATCAAGTCCTAGATACAAACATCTGAAAAATGAATATGCAACAGGTATAGAGGTAATTGAACCTGACTGTTCGGAATGGTCGGCAATGATTCAAGCGAATGAACTTAATATGGATAAGATTGAGTCAACGATTAAAGATGTATGCAACAAAGGTGCTGATGTAATAGTGCTAGGCTGTACTCATTATCACTGGATAGAGAAAGAAATTGATGAAATTTCAGCTGATAAAGCGACAGTCTTACAGCCTGAGCAAGCGGTTATTTTGCAGGTTTTGCGAGTGCTTGAACAACTTGCTTAAATTGCACGCCTCTCTCGATATAATTTTCAAACATATCAAAACTAGCGCATGCTGGAGATAACAAGACGACATCTCCTTTGACGGCAAGTTTATTAGCCTGTTCGATTATCTCTGGCATTTTTACGCTTGCATCAAGGAGGGTTGTCCCGATTTTTTTCTCTGCATCGTATGCCTTTATTGTATTTATTATTTTTGGACCCATGACACCTATTCCGATTACATATTTTACGTTGCCATTTATTATTGTTTGCGCTAATTCGCTAAATTCGGCACCTTTATCAGATCCACCTAATATCATAATTTTTGGTTGATTGAATGATTTTATTGCGACGATTGCAGTCTCGGGGGTTGTTCCGAACGAGTCATTAACATAAGTAACTCCGTTAATATTTGCTACCATTTCCAATCGATGTTCTAGGCCTGTAAAGGCCTGCAAAACTTTCTTATATATTTTTGGTTGATAGCCGACAATTGTCCAAGTTGCAGCTATTGATGCGCAGACATTCTCTAAATTATGTCGGCCAAGCAATTTTACATCGTGCACTTTGCAGATTTTGTGACCTTGCATATATATATGAGAATCTTGTATGTAGGCTCCGTTGGTTTCTATCGGCTCCTGACCGATAGCTGGCACTTCATAGCTCAACTTACGAGCTTGACTGCTATCTGCGATTTCTTCGGAATAGGTATTAAGTGAATTGTAGACAGCGATGTTTTGTGGTGTCTGATGTGCAAATAGTTGCTCCTTAGCTTTTACGTATTCATAAAAATCATTATGCCAGTCTAGATGTTCGGCGGTTACCATGAGGCACACTGCGATATGGGGTGAGTACTTTAGATCGATAGTCTGAAAATTAGCTAATTCAAGGACCACCCAATCAGTGTTTTGTATATTATTTTTTAGAAGTTCGAGTGGTGGGGTGCCGATATTTCCGCCTAAATGAACATGATGACCAGCCGATTCTAAAATCTTTGCAATCAGGCTACTAGTCGTGCCTTTTCCCTTGGTGCCGGTTACGGCGATGATCGGGGCAGGGCAAACTCGAAAGAATTCATTAGTGACTGTTGTTACCTTTTCTATGACCTCTGGATGATCAGTATTGTTATCGATGATGTTTTGAGGATGAAGTCCAGGCGAACGAACAATCAAGTCATATTCGTGTAAATTATTTAAATAATCACTACCAAAGACAGATTTGATTCCCTCTGGCACAGCTATTTGGTTGGCATCGCAAATAGTTATTTCATTGCCAGCTTGACCCCAGTATTCTAGAGCAGCTTTGCCTTGAAGACCATACCCTAAAATTGTAATTTTCATATTTTATATTGTATCAGCTTAAGGGTTAATTTAGTTGTGCTTTCACGACTTCGGCGACTTGTTTTGGAGTCATGTCTGCCTTTAATATAACTGCAGCAACACCCAGTTTTTTGACGTCTTCGGGGATTTCTTGTTCACCCATGTTGGTTAGGATGATGACTTTTATTTTACTACCCCAGTTTGTCTTACGCATCTTTGCCAGCATTTCATCACCATTCATCTCTGGCATCATTAAATCCAACAATATGACGTCTGGTTTCATTTTTTCAGCCAGCTCTAATCCTAATTTGCCGTTTTCAGCAGTTTCGACTTCGTAACCTTCGGCTTCAAACTTAAAGCGATACATCTGTGAGATTGCTTGGTCGTCTTCGATGATTGCAACTTTAGCCACCATAATACATGTATCGTACCATGTTTTTTCGGGATTGTGTTTTTACGAAAGTGTTTTTTTAATGATATCAATCACTTGAGTTGGCGTATATTGTGCTTTAACGATTATATCGAGAACGCCTAATTTGCTTACTGACTCTGGGATCTCTTCTTCTCCGAGATTAGTCAGGACCACAACCTTTATATTTTGACCCCACTTTGTCTTACGCATCTTTGCCAGCATTTCATCACCATTCATCTCTGGCATCATTAAATCCAACAATATGACGTCTGGTTTCATTTTTTCAGCCAGCTCTAATCCTAATTTGCCGTTTTCAGCAGTTTCGACTTTATAGCCTTCTGCGCGAAACTTAAAACTGTACATCTGGGATATAGCGTCGTCGTCTTCGATGATTGCAATTTTTTTTGACATAAGTTTTATCGTCCTCTTTATCGTATTTGTTATATTCCTCTGATTAGCAATTGTCAATCTTAGCTTTCAACAATCTTATTCTAGTAATTTTTTAACCTCCTTTATTACTTGTGAAGGGGTGAGGTCAGCCTTGACTATATATTTATCAAATTTAAGCTCCTTTAATTTTTTTGGTGCTTCGCTATAGCTGATGTTAGTAAGTACCATGACTTTCATTTTTTCGGCCCATTTAAAGCGTTGTAGTTTTTGCAATACAACTTCGCCATCTATGATTGGTATTTTTAGATCAAGTAGCAATAGGTCTGGCTTGATGCGAATGGCTTTAATTAGCGCCTCTTTCCCATCTTCTGCCAGGCTTACCCTGATTCCGCTGGATTCAAATTTGATGCGATACATCTCCCTTATTGCATCATCGTCCTCTATTAAAAGTATCTTTTTATTTTTTGACACCAAAAGATGATAACCATAAACGAGTTGGTTGCCAAATTATTATCTACAACAAAGTATAAAACGCTAGTTTAGGATTGTTTTTATTTCTTCAATGACTTGTGACGGTGTGTAGTGAGCTTTTACGATGTATTTTTTTACGTTTAATAGTCGTAGATTGTGGGGTGCCTCGTCACGGCTAATATTTGTTAAGATTATTACTGGTATATCAGAGCCCCAATCCGTTTCGCGGAGTTTTTGTAGCATTTCGTCACCACTCATTACGGGCATTTTTATATCTAGTAGTATCAGATCTGGTTTGCGTTTTTTTATAATCTTTAACCCCTCTTCGCCATTGGATGCTGTAGTAACACTAAAACCCGAAAGCTCAAGTTTTAACTTGTACATTTCTTGAATAAAAGGCTCGTCTTCTATTACTGCAATCAAATTTTGATTTGGCATGTATTATTTGTAGCACAATCTTTACTATCACAATAATTGGTTGTACAAAAACTTCAGAATTAAGAAGAAACACATGGCTTGCATAGTAATACGATAAATGCTATAATAATATTTATGAAACATTCGGGTTTAATTAGTAGTCCTTCTGGTCGAGCAAATGAAAGATTAATTAGAGAAGTAGAGATGTCAAGGCTTCGTGGCAAGCCATTAGATCCAGAGGCCATCGGCGTTCTTCAATCGAAGCTATATGAGTTAGCAGAAGCAGAAATAGCATGGGAAGAAGCTAGTGGTGAATTTTTTTCATCTGGTCAACAAAATAGAGCGCCAGAACCAAGCGTTCTTGTGGATATGATTAAACTAGGTAAAGTAGATGCCGTAGAAGCAGTCGATGCGCTTACTCAGCACCCTGAGCCTAGAGTTTTGATTGAACTGTCACGAACAGCCATGATAACACCAGAACAAAGAAGTAATTTGATGATAAACGTTAGCCATATTGCTCCAGATTTGGTGGGTCCAATTCAAAATGCTTGGGCAATTCAACGAGGTCTGAACTCTCAACATAACTAGTCCAGGAATAATCTCAGCGGGCTAATGATTCGGGATTACTCATTTTTGGTCTAGAAATATATCAGATGAAAATAAATAATTGACAATTCATAAATATTGTTATAGAATGGAATTAGTACATTTTTAGACTAGTCGTTCGTTTAACTTTCTTTTTTGATAAAGGAGGTCGACGAACGATTTTTTAATAAGGAGGCTTAAAAAAGATGCATTTAAAAAGACACGGTGAAATTAACGATTTTAACCCATCAAGACAAAAAATATCAAAAGGCGGTAGGGTGGCCTTAGCTGGTGTAGCTTTATTAGGTGTAGGCGCAATAGGATTTGGCGTTAGCTCTATGACTAAACAAGAAGGTTTTTCAAACAATGTCAGTGATATGCAAGACTTAGCAGCGTTTACTAGTCCAGCACATCAAGAGGATCGTCAAAATACCCAAGATGCGGTTGATGCTCAAGAAACAATGAGGCAGTTCTTTGCAGATCAAGGTGGAATAACTGATGAACAATTAGCGCTCTTTGCGCCAAATACTGGTCTTACCGAAGAACAATTAGAAGGTTTAACTTCAACTCAACTCTATCCTTTTGACTATGATGGTCATGAGCCTGAGGCTAGTACTTCATTGATGACAAAAGGATTAATTGCCGGTGGACTTGGGCTAGGTTTACTTGCTGGCGCTGGGGTTGTTGCCGCACCATGGGCGTATGATGCTAGACGACGAAGGATGGATGAAGCTGTGCAAGCATCGGTGGATACTGCCGTTATTAGTGCATTTAGTGAACCACAGAGCTAGTTTTTAAGGGAATAGATATGAAATTGACAAATACGCTTATGTTTGATAATAATAAAACCAGAACCTTAGAAAATAAGAACAAGATGCGTTCGATTGTATTTCAGTCGATTAACCGCATCTTGTTTTTTTATGAAAGGAAAAAGATATGACACTTGTTCATCCAGCACCAGCAGAGACTTTACCCCACCTATCCTTTGCTAATAGGGGCGAGTTACATGAGGGTATACATATAGATGATAACGAGTTAGTTGCTGAAATGGCTCGTCGCGGTCTACCTGACGCTAATCCTAGGCAATATTGGGTCCCAGATGCAGAAGTGGGTAAGGGCGAGGGTTACGATCAGCAGTATTTTACGATAAAGTTCGAATCTACTGTTGCGCTTTTAGAACAAAAAGGGATTGATGTTGACCCAAGGGATGTAGAAGATACAAGGGCATTCATTGATGAAATGTTCGGTGTCTATACTGGTAAAAATGAACCATATCGAAGGAGTGAGAAAGCGGCATTTGTCGCAGCAACTCGTTTACAGCGCAATCCGCCCGGTGGTCATACGGTATGGGATTACAGGGCTGAAACTCTTGGACCGTTGCCGATTTTGAGATATTTGGATGAGCAATCGGCTCAAACGATGTTAGTTGGTATGGCACCATTTGTCTTGGATTACTACGGAGGAATAGATCGGAAGGACGGTAATGTGATGATCTTTTCACCACTCTTTCTTGATCTACCAGAAGACACCGGAGATATGTTCCCTGTTATCGGTACGAATATTGCAAAAGATACTTCTTATTTTGCACGTGATCGTATGGGGGTTTACCTAGGCGGTTTGGCAGCCGGGTTGCCAAGAGTAACCGGTTGGGGTGAATTGTATAGAATACCCGGCTTTAGGACTACGACTGGCCACGGCGGTACAGCACATCTTATGATCGAGACAGGACATAGTGCTATAGAAAAAGGTTTGGTTGACCCAAAGCTTGTTGATACTCTTGGAGTTGTTGGTGTTGGTGGAATGGGACAGGTTACGGCAGAATTAATTCTCAAAAAATATTCTGATGCTCGTGTTGCAATTAACGATTTTCGACCACCTCGTATGAGAGAAATTGCTGATAGGTTGCGCGAAACTTATGGTTCTAATCGCGTAGTTGAACTTTCTACTCCAGCTGATGTCTTAGCTGTTTCGGGTGTGACTTATTCCGCCGTGACAAGAGCTATTAATCTCGACCAAACTCATCTTGGACCAGAATCGTTATTAGATCATGTAATTGTTGATGATTCCGAGCCTAAAGCTGTGAGCGTAGAGCAAGTAGAGGCTCGGGGCGGTTATCATCTTGGAGTAATAGGTACAGATAATAGTCCTGATGGTTTTGCGACAAGCACAAGGTGGTTTTATGGTGGAGATGGCAAAAATGGGAGTAATGGACCGATGCTTCCACATCACGTGTACGGTTGTACTGCTGAAGTGGTAAGTGTTGAAAAATTGGGAACTCCTGATGACGATATCATCGCAGAAGCCACTGTTCAGGATGCAGTTAGAATGGGCGAATTACTCGAACAGGCTGGAATCACAGTTGGACCACTTCAAACCATGCGTCAAGGGATCGGCGCATCATTAGTAGAAAAACGTTAATAAATACAATATTTCGTTAAAAGATAGACCACTATCTGACGTATGAGATGGTACTATATAGATAATGGTTGCGTTTATTTTTATGCTACTCGCGTTGGCGACAATCGTTGAGCTAATCTATTGTGTAATTTTCTTACAATTGACTTTACAGCGTCGCGAAGCGATATACCTATACTTTAGTATTTTTACTGGTATTGCTTTGTTTTGGAATCTTGGGACAGTTTTAATGCTTTTCGGAGAGAAAACCTCGACAGTATATTTAGGCTATTGGTTTTGGCTAATTGCACCGATGTTTTCAACACTGTTTATTTTATTTTTCTGCCAACAGTTTATAAAAAATAAAATTCAGCCCATATATTTTTTAGGGCTTGTGTTCATCGTGATTTATGCGCTTTTTTTAGCAATCAACAACAATCTGATTGATATAGAATTTTCTACTCAAGGTATAAATTCTATTATTCCCAACAAGTTATTTTATATTTTTTATGGATTATTTTTTGCAATTTATTTCGATATCAGTATATTCACTTTACGACAACATTCTATTCAGAAGGATAGGGCTAAATATTTACAAGCAAAAAGTATCGTTTATGCAACAGGTTTTACAGGGACATTAGCTGTATTTACGAATATCGTATTACCGGCACTTGGTATCACTAAATATGTTTGGATGGGTCCGATATTTTCTCTAGTATTTTTAAGTTTTTCAACCGTTGCAATTACAAAATACAAACTATTAGATATAAGAGGTGCAATACTGCGCTCAACTAGCTATGTGTTTACGGTTGTGTCTTTGGCCTTTGTCTTATCTGTAGTGCTATTTGGTGTGCTTGGCCGTACCACATTATTTAGTAATTTTACTTTTGCTCAGTGGACGGTAATTTCACTAATTATGGCTATCTTTTCGGGTATATATGCTCCTTTACAAAAATTTTTCGACAAAATTAGTAGCAGATATTTTTATCGAGATGCGTACGATCCAGCAGACCTATTAAATGAACTTAATACTTTTTTGGTCTCTTCTATTGATTTAGATAAGATAATTCATGATTCCTCGGAAATTATTGAGAAGTACCTAAAGCCCAGATTTGTTATTTTCAATGTCTATGAAAGTGAAAATACCAAGAAACGGTCTGTCGTAACAGCAGATTCTGTGACTTCGAATTCTATATCACTCGACCCAATCTATAAAATCGCAAACAAACTTAGTTCCGATATCACTACTTTTTCTGGTAATGATAGTCTTGAGGGTGAAGTAAAAAAATTAGCTATAAAGCAGGATATTGAGCTTGTATCAAAAATCGCATCTACGAGTTCAAAAAATGAAATAATCGGGTCGATTGTACTGGGTTCTAAGAAAAATGGCGGTTTATTTAATCGTCAGGATCTGCGTGTAATCAAAATAATCTCTGATGAGTTAGCTATAGCAATCCAGAATGCTTTGAGATTTGAGGAGATTCAGCAATTTAACATTACTTTGCAGAAAAAAGTTGATGATGCAACCAAAGAACTGAGAAAGGCTAACGAGAAGTTAATCGCGCTAGATCAGACAAAAGACGACTTTATTAGTATGGCATCACACCAACTTCGAACCCCTTTGACCTCTGTTAAGGGGTACATAAGTATGGTTATCGAAGGTGATGTCGGTAAAATCACCAAACAACAGCATAAATTGCTTGATCAAGCGTTTCTTAGCTCTCAGCGGATGGTTTATTTGATAGCAGATTTGCTAAATGTCTCGAGATTAAAAACAGGTAAGTTTATTATTGAGCCTAAACCAACTAATCTAGCAGATCTGATCGAGGGTGAGTTAAGTCAATTAACAGAGACGGCAAAATCACGAAATTTAACTTTAAATTATAAAAAACCTGATAATTTTCCTCTGTTTATGTTAGACGATACAAAGATAAGGCAGGTGGTTATGAATTTTGCCGATAATGCGATCTACTATACTCCGATGGGTGGAAAAATTGATGTTAACATTGCGGATACTGGCAAGACGATTGAATTTACTGTTACAGATAACGGTATAGGGGTGCCAAAGAACGAAAGACATAATCTATTTAGCAAGTTCTATCGTGCAAATAATGCTAAAAAAGCTCGTCCTGACGGTACTGGATTAGGCTTATTTATGGCCAAGAAAGTAATTATCGCTCAAGGAGGAGCAATAATCTTTAAGTCTGAAGAAGGTAAGGGCAGTACATTTGGCTTTAGTTTTGACAAAGAAAAAATAAAAGTTCCAGAGCATATCAAGCAACAAATTCCTAAAAAAGCATAAGCTTGATTATCGGATAACAAAGTTATAAAAAACTCTTGACAAAATCAAATAAAAGGTGTAGTATTATTGATGTTAACTAATAACACCTCTAGTGTGGATGTGAGAACCACGACGAGGATGGGAGGAATTAGGTGAAAACAATTATTAAAGAACTATATAAGCTAAAGCTGTTCAGAGTTTTTGTGATTGCAATTTTTGCAATGACGTCTTTACTTGCAACAGCTACAACTATTTATACTGCAACCGATAATGGTAGGGATGCCAGTGCTGTCGGTGTAGCAGAATGTAATGTGTCGATTAATTCTGGGATTAAATTAACAGAGAAAGAACGATACGTTATCGCAAATCTGACTGTAACCGGAAGTAATGCTAACTGTAATAAGTACGCAACTCTAGCTGTCTGGAAATCTAATACTGCTAGTGGTCAGCCACTAAGTCAACAGACTTTATATGGCTCAGATACTAAGAAAATGTCAGTAGGTAATCACAAATTAGTGGTCGCTGTACCTGAGTGTAGCTACTGGCAAGCCGATTTACTTGGTCAGGCTAATCCAAAGTCAATCAACGGTGATGCTAACTATGTATACCCTCATGATAAACTTGCCGATTTTATGCTTGGCGGTAAAAAGTGTAATACTCCCCCACCTCCTCCACCATCTGTAGACGTATGTCCTAATATTGACGGTATGCAAGCAGAGGTACCTGCAGGATATGTCAAAGACGCTAACGGCAACTGTGTAATGACTCCTCCACCATCTGTAGACGTATGTCCTAATATTGACGGTATGCAAGATCAGATACCTGACGGATATGTAAAAGATGAAGATGGTAATTGTGTAGTGATTACAACCGATACAGACGTATGTCCAAACATTGATGGTATGCAAAAAGACGTACCTGCTGGTTACGAACGAGATCAAGACGGTAACTGCGTGCTAAAGACAAAGAAATCGTCGGTAACTCCTGCCTCTACAACTCCTGTTGGTAAGGGTGGACCACTACCAGATACTGGCCCTGGTGACATCGCAGGATTATTCCTTGCATCAACCTTCGCTGGAAGTCTAGCTTATAAATTTGTTTGGCTAAAGAGGTTCATGTAAAACAGAAGCATTTTGACGGATGTTTGATTAGAGTATAAACAATCTTGACAAACATCCAGATAAGTGATAAATTGTTGACATAAATCCTGATAAGTACGCTTATCTAAGGTGGAAAAGATAACTAATAAGGGAAAAGCAACCAATGAGTATTGAACAAGAACGAATAAACCCAGTAACTATAGTTCACAGAGACGAAGCTGTAGGTATAAGGCTGGCTCAACCTAGGGTTATTACCGCCGAAAGATTAGCTGAGAAGAGAGCTAGAGGTGTTATTCCAGAACAGCAACCTAGTCTTTTTGATAGAATAACTACTGGGCTGTCT
This sequence comes from uncultured Candidatus Saccharibacteria bacterium, assembly GCA_964584895.1. GTDB lineage: Bacteria > Patescibacteriota > Saccharimonadia > Saccharimonadales > JAGQNJ01 > DAISWO01. The sequence continues at coordinate 335,001 of CAZPAW010000001.1, forward strand.
AGGATTCCGTCTGCAATTGATCATTATTTTGATCAGGGAGAAGAAGCTCAATTAGTCGAGATAGCCCCTGCAGTTGCAATCGCAGAATCCGAAAAAGTATCAAAAAGAGAACGATTTAGTTTTGGGTTAAAAGAGCGAGCACAAAGAGCCAAAAGAATAGGTGGCGTCGCCGTAGCTGGAGTTTTGTCAGTCGTTTCTTTAAGTGGAGGTTTTGGGGTAGCCACAGCGCAATCAAGTAGCGAAACAGATCCGCTTACACCAGAGATTGGCCCGGCTG
>CAZPAW010000001.1:335377-402212 GCA_964584895.1 uncultured Candidatus Saccharibacteria bacterium
AAGTAGTACTACTACAACAACAACAACAGCTCCAAGTACTACTACAACAACAACAACAGCTCCAAGTACTACTACAACAACAACAGCTCCAAGTACTACTACAACAACAGCTCCAAGTACTACTACAACAACAACAACAGCTCCAAGTACTACTACAACAGTTCCAAGCACACCTACAACTCACGGAAATCAGGACGGTCCTCCAGGCGGAGTAATCATCGAGAATCAGAGCACTTCAAACAACGACGGCTCGTCTATAGTAACAACTAGGAGTAACTGGTAGTTCGTTGCGAACTAGAGGAGATACGATATGAAAATATTTAACAGAATCAAATCGATGAAAAAAATTAAAGCAACAAGCCTTATATTCTTACTAGCTGGTCTGTTACTGTTCTCAGTATTGGCTACACCTTTCGCTCGTGCTGAAGGTAATGCAGTTACATGGGAAGGTTGGACAAAGTCAAAGAATGTAACAAAAGGCGAGACTGAATATAAAGATACAACTAGCGCTGATCCAAACGATGTAGTGCAGGTTATGCTTTGGCACCACAACCGCCAAAACCCAACTGCAGGCCCAATGGCCAATAACGTTAGAGTTAGATTTGTTGTGCCTAATAGTTATGGCAAGAGTCATGTGATTACTGGTATCTCGAGTGCTGATAATGCACCAACGATTAGCGATACGACAACTGTTAATACTACTCCAAAAGATACTGACATAAGTTATGTTGCTGGTTCAGCAAAGTTTCGATACAACAAGGGTGCAGCAGAGGGTAGGACTGAATGCGAGACTGGCTTTGCCTATCCTCCTGATAGTTGTTACGCAACAGTTAGCTTGCCAGACAGTATTGTTACAAGTGGCGTAAATCTAGATGCTGTGCGTGGCGGTCCGCTTCGTGGTTGTAATGCTCATCATGAAACAGTAGCAATCAAAGTAGTAGTTAAAGATAAACCGGCACCTCCTGTATCAAGCGGTGTTTGCAAGAACGCAACACTGGACGTATTCGAAGATCGAAAAGTACGAGTATCTGTAACCGGTACAGTTGCTAACGCAGAAATAATTGGTTACGAGATCGACTTTGGCGATGGTACCAAGTCTGATTTACAGACCGCAGATCACCAATACGCAAAAGACGGAACATATCACATCGTAACAAAAGTTCATGTTAAATTAGCAGATGGTACAACCCAGTGGGTAACAAGTGATGATTGTAAAAAGAGTGTGACATTTGAAGGCGAAAAACCTCCAGTCGTTACACCCGTCAAATCAACTCCAACACCTGAGGCATTGCCTGATACTGGTGCTGGTGATATCGCTGGACTATTTTTGGCAGCAACCTTTGCCGGAATGTTTGCCTACAGATTCGTGTGGCTTCGAAAAAACAGCTAAAAGCCCTCGGCTAATAGCTAGTATCCTGTGGATAAACACTAGCGTGTTCGCTGGACAGCGAAGCAAAAACGTGCTAAGGTAAACACAGAAAAAGAGTAATCGTGACTGACCGCTCTCGTCAAAATCAAAAATCAAGACCTCTCGCAAGAGAGGTCTTTCTCTGTTATAATAACTAAGTCCTAGTTAATATTTGCGCTATCATCGTCTAACGTGAGAACAGCACAATTGCTGTTCGCAAGATCGCAGGCGCGTCGGCGCCGAGATATGCCGAAAGAAGTTTTCAACAGAAAATTATCTTTGGGGAGGATACCAGGCTGTCCTAACCAAACAAATGACACGACCTTTAATAAATCAGCTGATACAATCGTATACAAATACGGTCCCATCGTCTAACGGTTAGGACACCAGGTTTTCATCCTGGAAATAGGAGTTCGATTCTCCTTGGGATCACCAATCTGCTTATGCTTGCGAATTTACTGCGTAAATGCATTACTTTATATATGACAACTCCTGAATCAAGTACGTTTCCTGGCGAACAAGAGAGTAGCAGTAGATTAAGGAATGGAGCAATGCTAGGAGCAACCTTAGCTAGGTTGGCTCTAATACCCGAATTAATGGACTCCATTCAGCAACAATCAGTAGGTCGTACGACGATGATGGTTGGCGCAGTCGTTGCAGCCGATATAGTTGACGGTGATATTGCAAGGAGATTAGGCGTAGACACTCCATAAGAAGAATCGCAGATGCTGGCGTAGACAGAGCTACTATATGGTCTGCTTTTGGTGCGGCTATAGGGGTTCAACCAGAAGTTATGGCATGGTACGCTCCTTTGGCAGTCCGTGGAGCTGTTGTAGCAACTGGCAGTAATTTATGTTTTTGGCTTCGGAATAAGCTTGTACTAGGTGGTAATTTTCATAAAGCAGCGAGTTTGTCCCAAGCTGCTTTAGGAATAGGTTTAGTAGCAGGAGCTAAACCAGGGGCTATAATTCCAATTGCAGGGGTAACATATGGGATAAATGCAGTATCTGGTGCTGATTATTTTGGCGCTCACAGGAAATACATGCGAGAAGAAAAAAGCGAGGACCTTGAAAGAGTGAAGATTAAAAAATTAGAAGGGCTCAGGAGTCTATTCAATAGGCACTAAGTTCTACTCCCTATTGGAATGTCATAGACAGACTAGACCCGGATAACCTATGTTTGATATGAACAATCTCTCCCCAGATATAGTTGCAATTCAATCATACCTCTGCTGCTATTTGTATAATAGATATTGATATAATGTACTATTTATAGTATAATATTAATATGTCGAAATTTGAAGTAATTGGTAATGATGATACAGATATTTTGAATGAGATTATGATCGAGGCTTATAAAAGATTGGCGAATTCTCCGTTTGTTAGTGAACTAGGCGTACAACAGGCGACACCTAGATCATTAGTAGAACAATCGTTGTGTGGCAATGCTTCGCATTTAGCTGTAAAGATTGCTCATGAGCAAAAAATATTTGCAGCTCGAGAAATTCACCATAATCATGTAGTAGCGCTTTTTACACCACCGGATACACGGTCACAAGAAACCGATACTATTATGTGTCTGACTTGGGGTCAGTTCAGTGATAGTGCCACTGTGTCTGACAGAGTTGAAAGTATGGGCCTAAATCCTGATTATCCTGGATATCTTGGTGCTCGCGCTGGCGCCATAGCGTTATTGGGTGGAGAAAAAGAACAATACGACGAATATTATGGTTCTTCTGGAGTTGTAGGTATACAAACAGCTTACGCGGTCTTTGGTGAATCTATTAGACCACACTGGATTACGTCGGCGGTTGATGAAGTGTCGGTAGGCAATAATCCAATTGGCGAGATAAGCCAGGAAAAATACCATCTAGTCAAACAAGAAGAAGCGATTAGACCATTTAGGACTTTATTTCTTTTTGACTTAAAAGTTGTCCACTGAGATCTTGCTGAATAGGGTAAAGCTATATTAATAGGGCAGGTTGCTAAAATTCTACACCGTTGTCTTTGTAGTAATCTTTAAGGGCCTTTTCGTAATATGGTCCCCAGGTTCCGTTTGTGTCACAAATTGTATTTAGCGCCAGGAACGCTCTTTCCTTGTCTTCGTCAGTAGGATAGCCTACAAATTCTGATTTGTTTTTTTGTAGTAGCTCTGCGTTAGAACAATATTTTTGCATAGCTTTTGTGCCCCATTCAGCTACGAATAGATCACCGTTATTATACGCGTTTTTTACATACATATATCCGGCTATTCCCGCGATTACAATAATCGACAGTAGTATATTTAAACCTACCGAAATTCGAATAGGGGTTAAGAATTTTTTTTGTTTTTTTGTTTTTGCCATAAGTAACCTTTCTTAATTGATTATTGATTATTAATTATGCTTTTGGTTATGTCAATATGTCATGTTGTTGATAATAAGTGTTGCCATAGTAGTAAGTCGGTATTTGTGATGGTATCATTAATTGTATAGCTAAAAACATAAGCAAGGTAGAGCTCCTATGTATAAATACGTAAAATTTTTTGATCAAATATCAATCGATGATATACCGCAAGTTGGCGGAAAAAATGCATCGCTCGGAGAAATGCAAAGTCATCTAGCGCCAAAAGGAGTGAATCTGCCTAATGGATTGGCTACGACTGCCGAGAGTTACTATTATTATTTGGATTCTGTCGGGATTAGACACCAGATACAAGATATTTTAAACGGTCTTGATGTTAAGAATATTAACGATCTAAAAGCTCGAGGCGCAAAGATTAGAAATCTGATAATTAAATCAAAATTGCCGAAAGATTTTGAAGATGAGATTAGACGTGGCTATAAAGAATTAAGTCAAAAATGCGGACGAAAAAATCTAGTTGTTGCGATTAGGTCATCGGCTACGGCTGAAGATTTGCCTAACGCGTCTTTTGCTGGTCAACAGGAGACCTACTTGAATATTAAAGGCGAACGCAACGTATTAAAGGCCACGAAGAAGTGTATAGCCTCTTTATTTAATGATCGGGCAATCGTATATCGGGTAGAGAATAAATTTGATCATATGAAAGTTGCCTTGTCTGTAGGTATTCAGCAGATGGTTGCTGTGCGATCTAGAGCAGCCGGCATCATGTTTACTGTTGATACTGAGTCGGGATTTGAAAATGCAATTGTTATCAGCTCTATATATGGTATCGGCGAAAATATAGTACAAGGTCGAGTTAGCCCTGATGAGTTTACGATTTTTAAACCCACAATGAAAATTATCAAGAAAAAAGTTGGCACCAAAAAAGAAAAAATGATTCCAGCTTTTGGCAGTAAAACAAAAAATATTCCAGTATCGAAGGCCGATCAAGAACGATATTCAATAACCGACAAAGAAGCTCTTACGTTGGCGAATTGGGGTATAGCAATAGAAGAACACTATGGTCATCATATGGATATTGAGTGGGCGTTAGATGAAGACGATAACAAATTATATGTTGTTCAAGCCCGCGGGGAAACGGTTCAATCCCAGAAGAACATAGACGTAATTGAAGAATATCAGTTGAGCGAAAAAGGAAAAATTCTAACAAAAGGCTCGAGTGTTGGTAGCAAGATTGGCGTCGGTAAGGCTAGCAAGATAATGAGCCTTAAAGATATCGCGTCATTTAAGGAAGGTGATGTGTTGGTGACCGAAATGACTGATCCAGACTGGGTAGCTATAATGAAAAAAGCTAGCGCAATCGTTACCGATAAAGGTGGCCGCACTTGTCATGCTGCGATTGTTTCCAGAGAACTAGGTATTCCTTGCGTTGTGGGTACAGCTGACGCGACTAGAAGGATTACCGATAAATCTAGTGTTACTGTAAGTTGTGCTGAGGGTGACGAAGGCTATGTTTATGAGGGAGAGCTAAAATATATAATCAATAAAACAAATATAAAAAACCTAGCCCGTCCAAAAACAAAAATAATGATGAACATCGGTTCGCCTGACCATGCTTTTGCCTATTCATTAATACCTAATGACGGTGTAGGCTTGGCCAGAGAGGAATTTATTATAGATTCTCATATCAAGATTCATCCAATGGCATTACTAAAATTTGATCAACTCGAGGATCAGCATGCCCGCAGTGAAATAGAGAATCTGACTAGGGGTTACAAAGATAAATCAAAGTACTTTATTGATAAACTAGCGGAAGGTATAGCTGTGATTGGGGCTGCGTTTTATCCCAATGATGTCATTATTCGGTTTAGTGATTTTAAGACGAATGAATACGCAAATTTAATAGGTGGAAAGCAATTTGAACCCCAAGAGAACAACCCAATGATAGGTTGGCGTGGTGCTAGCCGATATTATAGCGATTCTTACAGAGAAGCATTTAAGTTAGAGTGCTTGGCCTTTTTGAAAGCTAGAAACGAACTCGGCTTAACGAATGTTAAGGCAATGGTGCCTTTTTGTCGGGATATTACTGAGGCAAAAAATGTAATTGGAGTCATGGAAAGCGCTGGCTTAAAACAGGGCGACAATGGTTTTGAGGTGTACATGATGGTAGAGATTCCATCCAACGTCATTTTGGCTGAACAGTTTGCCGAGATATTTGATGGCTTTTCGATTGGCAGTAATGATCTTACTCAATTAACGCTTGGCGTAGATCGTGATAACAGCACAGTTGCGCATGTTTATGACGAAAATAACGATGTCGTAAAAGCACTTATAACTCAGGCAATAAAAATCGCAAAGCGCACAAAGACAAAAATTGGTATATGCGGACAGGCACCATCGGATTATCCTCAATTTGCCCGATTCTTAGTAGAGGCGGGGATTGATAGTATATCGTTGGCGCCCGATACAGTGGTAAAAACGACATTAGATATTAATAAGTTAGAGAAAAAACTGAAGTAAATCCAAAATATTGAAAATAAGTGAAAAAATTGTTGATAACCACTAGAGATTATTAGATTAAGAATGTAGACTATAAAGCGTAAATGAAATCAATCGTAAACCATCATGCTTCGAACTATCGAAGAACCAAAATTATTGCCACAGTTGGCCCTGCTACCAGTGATTATGAAAAGATTGTAGGGATAATTAAAGCTGGTGCAAATGGTCTACGTCTTAATTTTAGTCATGGAGGCAACAACGAGGAATGGAAGCGCGTTATTGGTTTAATCCGACGGGCATCAGTCGAGTGCGATAAGCCTGTGGCAATTATTCAGGATTTGCAGGGACCAAAAATTCGGTTAGGTGATTTTGATGGTGTTATTAATGTCGAAAAGCATCAAGAACTTCAATTTAAGTATAATTCTGACTTTGAACGTTCAGGCGTAATTCCTCTGCAGTATGATTTGAGTAAAAAAGTAAAACGCGGGCAAGAAATGTATTTGTTTGATGGCAAGGTAAAGACAGTTATTACCGCCGTACATGAGAATGGACTAATCCAAGCCGAAGCAAAAAATAATGGAATTTTAATAAAGCGAAAAGGCATTAACTTACCTGATACAGATTTTGGTGGAGACATTATCACGCTAAAGGATAGTAAAGATATTGCATTTGGATCTACCCAAGACATTGATTATGTGGCTCTTAGCTTTGTTCAAAAAGCTAGCGATGTAGAGAAGTTAAAACGCAAGCTAAAGTCGCTAGGGAGTAAAGCTCGAGTAATTGCCAAGATAGAAACAAAAGCTGGGGTTGAAGATATTGATGAGATTTTCCAAGAAACAGATGTGGTTATGGTAGCGCGAGGTGATTTAGCTATAGAAACCAGTCCAGAGTCTGTGCCGGTGATGCAACGTCATATTATTGGCCTAGGGCTTCATTATAAAAAACCTACAATTGTAGCAACACAAATGTTGGCTAGCATGACTAAATCATCTGAACCAACTAGAGCAGAGGTTTCAGACGTGGCTACTGCAGTAATTGTTGGGGCTGATAGTGTAATGCTGAGCGAAGAAACTGCAGTTGGTGAATATCCAATCGAGGCAGTTAAAGTGATGAAAAGGGTTATTCGTTATACAGAAAATAACTCTGATATCAAGGCGACATTTACATCGATTCCTAAAGACAAAGGTCGACAATATGCAATTTCTAAAGCAGTAATTGACCTAGCAAAGTCAATTGACGCTACTGCCGTAGTTGCAGAAACCAAATCTGGTGCAACGGCGGTCAATATCGCATCTCAGAGGCCAGATTCTACAATTATTGCTGTAGCTTCAGATAATGTCGTCACTAATCAGTTGGCAATTGTCTATGGAGTAAAAAGCTATCTGCGACCAGTTGATAAATTTGCAGCGACAAAGCTAACTAACTGGCTTGTAAAAGAAAAAGTGTTGCAAAAAGGGGATGTAATTATTACAGCATCCGGTAAACATCCTGGAGTCGTAGGTACTACTGACACGATTAAGGTCAGAGTAATATGAGTTTTCATAAAAAAACAATAAAAGATATTGAGCTATCAAATAAGACCGTCTTGCTTCGTGTTGATTACAATGTGCCGATGGATGCTCAAAAAATTAGAGAACCGTATCGCATAGAGCAATCTATACCGACTATTGAATATTTGTTAGGCAAAAAAACTAAAATTGTTATCTGTTCCCATCTTGGTAGACCGACAGCGGATGATAAAAAGAACCTATCGCTAAAACCGGTCGCAGAATTTTTATCAAAAAAACTAAAACGTGAAGTTATTTTTATAGATGATTGTGTTGGTGACGATAGGGATGAAATTATTGAAAACCTAAGACCAGGCCAGATTGTATTGTTAGAAAATCTTCGGTTCTATAAAGAAGAGGAGGAAAATGAATCGTCGTTTGCGAAAGCGCTTGCATCGAAATGTGAAGTTTTTGTACAAGATGCATTTGGAGTTGTTCATCGCAAACATGCTTCAGTTGATGCAATAACGAAGATTATGCCTTCCGTTGCTGGATTACTTCTTGAAAAAGAAGTGACTATTATCGAACAAGTTTTATCTAAGCCCGAAAGACCGTTAACCACTATTGTTGGTGGTGCAAAAATTAAAGATAAAATCGATATATTAAAAACGTTCATTAAAACGGCAGATTTTGTCGCTATTGGGGGCGCTATGGCAAATACTTTCTTAGATGCCAAAGGCGTAGAAGTTGGGAAAAGCTTGGTAGATGATGATGAAATTGACGTCGCAAAACAAATTCTACATATGGCAGAACAAGAAGCTAAAATTAGAGACTTCGTTTTTTACTTGCCCCAGGATGTGGTTGTCGCAACTAGTACTGACAAGCTAGCAAAAACACGAATCGTTGATCTTGACGCCCACGTAATCGCGGATATTGAAAGTTATCCGAGACAAGCTCTTAAGAGTTCGAGAACTATAAATAGCGAAGAATTAATATTGGATATTGGCCCATTTTCTGGGGCGTTTATAGCCGGTAATTTACAGTATGCTAAGACTGTAATTTGGAATGGCCTGATGGGCGTAACAGAAACTCCATCGGTCAATGGACCGATTGGCCCATTTGCTCACGGTACCGAGCTCATTCTAGATGCACTAAGCGGTCAATATGGACGACGACCCTACAGTCTAATTGGCGGTGGAGATACTTCGACTTATATAGAACATCGTAATTTGATGAAGTGTTTTAATCATGTATCGACTGGCGGCGGTGCAACTTTAGAATTAATTGCCGGGAAAAAATTACCAGGCATTGAAGCATTGCAAGACAAATAGATTACATAACTTTTGGTTTTCGGTTTGTCTTAGTATAACTTTTAGTCAAAAACAACAACAGTCTGCGCAACTCATTCGTCGGTAACGGGCTTAAAACAGTCCTCAACTTATAGTTGTTGTTACAAAACTATTCAGGACAAGCCGGATGCCGTTAAACGCTCGCTGGATCACATATCATATAAGCAGAAGCTTCTATATGTTAAACTGTAACAAAGGTAAACATAAGCACATATGAAACGCACACTTATCGTCGGTAACTGGAAAATGAATCTGAACGCTAGTCAGTCTAGCCTGTTATTACATCGTTTACATGAGCGAATAAAAATTTATCGGGACATTGAGGTAGTTTTGGCGCCTTCGATGTTGGTTTTGCAGCCACTGAGCCTTCAAATTGATAGACGAAAGTTTAGGTTAGCCGCTCAAAATGCTCATCCAACAGATGAAGGAGCTTATACTGGCGAAGTTTCCTTTACTCAATTACAAGAGCTTGTTCATTACACAATTATTGGCCATAGCGAACGTCGAATTCATTTTGGCGAAAGTCTAGATTTAATTAGAGATAAAGTTGCAGCTTGTGTAAGGAATAATATCACCCCGATACTCTGCGTAGGAGAAACTAAAACTGAAAGACGAGCAGGAGAGACAAACCAAGTTCTTCACGATCAGCTATCAACAGCGCTGGCAGACCTCACTTCAAACGAAGTAGCAAACATGGTGATTGCCTATGAACCGACCTGGGCAATTAGTACTTTTGAGGGCCAATTAGCAAAACCTTTAGAGGTAAAAAAGGCATTTGATTGCATCCGTAAGCAGGTTGGTGATCTGTATGGCAGAAAAACAGCCAGCAAAGTGAGGCTATTGTATGGCGGTAGTGTTGATGAGCACTCTGCTAGAGGTTATTTAGAAATCGAAGGTTGTGACGGTGTATTGGTCGGAGGCGCTAGTCTTAACTATCACAAATTTTCTGAGATTGTAAATTCTGCCTATCGTTCAAATAACGAGATTGAAAAGAGTAATTAATGACTGCAAAATCAAAAGATCCAAGCATAAACGTTAGCTCTGTGAAATCAATCGATATCACTACAAAAGAGAAAAATGAAATTAAACTAAAGCCAGAAAAAAAGCCTGAAATCATCAAGCCTACAGGCATGATAAAAGACATTCACGATAATCCAGATCAAGAAAATAAAGAAATTATTGGTTCGCCTAAACTGGATTTGCCAGAAAATTTAATATCTAATCTAAAACCACCGAGCGAAAATCGAAAAGTAATAAAACCTACTCCAGCAGTAAATGAAAGCGATTTAGTATCAAAGCCTGCTGATGATTTAACGGGTGATGACAAAACGAGAGATAAATCATATATTGATAAAATAAGCGCTGAAGACAGCCACAATACAGAAGAAAAAGATAGTTCTATTGACGAGTCTATGGAGGAGAAAGACGTCACTAATAAAGCAGATCAAGATGATGATAAAATCAGTGATACAGAAAAAAGCGACCCCAAAAAATCGGATGACGAGCAATCTGATAAGTATGACAATGATGGAATTGTAAATGAGCTAGCTGAACAGGCCGCAGATACGAAAAAAAAGAAACAAGAGGATAAAGAGCTCGATGACAGAGCCCAGCGAATAGAAGAACTAATTGAAGCAAAGACTTATAATGTTCCGATTGCTCAACTTAGCCATAAAAGGCATACCAGGCTACTTATGATAATTTTGGTGATGCTCTTGGTTTGTGGACTGATTGCTGTCAATATTGCTATTGATGCAGGAACTATAGATATTGGGATTGAGCCGTTAACTGACTTTATTCCAAATTAAATAACAACATCATCATTGCTTATGGTAGGTTACAATAGTTAGTCGTGGTTGAGGAATTTCTTAAAGACTTAAATACAGAACAGCAAAGAGCAGTAAAATCTACTGAAGGTCCTTTATTGATTTTGGCGGGTGCCGGTAGTGGCAAAACAAAAACACTTACAAATCGAATCGCCTATATCATTGATAAGAACCTCGCTACTCCCTACAACATTTTAGCTGTAACCTTTACCAATAAAGCGGCAGAAGAGATGCGGCAACGAGTCGCGGTATTGCTTGGGCATCGATCAGATGACAGGACTTTTATGCCTTACATGGGAACGTTTCACAGTATCTGTGTTCGATTACTACGTCAGGACGGAGATCATATTGGCGTTCCCAAAAATTTTGTGATTTTTGATGAATTAGATAGAGTCGCTTGCGTCAAAAAGATTTCAAAAGAATTATCGATCGATGAAAAAAGTTTTCCGGCCCGCAAGCTATCAGGTGTGATTTCGAGCGCAAAAAATGATTTGGTTACGCCTGATGAAATGATCTCATCAGCTAACAGTCCAACCCAAAAAGAAGCGGCTCGCGTCTATCCTATTTATCAGAAATATTTGATTGACGCTATGGCGCTTGATTTTGACGATTTGATTGCAAAAACCGTAAAGCTATTATCAGAAAATGATGAAGTTAGACAGAAGTGGCAAAATCAATTTAAATACGTGATGATTGACGAGTATCAGGATACTAACGTTGCGCAATATAAGTTAATAAAACTACTGATAAATGAACGAAATAATATTGCTGTAGTAGGCGATGATTGGCAATCGATTTATTCATGGAGAGGCGCTGATTTTAAGAATATTCTAAATTTTGAAAAAGACTACAAAAACTGTCAGGTTATAAAATTAGAACAAAATTATCGAAGCACAAAACATATATTAGATGCTGCACATGGCGTAATTGCAAAAAATGCTCATAGATCTACTAAAAAACTTTGGACAGATTTGGGCGATGGTTTGCCTGTGCAGATAATACCGGTTCATTCTGAACGAAGTGAGGGTGAGGCGATTGTTAGAGTGATTCGAAATCAAGTTGACGGAAGGACAAGACAATACAAAGATTTTGCAGTGCTTTACAGAACAAACGCACAAAGCCGTTCGCTTGAAGAGGTTTTTGTACATTATGGTATACCTTATAGAATCGTTGGCGGTGTTAGATTTTATGACCGCAAAGAGATTAAAGATATTATTGCTTACCTGAGATTAATTTATCAACCAGAAGATATAATTAGTTTTGAAAGAGTTGTAAATATTCCAGCTAGAGGTGTTGGGGCAAAATCACTCATTAATTTTAATTCATGGAGATTAGACAATAGAGTCTCTCTGGATGATGCTTTATCGAACGTTGTCAATTGTAGCGCCATAACAGCCAAAGCTAGAAAGGGATTGGCGGATCTTGCCGACATACTGCAGTCACTTCGCACGGTAATGTCAGACAGTAGTGTATCTGGACTAGTTGATGCACTTGTGCGACGGCTGGATTATATAAATTATCTTGATGATGGGACTATTCAGGCACAGTCAAGACAAGAAAATGTCAAAGAATTAATGTCGGTAGCCTCAGAATACGAGACTTTAGGCTTGGATGGCTTTTTGGAAGAAGTGTCGTTACTGACTAGTGCTGACAATAATGACAGCCAAAAAGACTGTGTTACTTTAATGACTTTGCATGGGGCTAAAGGGCTGGAATTTCCCGTAGTGTTTATGGCTGGTATGGAGGAAACAATTTTTCCACATAGCAGAGCGCTTTATGATGCGACCGAAATGGAAGAAGAGCGACGATTGTGCTATGTCGGTATGACTCGTGCAAAACAAGAGCTATATCTGTTATTTGCATCCAGTCGAATGCTATATGGTGGAGTGCAACACAACCCTCCTAGTCGATTTTTGTCTGATGCTAATCCGAAGTTGATGAATACTCATCAATCTCCTATGTTCAATAGTACTTATGAGAGTGAATATGCTCCTAGGCCAAAAGAGGCTATGAGCGTCTCGAGCGAGCCTCGCTATGTGCCTGATCTAGATATTGGCGACGGAATTAATCATTCTGTTTTTGGAAAAGGGATAGTAGTTCACATGGATGGAGATATTGCGACGATTAGCTTTAATGGACGAGGTACAAAGCAATTAGATATCAGTCTCGCGCCTTTAGAAAAGATCGACAGCTAACTAAGTTTGCTCGACTTTTTATTTATGCTGAACCAGATAAGTGCTACAATTAGCCATAGCAATTTTCGACTGACGACAGAGGTAACTATTCGGAAAAAGTCAAAAATTACGATAATATATGTTTAAAAAAAAGTCAAAGAACTCTAATAATCAAAAGCCAAACAGGATAAAGGTCAGGCAACTACACAAACATCCGTTCGTTGTACCTATTGCGACCTTTTTCTTACTCTTTTTTATTACAATTTTTGCTTACATCAATTTTAATGCTTCGGAGGTTAGTCCAGCCGATCAACGAGTGGTAAATGTTTATGTTGACGATCAACAACAGGTTGTCCCGACTAGAGCACGTACAGTAGGTGATTTGCTAAAACGGATGGATGTAACTTTAAATGAGGGCGATCAAGTTGAGCCAAAGGCAAGTACGCCAATATTAGAAGATGACTTTACCGTTAATGTATACAGAGCAAGGCCAGTAACTGTTATAGATGGCAAAAAAATAACCACAGTTCTTAGCGCCCAGCAATCAGCTCGTGCAGTCGCCGAAGAAGTTGGCTTAAAATTATACCCTGAAGACGATGTTAGGCTTAAGGTCCCTGACGATCTATTGAAGGAGGGTGTAATTGCTGAAAAAGTTGTTATAAAAAGATCTATTCCTGTCAAGCTAGTGTTATATGGTCAAACGTATAGCGTGCGAACCTTGTCAAAAACCGTAGGCGAATTAGTTAAGGAAAAGGGACTTGATACTAATGAAGTTACAGTATTTCCGCCTGCAAAAACAAAACTAAAACCAAATTCTGTAGTATATGTAACCTACCCTGGCAAAAAAATAATTACCAAAGAAGAAAAAATACCATTTAAAGAAAAAAGAGTCGAAGATCCTGATTTAGATGTTGGGGTAAGCGAAGTTAGGCGAGAAGGCGAGAATGGTAAAAAAGTTGTGATTTATGAAATTGATAAGAGTAATCCTAAGAAAAAGAAAGCGCTAAAGACTGTCGTAGCAAAAAAACCAATCGATAAAATAATCGCTGTTGGAACAGGGGGTTCTAGTGAAGATTTGTCTCTTCCGGGCGGAACAGTTTCGGGTAGTAAATTGGATTGGATGAAGGCTGCCGGGATCGACCCGTCCCAATATCAATATGTTGATTTTATTATCGGACACGAATCAGGTTGGAATCCCGCTAGTGTTAGTGCAAATCGTTGCGTAGGTCTTGGTCAGCGATGTGATGCTAGTGTTCTTATATCGGCATGTCCTAACTGGCAATCTGATCCAGTCTGTCAGCTGAATCATTTTAGTGGATATGCAAATGGGCGTTATGGTAGTTGGCAAGGGGCTTATAATGCGTGGCAAGCCCAAGGCTGGTGGTAATTCTGGCTCATGCACCACGGCGACCTGCTTTCTGGCAGAGCCAGAAACACTGTCGCCGTTCTCGGCACATTGCGATAGTTTTCGCTGCGGGGCGCAGTCGCCGTACCTAGCGTACGACTCCCTTACACTCCACGTGAAGAACTATTGAACTGCACTCGAGCGCAAGACCCAGAATCGATTTTTTTGATTTGACAATCCGTATAAAATTTAATATTTTACAAAACAGTGTTTACGCTCAAATTTGACATAACTACTTAGATATTCTAATGTATATATACATATTTTAAGATTCAGAGGCGCAAAAATTATGGCTCGACATTATATAGACAGAGGAACAAATGAAACAGAGGCTAGTGTTATGGCGATGGTTGCCTTAAACCCAGGTCAATACTTAATGAGTGACATTGCGAAAGAACTCGGTAAAATTCCTAGCTCAATAAGCAGCGCGGCGAGAGGCTTAGCTAGCAGGGGATGGTTAGAATCTGGGAATTCAAAGACTAAAAGACCAAATATTGCTTATAAAACACTTGTTCCAACGGATGAATTTTGGTCAGATTACAAGAGAGTTGTCCAAGTTATCCACGAGTTTTTTGAATCAGATAAAAAACTAGAGCCGGTTTTTACAAACGCCATTACGGCTAAGCATGAGCTTGGCGATCTGAAGCCCGAATCCCAAGAGTATCTTGACCGACGAGTCGTGTACTTAGGAGGGATAGCAGTACTGGGTGAGCATGTCGATCTACATATAGCCACATCTGGAGTGTGGTTTGCATATGAGCCAGGATGGCGCGCAATCGTTGACGTTCAGGTATCTCAAATTCCTGCTTCATAAGTTTTTTTGCTAAGCTGTTGATATATGGGCGCAACAATACCGAATAAATTTCTGGGGCAGCATTGGCTGAAGGATAAATATTCTTTGCAGGCGATGATTGAGAGCGCTGAGGTCAATACTAGCGATAATGTGCTTGAGATTGGGCCCGGAACAGGTCTTTTAACAGATCAATTATTAGATGCTGGTGCACAAGTTACAGCGTTAGAATTTGATCATACTTTGGCCCAGCAATTGCTGTTTAAATATGCCAGCAATAAGAATGTGCAGGTAATTGAGGGCGATATTCGTAAGTTTGATTTTGCTAGCTTGCCAGCAAACTTTAAAATTGTTGCCAACATCCCTTATTATTTGACGGCGAATTTGTTTAGAAAGCTGATTGATTCTGATAAAAAACCAGATGTAGCTTCATTGTTAGTACAAAAAGAAGTTGCCGAGCGAGCTAGCGCCGAGGCTGGCAAATTGTCATTTGTAGCTGTGGCTTTGCAGGTCTTTTATCAGATAAGGGCAGGGGAGGTAGTACTGGCACATTTGTTTGAACCACCACCCAAAATCGACTCTCAAATTCTTGTGCTAGAACGGAGAGAAACGCCACAGATTGATGTTGACAAAATCGATAATTTTTTAACACTAGTAAAGGCTGGCTTTGATCAACCTAGAAAAAAACTGATTTCTAATCTGTTGAGAGAAGTAAAAGATGAAAAAGAAGTCTTACTTCAGATATTTGATGGGCTAGAGATCGATTCTAGCGTTCGGGCTCAAGAATTATCAATTGACCAGTGGAAGCAACTATTTGCAAAGCTACAGAAAAATTTGTAGGAGTCCCCTACCCTAACTGTTGTAAAAATAAAACATATGATTTTTGTAGTTCTGGAGACTTCGATATAGGACTTTTCGATACTTAAGGTATTTGCAAATGTACGGCTTCCCTGTCTTAATATTGCTAATGTTTACGGATTTTGTTATAATAATCTTTGATGGGGCTGAAATTATGCTCGACGTAGGACTTTATCAGTTAGATCGGCAGGTCGCTTGTCAGCGTATAGGCAACTATTTTAACTGCAAATGTTAAAAAACAGCTAGTAGCAGCTTTTGGAAATTTCCAAATGCCTAAACTAGCGCCCGCTTTAGTTTAACTAAAGCCACGCGGTAGAGTGACATCAGATAACATTACCAACGTGTCATATCATCTGGTTGCCTAAGTTTCGTTATTCGAAAACTTAGTAAGACAATAGGATATGCGAGACTTAATTTTTTTGTCTGTTTATAGATTGGGTTTCTAAGAAAAAGTAAAATAGACTATGCCTGTAGAAGACTAACAAAGATAATCCAGCGGACCGGAGTGCAATTCTCCGCAGCTCCACCAAAAGGGACTTTTCAGTTTTTGAAAGGTCTTTTTTATTATTGATGGTAATCGATGTTCGATAGTGCAATGCGACAATCAAGAGAACAAACGAGTTGCCAGCATTCCATCTAGCCAAATATTTGAATCGTAAAGATGATCTTAATGATTTATTCTACTAACTAAGATTCAAATTCCCTCGGCATAATAAACAATATTATGTGAGTATTTGTTCTATGGTTACTGTAGTTCGGCGTTTAGGATCTATGAGAATGTAGTTATTTTCTAACACCGCTTTACCGACACGCCAAGCAGCCTCTCCGCTGTATTCTCCATTGTCTGTTTCTACGTGATTTACTTGATCGTCCGAATCAGGCAGACTATCGATAAAAGCTTGACGGGCTCGTCGTCGCTTGGATTCGGCTACAAAAGCTGCAAACTTCTCAGGGTCTTTTATTACATTGGGGGATTTTGTGTGTCGTCGCTTGGATTCTGCTACAAAAGCTGCAAACTTATCAGGATCTACAATTGTACCTTCCGAAGCACTTGGCGGATCTTCAGTTTCAGCTGTTTTCGGCGTACGGTCGTATGTATCGCGGAGAACATCTAGAGATTTACTAACGATTTGCTGAATACGTTGGTGGGTTAGCTTATGATCTAGACCAATTTCTTTAAAAGTCTTGGGCGCTCCGGAAAGACCAAAGTAAGAAAAAAGAATTTTAATGCTACGGTCAGGCAATTCGGCATCATTGATGAGTTTAACTATAGTTTCGCGTGCCTCAACAACGTCTAATTCTGTTGATGCCCGACTGTCTGGTGCGTCGTGTTGCCACTCGAGCGGGGCGAGTTCTTCGGCTATATCCACGGCAAGGTCTGTTTGTTGATCTTCATCAACATATCCTTCATAACTTGGGATTTGTTCGTTGTATGTTATATTTGGCAACGGAAGGGTCCCAAGAAATGCTTTTTCGAAAGCATGAACCGGGAGAGGCCATGGCATGTCTTCTATTGCGGCATATCGAACCATAGCATTAGTGATGCGCGGAAGAGCTAGCGTTGATAAAGCCCCCTGATCTGGTTTGAAGTCTGCTAATGTACTAGGCAATGCAAAGAAACCGGTTTGTACGAAATCTTCGAATTCTGCAAGGCTACCATTACTTCTTGCGAAACCGACTTTTATTGCATTTAACTTTATTAAGTGGTTGTTTGTTTTTAGCGCACCAATGACTAATCTTGCACCATGGTAAAGAAGACCTAAATTCTCACCACATTCTCTCATTAAATCAGTCGGGATAACAGGGGTTTCTCTATCGGGATTTGCAAGCGTGCCAGGCCCAATTTGTTCTCTTATCGCCTCATCAATTTCCATAACGAAACAAATTATACACTAAAACGGATAATACCGCAAAAATTTAGTATTGCATAATTTTCTATTTATAAGGGCTTTATTAGAAAACCATTACCTATTTGTATTTCGTCATAATTAAGGTTGGTTTTTTGAAGCTGTTCAACACAATCTATTCATTAAGTGTGAAGAATTGTTGTTATTGTGGATTAATAGCGATAACACCAATAAAATGTCTTAAAACTGGTTCACTGCCAAGATTTTTACTTGACCGATGCCAAACATTGTTGTCAATTCTGGCAACGGCTAGTTCTGGTGGTTGATCGATTGTAAGTAAGCCTTCGTTTAAAGCTTCATCTATGATTACATTTTCATTTGAAGATGTTGATCTGGATGCTCTCAGAAAAGCTCTCGCCCAGCGTCCTTTAAGTACACCGCTAACGATTTCGGTGGGCAAAACATCCGAGACGATATAGGCTTTTGCATCTTCGGAATAACCCATATCTAAATGCCATTTTAGAGAAAGTTGCCTCAAACTTGGAGCGACAAGCCCTTTTGCGTAGTATAAGGTTGTTTTATCTTGTGCGGTTTTTGGTAAGTGTTCATCGGACCCTGTTACAGCTATAATTGCTTCGCGAACTATTTCGAGGCTGTGATCATCATCAATGGTTTCTACAATTCCACGAGCTGTAATTGCTTTTAGTGGAGGCTCATTTCTGACTTCAAGCGTGGTTTGAACGCTTTCGTGACGGCAAAATCCGTATTGTTCATTCAGAGGATCTAAAGGCAAAAAGACTTCAGGAGAAATAGTGCGCTTTATGACTGCTGCTGGCAAAACTACACGCTCAAACATTATAGACAAATTATACCATATATATAAAAATAAAACAAATTAATATTTGCATTCCATATCGGAATAATGTCTTAGACAATGTCATATATATCATTATGATTATGCTATTTTAGGGTGTGTGTTGATGTCAAAACGATGAGCCTCGGACAGTTGATTCGTCTTGACCTTGCCGAAGGAGAGGATAATGAACGACATTTTTTATTGTTGTACTTAGTTCAATCGCCCTAGAGTAAATACCGCCATCTTCGAATTTCGGCAAAGATGAGGGGTGAA
Organism: uncultured Candidatus Saccharibacteria bacterium; assembly: GCA_964584895.1. GTDB lineage: Bacteria > Patescibacteriota > Saccharimonadia > Saccharimonadales > JAGQNJ01 > DAISWO01. Next base: position 354,492 of record CAZPAW010000001.1, read on the forward strand.
CTCTTTTCGAGGTGCTCCACCAAAAGGGACTTTTCAGTTTTTGAAAGGTCTTTTTGTTTTGCCATTCTTTAATACATACCAAATAACACGCATTGCATAGTTTGACGACCATAAATATAATAATCTTAAATGAGTGAGCACGCTGCATACTGGTATATAACCGAGCGAGCAAGTATAGAAGAGCTGGAGGTCCTGGATGCAAGGATATGGCCGACTGACTTTGATACTTACATGGAGGGAAGCGGTAATTTATACTTAAAGTATGATCCCGTCGCTTCTATGGAAATGCTGGAACAGACGTGGCGTCAAGGAGTTTGGCTAGGAGGAGTTATCCACGCTCAGTTTAAGCAACAAACCGGTCACGAAGAACCAGCAGTGCTTTGGTGGTGCAAAGATTTCGATCAACTATAAACTTAGTTTAGCGTAAGCGTTTTATGCCGTATTTTTATATTGCTTGTGGTTTTGGATGAATTAGCGCTATACTTTAGATAAATTAATTGCGGGGTAAGTATGGAAGATCAAAGTAGACCAAATAATATGGGAACACTAGATGGTTTTAAACCGTTTGAGACGCCAAAACATAATGAATATGAAAAACCAACACCAACACCAGAATCAACACAAGAATTGCCAAAAGAACCAGTAATTCATGAGACGCGCTCACCGTCACTGTCCAGTGATGGTGACAGATCTATACCTGTGGTTAAAGTGTTAAGCGTTAGAGGGTTAGAATATCTAATGATGTCTGTGGGATTGTGGCTAGGTGCAGGAGGGTTACTTTGGGGTGTTTTAACGGCATTAAACGGAGGAACATCGTTTACTATACTTGCGATGCCAGCTTCTTTGGCTTTAGTTGGAGTTTTAGTTTTTGCTGGGTTTTTTATTAGGCTAAAAAAAGCAGAATTGAAAGATCCAAGCCTAAGACTTGATTCTTCAAAAAGAAGAACATCGCAAATAACACAATTACTAGCGTTTTTTGTGTTGTTAGTTAATTTAATAACTTTTGTCTATATTTGTTTTACTAAGCTTGGTGGTGAAAATAGTATCTCGCTTGGAAAAGCTGCTATAAATCTGTTGGTAGTCACAGTTATTGCCGGCGGAATACTATTATATTACTGGTTAGATGAACACAAGGTTAGAAAGTAGAGGCTAGTGATGAAAAAATATTACATTGGAGTTGTAGTAATTATACTTATGACTTTTGGCTTTGTGGGCTACACGGTTTATCTTGGGCTGGAAAGCAAGAGTGATGTCGAGACGCAAAAATCAGCCGAAGAAATTTCTAAAAAGTTAAATGAATACGTAAAAAACAATCAAAAAATTCCTGAATCTTTGAGCGAAGTAGGTGCAAACGATGTACCGTCGACAATTGCGTACACTAAACTTTCAGATTCTCAGTATAAATTTTGTGTAACCTATAAATCCGCTAGTGGGTATTATGATTCTGGTATTTCAGGTGTAGTAACGGGTGTGACGGCCAACAGTTATCCTGATGAATATTACGAAAGTCCGTATCCATCAGACTATCCTGAGCCTGATCTGTATATAGATAGCTATCATAAAAAGGGTGAAAACTGCACAACTGTAAAGCCTTATTTTAGTAATTCATATAGTCCTCCATCATATATAGATAATCTTCCAAATGGTGCCGAGGATTCATCATCAACAAACAGTACTAACGTCGACGATAACTCCAGAGAAGCGGATATTAATGCTTTGCATTCAAAGATGGAATACTACTATGCGCTTTACGGATATTATCCAACACTAGATAATTTGAATGATAGTAATTGGCGAACATTGAATATGAAAGGTTTGTCAGACGAGGCCCTGCAAGATCCAGAAGGATCTAGTAAAAAATTATCTTCGACCGCAAAAACAAATACTTATGTTTACAGCGTAAAACCAGTCGGGTGCGACAACAAAACAAAAGATTGCACAAGCTACAAATTAACCGCAACCCTAGATAGCGGTAAAGAATATTCTAAGAATTCTCTAAATTAAAATATTAGATATCGTGAAATATTTTTACATTCTTTCTGGTATTATAGTTCTTGAGTATGAATAAAAATAATAATCAGCTAATTGTATATTTTGCCTGGTTATTATCGGCGGCAGTTTTGTCGTTATCAATATTCTCTTGGGGTAGTAACTTAAATTGGCAATTCTCGAATCTCTCATTATACGGATTATTCCCTCTGCTAGGATTGTTAGCTTTCAGTTTAATGTGGACACATTACATTGTTGGTGCTGGCAGGCGAGTGCTGTGCTTTGATAAAAAACAATTAAAGACTTATTTTTCGTTAACTGGTTGGGCTGTATTGATACTAATATTACTGCATCCATTACTACTTTGGATGCAATTATATCGTGATGGTTTTGGTTTGCCGCCATCAAGTTATCTAAACAATTACGTTGCGCCAACCCTACATTGGGCTGCAATATTAGGAACCTTTGGTTTGGTTGCGTTTTTAGCATTCGAGACAAAACATTGGTTTAATAAAAAAGGTTGGTGGCCAGTAGTAGAATACGTCAATGTAATAGCCATGTTTGCAATTATCATTCATGGATTGGCGCTAGGTTCAAATTTGCAATATGGATGGCTCCGAACTGTATGGTTTTTTTATGCAATAACTTTGCTGGCTAGTGTTATCTACATTTATCATAAACAAACAATAATAGCTAAAAAGAAAGGAGAACTGATGAAAAAATCAATAGGAATCATATTAGTATTTATTGTGATTATAGGGGGAGGTGTGTTTGCTTATACCCAGCTAACCAAAGAAGATGAGCAACCGGCAACACAAAGTATTAATGAAACAACTTCTACTAGTCAAAATTCTTCGTCAGATTCATCAGAAAAAGTGTTTAGTGTAGAAGAAGTAAAAGCTCATAATACTGAGACCGATTGTTGGACTATAATCAGTGGCTCGGTTTACGATATTACAGACTATGTTTCAAGACATCCAGGTGGATCTGAAATACTTCGAGCTTGCGGTGAAGATGGAACTACTTTATTTACAGAGCGTAAAGATGAATCTGGTAACTCAGTTGGTAGTGGTACCGCACACAGTAGTAGTGCGGCTAGTCAATTAGCTAACTTTAAGATCGGTACAGTTTCGCAATAACTGTCGGTTAAGGCGACTTACTAGATTACTCCTCAAGTTTAATATCATGATTTGTGTTAAGCTTATGCTATAAGTTTTAGGGTAGTATATGAAAAATAATGACTCGCAAAATAGTCGGAATAATCAGGTAAAAAAACGTTTTTCCTCTCGCCGTGCTCAATTAGTGTTTGTAGTCATCTGCATTTTGCTTGTGATTGGAGTTTATTTTGCTAGTAGAATAATACAAGACCAAAGCAATCAAAAAGATGCAACTGCTGAAGTTAAAAAATCATCAAAACCACCTAGTTACAGCTTTCGCATTGTAAGAAAATCGAAAACAATAAATCATGCGATGGAGGGTACACGAGTAAAATTTGTTATAAAATCTCGATCAGCACAAAAGATAAAAAATATTCAAATCGCCTTTGACGGCAAGTATCAAAACGCGACAAAAACGACAATAAAGGGTAAAGGTACTCACACAATATTGACGGCTAAAGCTTGTTGTAATGCTGAAACGCGTAATGTAAAAGTTCGTGCTACAAACTCTAAGGGTAAACGCTTCGCAATCAAATACTACAAAGGTTCAACTAGTCTCAATTTTCAAGTTAAAGCGTTCTCTGAAAATGCAGAAGTTTCTTCTGTACGGAATTATGGTGCAAAAGGGGATGGTATAACCGATGATACGGACGCGTTACAACGGGCAATCGACTCTACAAAAGGCATTTTATATGTTCCTCCTGGTAGGTATAAGATAACGAAGCCGTTATTTATGAAGTCATTTGTCAGGATGAAGGGAACACCAGGTCAAACGGTTTTTGTTCAAGGCAATACTGACAACCCATACCCTAGTCATATGGTACTTGGAGACACGTTTCCTTCGGCTTACTATTCAAATCGACCACAGCGAGAACAATTTACTAATTTTGAAACTGTCGAGTCGTCATGGTCAAAAGGAACTGATACTTTAACATTAAAAAATTCGAGCGATGCTAGTAGGTTAGAAAAAGGAGAAATTGTTTGTGTCCGTTCTACAAAACGTTTTGACCAGCCAGAAAACAATCTGTCTCATCCTGACTTTGTTCAGTTTACTCGTATAAAGGATATCGATGGCAAGAGATTGCAGTTTGCTGAGAGAGCAATAAATAGTGTCGGAGATCAAAATAATGGACCTCCTCAAGTTTGCAAAATTACCGGCCGTGATCCATATCTGAGCTATATTATGGGTCGTGATATTAATTGGTATGCAGTAAAGTGGGCTGAAGTATCTGGGATAACATTTGAGGGTGGGGCGTCTGGTTTTTACAGTGGATTTTGTTATGGGTGTTATATTCACGATGTAAAATTTCGAGGCGTGGATGCGCCAATGGTTTTAAATACAATGGTCAAAACGAACTTCGAGAATATTGAAGGCGACTATAGTTACGAAGCTATAGAAGTTGCTATGGCTTCTTCACAAACAACGTACAACAATATAAACTTTACTTATAGACCGCTGAGTTGCTCTTATGCGTCAGAACCCGATCCACTCAAGTGCTCGCCTCCTGTTCCGTCAAACAAACGACCTCCTAACTGCTCTGAAGCGACTTATCCTAATCCTCGCGATTGCCCTTTGGTCGGAAATCCAGCAATTGCAGTTGGCGAGAGGTCGGTTGATATTACTTTCGATAAAATAAAGTTAAAAGTTGGCAGTAATGCTACTCTGCCGGCAAGATTAATAGGAATTGGCGACGCTCAAGATATCAACTTTATTAATTCGGATTTATCAATAGACGGAGCAGGCAATCAACAGATTTTTGAATTTAGAGGTAATTCAAATTCAGCAGGCACTTCATCGCCCGAGAAGTCTGATTTTGAAACAAAAAATTATATTATCGCCAATAATAAAATCAATTTAGGAATTCAAAAAAACGAACTTGCTATTATTGTAGGGAACGAAAAAAACTGGATTCAGGACTTGAGGTTTTATAATAATCGTTGGACAGGTACACCAACCACCGACGGCACTGCCTATTGGGCGGGTAATTATGTCCGCGATTGGTCGGTAGTAAATGAATCTCTTCCTATAGCAACACATTTTCGGGTTACACATGATGCCACGCATTTTAACGAGGATCCGACAATTTATAATGTAGTATTTGGGGACTAGCAAACTTATATAAGTGTGTACACAGTAAAAAGTTTATGTTATAATTTTACGGTAAGGGAGTGCCCGTACAAGGGTGCTTTTTAATTTTATGACACAAGACCCTACTAAAATACGAAATATTGCCATAATTGCCCATGTCGATCATGGTAAAACTACTCTTGTTGACGGGCTATTAAAACAGTCGCAGACTTTTCGAGATAATCAGGCTGAAATGGGTCAAGATTTGATTATGGATAGTGGCGATCAAGAAAAAGAACGTGGGATAACAATTACAGCAAAGGTCACGGCAGTGCAACATGGTGATTATCGAATCAACATTATCGATACACCAGGACATGCTGATTTTTCAGGCGAGGTCGAGCGAACTTTGAATATGGCTGATGGTTGTATTTTGATTGTTGATGCGCAAGAAGGTCCGATGCCACAAACTAAATTTGTGTTATCAAAAGCCTTAGCTAACGAGCTAAAACCAATTGTGATTATCAATAAAATCGATAAACCTGGATCAAGATTAAAAGAGGTGGAAGACGAGCTTGCTGATCTGTTCTTAGAGCTTGCTGTGCATGAGGACCAACTACACTATCCTGTTTATTATGCGGTAGGTCGCGAGGGTAAGGCTTGGGCAGAACCGCCAGCTAGCTTCGATGATGAGGGTGATCTTGAAGTAGTTTTTAAAGCAATAATTAATGATATTCCGGCGCCACATGCCGAGCCGGATAAACCTTTTCAGATGCTAGTTACTGCATTATCGTGGGATAGTTTTAAGGGAAAATACGCCATAGGGCGAATTACTAGGGGCAAAATCAAAGCTGGCGATCAGGTAGTTTTATGTAAAAAAGATGGCTCTCAGATTAAGACAAAAATTGACACAGTCTATATGAGCCATGGTGTTAGTAAATTTGAAGTGGATGGTGGAGTAGCCGGTGATATTGTGCAACTAACTGGGGTAGGTGATGCACAGATCGGTGAAACTGTTGCTGATGTCGAGCAACCAGAGGCTTTGCCGGTGTTGGAAGTAGAAGCTCCGACACTGAAAATTTATTTAGGGCCAAATACTAGTCCATTCAAAGGTCAAGAAAGTAAATTTTCTACAAACCGACAAATAGCCGAAAGATTGAACAAAGAGTTAGAAACAAATGTAGGATTACGGGTTGAAGAAGAAGGCATTGGCTTTTTGATTTCAGGACGTGGAGAATTGCACTTGAGTGTGCTAATTGAGACCATGCGTCGAGAAGGTTTTGAGTTTGAGGTTGGACGTCCACAAGTTGTAACTAGAGATAACGATGGTGTTGTTGAGGAGCCTGTAGAAGAGCTTATTATTGAAGTCCCTGCTGATTATGTGGGCGCTGTACAGATGGAACTAGGCAAGCGAAAAAGTGTGCTAAAAGAGCAATTTGCAACCAGTAAAGGTGTAACAAAACTAATTTATGAAATCCCAACGCGGGCACTAATTGGTCTGCGGAATATTCTGATGACTAACACCAAGGGTACAATTATCATGAATAGCCTCGTAACTGGTTATCAGCCCCTTGGGGCACCTTTGGAGCAACTTCGTAATGGGGTGCTGATTGCTTTCGAAACAGGAGTGACAACTCCATACTCATTACAAAATGCCGAAGATAGGGGTGAGTTATTTGTTGGCGGAGCAGTAAAAGTCTATGCAGGCCAGATAATCGGGCTCAATAAAAGAAGTGACGATCTTGAGATTAATGTATGCAAGGCAAAACATCTGACTAATATGCGAAGTTCTAGTAGTGATGGAGTGGTGCAATTATCGCCGCCAACAATTCTTAGTCTAGAGCAGTGTATCGATTTTTTGGAAAAAGATGAATTATTAGAAGTTACTCCAGAAAATTTGCGTCTTCGAAAGAGCGAATTAGACCCAAATAAGCGTCGTCGGGCCAAGGCTAATACTTAAATTTTTATAGTTTAGACCAGAAGCGGTTTTAAATCACTCGAATCAGTAATATCAACAGAGAAAAAAGTTTGCTATTTTTGGTTGTTTTTGTGTTATAGTTACCCTGACTAGATAAAGCTGCTAATGTAACGAGTTAGTTCGGTTCTAGGTTCAATAATATTAACAATGTGTTTTTAGTAGGAGCAGCTAACTCGGCGTTGCCAAAGTTACCTCTAGAAATTAATAAGGAGTTCAAATGGCAACTAATCTATTTGTAGGTTCATTGTCTTGGAACGTGACTGACGATCAGCTTAAAGAGTTGTTCGAAACAGTTGGTAAGGTTGTATCTGCAAAAGTTATAACTGACCGAGACACTAATCGATCAAAAGGTTTTGGGTTTGTAGAAATGGGTTCAGATGATGAAGCCAAAGCTGCAGTCGACCAGTTGAATGGTAAAGAGCTTGACGGCCGACCAATCAACGTAAGCGAAGCCCGCCCTCGCGATTAATTTCAGATTTATCTGAAATTAATACAATCAAGACCTCGGAGCGATCCGGGGTCTTTTTTCTTATATTGAATTATTATGCCACGTATGTTTAAGTAGGTGTTCGAATGGAAGAAATACCAGAACCAACAATGGATCAAGACAATGGTGATGCATTGCAAAAGTGGGGTACTTGGGTGTCTATCGCTGGGGTAGGTATTATTTTCGTGGGTGACGTCTTGATAGGGAGTAATACCTTTAATATCTGGGAGATAGAGCCATTTATTTACAACGTCGTTGCTGGCATAGGAGTAGCTGCTGTATCGGCAGGAATGGCGTTAACTTGCTCGGGGCTTAATCGTACAAGTAACCATTGACCAATACACAGAGAGAGCACTACACTGGTAGTACTTATGCTTGATAAAACAAAGAACTTTGCCAGTAAAATTTTGCCAGGGCATAAAATTCATGTACTTGATCCTCAAGAAGTTCAAGTCGCAAGACGATATATTGACATTTATTGGGAAAAACTCAAGCGTTATCACCCTAAAGATGACGAAACCCTGATAGGATTGCCTAATCCATATCTTGTTCCGGCTTATGAAGAAGGGCATTCGTTTGACTTTAACGAGATGTATTACTGGGATAGTTATTTTATGGTACAAGGCATGATGAATCGCGAGCACAAGGATCTCGTTGTGGGGATACTCGATAATCTAATCTCGATGCAAAAACGCTTCAAGATAATCCCAAATGCCTCTAGGACATATCTGATGGGACGATCTCAGCCGCCGTTTTTAACCAGTTTTATATTCGAAGTTTATGATGCGTTTGATATGAGTCCAGCTTGGCTGAAAGAGAGAATCGCCTGTGCCCATCAAGAATACAGCCGAGTATGGCTAGGTACTGGCAAACCTAACTGGCGTAATGTCTATATGGGACTTAGTCGCTATTATGACATTAATATGACCCACGATCTGGCTGAGGCCGAAAGTGGCTGGGATTACACCACTAGATTTAACCGACACGCACTTAATTATCTGCCAGTCGACCTCAATTCATTGCTTTATAAATACGAGACTGACTTTGCGCGGGCTGATACTATCCTTGGCGATGAGCATGGGGCTAAAGTTTGGTTAGAGCGCGCTCGAACCCGCAAACAAACCATGGACGAGTTGATGTGGAGTAATGCGCGCAATCTGTACTACGATTATAATTTTGTAAAGAAAAAGCGCGGTAACGTATCCTCGCTTGCCGGATTCTTTCCGCTATGGGCGGGAATGGTGGATGATAAGCGTGCAAAAACTATTGTTAACCAGCTTCGAAGATTTGAAAATAGGGGTGGTTTGTCTACTACCGATATGCAACCAATCAATCAGGTAATTGTGCCGAATTCTTTTCCAACCCAATGGGCATATCCTAATGGTTGGGCACCTTTGCAATATTTGATTATTAAGGGGTTGGATCGTTACGGGTATCACGATGATGCAAAACGAATTGCAATGAAGTGGTTAAATACAAATCTGCAGTGGTTCAACAAAAATGGAGTGTTTTTAGAAAAGTACAATGTAGTAAATCCGGACAAACCACCGCTCAAGGGCGTATATCCGTCGCAGACTGGCTTTGGTTGGACTAACGCCGTCTTTGAACGCCTCTGCCAAGACTACATAGATAAACATTAAAGCTGGTTTGATATCCGGTAATCGTTAACCTCGTCAGCTCTTGCCTGAGTAATGTGCCCTTCTGCTACTCCGTAATCTAGTAGTTCTGTGGCGGTAAGAATGGATAACATTTCTGCGCCTGACTTTGCAAGGTTAGCTACGCCACCTTGTTCTCTGTCGACAACACACAGTACGTAATTTACTTGTAAACCTAGTCCCTCGGCTGCTGTTTTGAAAAGCCGATTATTTCTCGCTCCAGAGATGTGATCCTCTACTACCTCTAGTTCATCTCCTTCAGAGAATGATCCATCAGATAAATCAAATTGTGTTTTAGGAGTAGTCGTTTTGCCAAAAATTAACAAGTTATCGGGGTACTGTGTTGGGTATTGTCTCGCAAGTGAGTCTCCTAGTGGGTTCGCTCCCATTGGGACTGCACCGATTTTTTTGGGTGAGATTTTTGGATGGTGCTGATCGTTAATGCTTTTAAATTCGACACCTATTAGTTCAAATAGTTCAGGTAATATTTCTGCCCCTCGTTCGTTAGGCTTTGGATAATGAAGATACCATGGTGATTCTGGAAGATTAGGGTTATCGATATGTGCTGATAATCTAAAGCTGCCAAATCTTATTGAATTACTACGATAATATAATTCTGCAATTTTTTCGCTCCCTATACTCATAGAGGCGATTATACATGATAATTTTTATTTCTTCTCTGTTTGAGATAGGATGATTATATATGAATTATTTTGTTACAACATCAATACCATATGTTAACGGCGATCCTCACCTCGGACATGCGTTAGAGTTTATTATGGCTGATGTTATGGCGCGCTCTGCTCGTCAGGCAAAAACTCCAACAATTTTTAGTATGGGGACAGATGAGCATGGCGGCAAAATAGCAGAAAAAGCTAAAGAAAACGGTATGGAGCCAAAATTTTTTACAGATCAAATGAGCCAAAAGTATCGCGATTTAGCAAAAGCATTAAATATTAGCAATGACAGATTTATCCGTACAACAGACGAAGGTCATGAACAGCGCGCCCAAATCATATGGAAGAACCTAGAGAAGTATATTTATAAAGGTAATTATGAGGGTTGGTATTGTACTGGCTGTGAAACTTTTGTGCCGGATAATGTAGTAAAGGAGCGAGCTGGGACATGCCCAGATCACAATCGACCTTACGAAAAACTTAAAGAAGATAACTATTTTTTTAAGGTATCATTATTTTCTGATCAAATTAAAGAAGCTATTAATACCGATACGTTTAAAATTGTCCCAACGACCAGAAAACAAGAGATATTAAATATTATCGGCAAAGGTCTGGAGGATATCAGTATCTCTAGACCTAAAGACAAGATAGGCTGGGGGATACCAGTACCGGGCGACGATAGTCAGGTTATGTATGTTTGGTTTGAAGCGTTGATGAACTATATAACCGTGCTTGGATACCCAGAACATGAGGATTTTAAAAAATTTTGGCCGGCACAGGTTCAGGTTATCGGCAAAGATATCTTGAGGTTTCACGCAGCGATTTGGCCTGCAATGTTATTAGGACTTGGTTTACCATTGCCAAAAATTTTATTTGTTCATGGCTTTATTACGCTTGACGGCAAGAAAATGAGTAAAAGTCTAGATAACTATATTGCGCCATCGCAAATTTTAGAAAAATATTCAGCCGATGTGTTTCGATATTTCTTTTTACGTCATTTGCCGAGTTATGATGACGGCGATTTTAGTTGGGAAAAGTTAGATGAGGCATACAATAATGAGCTTGCGAACGAACTAGGCAATGCAGTGCAGCGAACGGTTGTGTTGATTCAAAAGCATCAGGCGGGAGTAATTGGAGTAATACCAGAACCAGGTCACGATATCGATGGTTATAAGAACGCAATGGAGGCTTGTAAATTTGACAGGGCTCTAGATGAGGTCTGGGAGCAAGTCAGGGGCCTAAATCAATATATCGAGGAAGAAAAACCTTGGGAGATTGCAAAACATGATGATGCTGGACATCTTCGCGACATTTTGGCATACCAAGTAGGAGCACTACTTCAGATAGCCAATCTATTAACGCCATTTATGCCAGAAACAGCTGACAGGATAAAACATATCTTTGCTTCAGGCGTTGTCCAGCCGATTGAAGGTACACTTTTTCCTCGTAACGATAAAGCCACTCCGCTTACTCAAAAATTAAAGAGTTAATCATGACATTAGTCGATACTCATTGCCATATTCATGAGGCTACGCTTGAGGGTAAGTCAGAGCTAAGTAAAGACGAGGAAATCACCCGAGCAAAGTGGATAAAAGCGGGAAGCCCAACGCCTGAGGATATTATCGAACGAGCCAAAAAAGCCGGGGTTAACCAGCTTATATGCGTTGGGACGTCAGCCCAGGATAGTAAGTTGGCAGTTAATTTTGTGAGCAACAAGCTAGATTGTTTTGCTAGTATCGGGATTCATCCCCACGAATCCGATAGGCATTTAGATTACGATTTTGATGAGTTTTTTAAACTCGCCACACAACCAAAAGTAGTGTCGGTGGGAGAAATTGGTCTGGATTATTTTTATGAACATTCTAAAAAATCAGCTCAAAAACAAATACTAATAAATCAGTTAAAGGTTGCGCAGAAAAACGATTTACCAGTGATATTTCACGTTCGAGGCAGTAAAGACACTCCTCACGATGCATTTGATGATTTATTTGCCATTTTGGCCGATTTTAAGGGGCTTAGAGGCGTTGTTCATAGTTTTACGGCTGATAGTGCTACTCTTGACAAAATTCTCGCCCTAGGGCTTTATATTGGCTTGAATGGTATTATGACATTCACGCAAGATCCATCACAGTTAGTGATGGCAAAACAGGTCCCAAGGGATAGGCTAGTTATCGAAACAGATTCACCATATTTGACACCACATCCTCATCGTGGTAAAATATGCGAACCAATGTATCTTCGTGATACAGCAGTGTTTTTAGCAGATTTACGAGACGAAGATCTCGACGATTTTGCAAAATACACTACAAGTAACGCTAAAGAGCTATTCAAATTATGACAAACAATACTGAAATAAGACCAGAATTAACAGTCGAGACAGCCAGAGACCTTGTATCGATTGCTTTAGCGTCGGCGGTTGAAACACATCCAGCAATTGTTGAGGTAAGGCGTGAGATTGAAATATCGCCGAAACTAGTACGTACTGATCTGATAAGTGGTGATGGAATGCGAACAATTGGTGAGTCTGAAAGTCATGAAGAATTTGCTCGTGCCTTAGTCGAAGAGGCTTTTAGAGATCTGCCGGAGATTTCAGCCGAAGTTATCCCTGTCCGACAACTTCCAGATCCAGATGTTAGTAATTCGCAATTCGCGATATCGGCTTAAGGGTAAAATAAATTTATGAGCGATCATCAACAGATATATCTTGATTATGCAGCCGCTACACCGCTAGATCCTACAGTACTTGAGGCTATGATGCCGTATTTAACAGATGAGTTTTATAATCCATCGGCTGGCTACCAATCTGCTAAAAGGGTGCGAGGGGCAATTAATGAATCACGACGATTTGTGGCTCATTGGTTAGGGGTAAAACCTAGTGAAATTATTTTTACAGCTGGTGGGACAGAAGCTAATAATCTGGCAATTAATGGTGTAATGAGCAAATATCCAGATTCTGAGATTATTATTAGTTCGATAGAGCACGAATCTATCAGAGAACCAGCCAATCTATATAAATGTAATGAGGTGCCGGTTGATAAGAGTGGGATTGTTGATGTCGCAAAGTTAACAAAACTGATTACCGACAAAACTGTGTTAGTAAGTGTTGTATACGCAAATAACGAAATTGGAGTAATCCAGCCACCTCGTGAAATTTATACAGTTATCGAAAAAGTTAGAAAAGTCCGCCTACAAAAAGGCAATAATCTACCGATTTATCTTCATAGCGATGCTTGTCAGGCTGGCAATTATTTAGACCTGCATGTCGCTCGACTTGGCGTGGACTTTTTGACACTTAATGGCGGTAAAATTTATGGTCCAAAGCAATCAGGGGCGTTATATATACGTGCCGGTATCGAGCTAGCGCCACTCATTCGTGGTGGCGGTCAAGAACAAAGCTTGCGTAGTGGCACTGAAAACGTGGCGAGCTGTGTGGGGTTTGGCAAGGCCTTGGATATGGCGCAATCGATGCGTGTTGAGGAGTCCAAACGAGTCAGCGAGCTACGCGATGAATTTGTAAAAATGTTACAAAAAAACTTCCCTAAAATCAAAATTAACGGATCAATGAAAAAGCGATTACCTAACAATATTAGCGTGACATTTCCGGGCGTTGATAACGAGCGGTTAATGATGCAACTCGACGAAGCTGGGATAATGTGCTCGGTTGGGTCGGCGTGTAGCGCCAGTAGCGACGAACCATCGCACGTTCTAAAAGCAATCGGCCTATCCGATGCTCAGGCTCAATCCACCATCCGCTTCAGCATTGGTCGCCAAACATTTGAAAGAGGTATTCGGCAAGTTTTGTCAGCGTTAGCTCAGGTACTTAAAGATAGCTAGATAGTTGTTATACGGCGTTTTCTATCGCTACTAAGGCCCCGTTGATAGCGTTGTTTACTCTTGAAAGTACGTTATCAGGAGGTGTTGTTCGTCCCGCTTCAAGCCCGGCAGCACCAAGTGCTACACCTAGAGCAACCATGCCACCCGTCACTATCTCTGCATCTCGTAGTGACACCATTCGGTCATGGTTGGCTAAGGACGCAGCTAACTCTGTCTGGCCGGAGGCAATAAAGCCAATACGCGCAAATGCTACTTCTCTTCTGGTTACTCTCATCAAATCGTTGTTGCTATCAAATTCCATCAAAAAACTCCTTTTATTAAAGTATTTATATATCGTTTGCCTTAATGTGTCAATAGTTGGTATGATGTAACAGATGAAAACAGTATATGTTGGGATGAGCGGCGGGGTCGATAGCTCCGTTACGGCAGCACTTCTAAAAGAGCAGGGCTACAACGTTGTCGGTGTCTATATGAAGAACTGGACCAAGAGCCTGCCTGGTTTTGATTGCCCTTGGAAAGAGGATTTTGCTGATGCAAAACGTGTTGCCGTGCAACTGGGTATCGATTTTAAGGTGTTTGATTTTGAGAAGCAATATAAACAAAAAGTAGTAGATTACATGATTAACGAGTTTAAAGCGGGGCGAACTCCAAACCCAGACATCATGTGCAATCAAGAGGTAAAATTTAAGCTGTTTTTGGAAATGTGTCTGGAAGATGGCGCAGATCTAATAGCCACTGGCCATTATGCTCGAGTTGAAAACTCGAGCAGCTCTAAGCTGTCAGCTAAAAGCTCTAAGCTTGGCATCGCACGACTTCTTAAGGCTCGCGATGCCAATAAAGATCAAACGTATTTTTTGTATCGAATAACAGAGAAGGCATTATCAAAAACATTGTTTCCGTTAGGCGAATATACGAAGCCGGAAGTAAGAAAACTGGCTAAAAAGTTTGGTCTAGTGACGGCGGAAAAGAAAGAAAGCATGGGCATATGTTTTGTTGGCAAGGTTGGTATTAAGGAATTTCTCAGCCAATACGTCAAAACAAAACCTGGCAATATTATCGATGAATCCGCCGGCGGGCGGAGGCAAGTAGTTGGCGAGCACGACGGTGCTATTTTCTACACTATCGGACAGCGGTCGGGGCTTGGTGTTGGTGGCGGCCTGCCGTATTACGTGACTGGCAAAGACATGATAAAAAACGAAGTCTACGTTACCACTAATTTAGACGACAAAAAACTCTGGTACAAAGAGCTAAATCTAACAGATGTCCACTGGATAAATAATCCACTCGAAGACAATGCCAAAGTACAGGTACGCACTAGACATAGGGCCCCATTAATCGACGCAACACTACAAGTAGTGTCAAAAAACAAAGCTATTGTCACCACAAAAGACGCAATCCGCGCCGTAACCCCCGGTCAATCCGCAGTAATTTATGACGGCGACCTAGTCCTCGGCGGAGGAATTATCTGTTAAAATATAAAAATATGACAGCACAAGAGATTCGAAAGGCATATTTAGAGTTTTTTGAAAAACGCGGACACAAAATAATTCCGCGTGCTCCGTTGGTGCCTGATAATGACCCAACAACGCTATTCACGGGCAGTGGCATGCAACCACTACTTCCGTATTTGCTCGGCGAAAAACACCCAGCTGGCGTACGCCTGACTGATAGTCAAACAGTGATTCGGGTGCAAGATATTGAAGAGGTTGGCGACAATCGACACGATACGTTTTTCGAGATGCTTGGGAATTGGTCTCTAGGCGATTACTTTAAAAAAGAGCAAATCCCGTGGTTTTGGGAACTGTTAACAGATGAAATTGGCCTAGATCCAGACAAGCTATTTATAACATTGTTTATTGGTGACGAAAAATACAATGTCCCTAGAGACACTGAATCTGCAAGTATCTGGAAAGATGTTTTAGGCAAAAGTGATATCAAAGCAAATGAAGCTGATATGGGCAGTGAAGAGATGGCTGCCAAAAGAGGTATGAAACCAGGAGAGAAAATATTTTTTTACGATGGTTCCAAAAACTGGTGGAGTCGCTCGGGCCAACCTGAGAATATGCCAGCAGGTGAACCCGGTGGACCAACAACAGAGATATTTTACGAATTTGACTTCGTAGAGCATGATAAAGATTATGGAGAAAACTGTCATCCTAATTGTGATTGTGGTCGGTTTGTAGAGATTGGCAACTCTGTATTCATGGAGTATCTAAAATCAGAAAAAGGGATCGAGAAGTTGCCGAAACAAAACGTTGATTTTGGCGGTGGGCTAGAGCGATTGGCAATGGCGGCTATTAACAGCCCAGATGTTTTCAAAATTAGTATCATGTGGCCAATTATTGAAAAACTAGAGAAAATCAGTGGTAAAAACTATGATTCACATACCACAGCAATGCGAGTTATCGCCGATCATTTGCGTAGTGCAACATGGCTTGCTGTTGATGGTGTAACGCCAAGCAACAAAGAACAGGGTTATGTTATGCGCCGCCTGCTACGTCGCGCCATTCGATTTGCCTTTGAGCTGGGTATTGAGCAAAACTTTTTGCAGGAGGTAGTGCCGGTAATTACTGAGCTGTACGAAAATGATTTCCCAGAGGTAAAAGTCAAAAAAGATGAAATTATAGAGACCTTGGCGAGAGAAGAAAAAGTCTTTCGCCAGACACTACGTAAAGGCCTCAAAGAATTTGAAAAATCAACAGGCTTCACGATTGGAGTGTCAACAATCGGCGGACCAGACAAAATTGGCAAGCAATCTGAAAAGATCAAAGAATTGAGTGGCGAGTTAATCTTCCGACTTTATGACACTTATGGGTTCCCTACAGAATTAAGTCTAGAAGAAGCGTCAATTAGAGATATTAAAGTATCGAAAGATTGGCAACAGCAATTCGAAGCTAAAATGAAGGAACAACGAGAACGTAGTCAGACGGCTACCAAAGGTACATTTAAAGGTGGTCTTGGTGGGCAGACAATGCAACATAAGAAATACCATACAGCGACGCATTTGATGTATCAGGCCTTGCGCGATGTTTTGGGTGACCACGTTGTGCAACGTGGCTCTAACATTACAGAAGAACGTCTGCGATTTGACTTTAGCCATCCTGAAAAAGTCACTAAAGAGCAATTGCGAGTAGTTGAAGATATGGTAAATGAACAGATAAAAAATGATTTAACAGTGACATTTGAAGAGCACCCTAAAGAATATGCATTGGAAAAACTTAAACCACTAGGTCATTTTGGAGACCGCTACGGCGATGTGATAAAAATCTACCGCATGCAAGGAAAGAACGACAAAGAACCATTTAGCTATGAAATTTGTGGTGGCCCCCATGTTGAGCATACTGGACAGTTAGCCGAAGGCGGTAAAACATTTAAAATTACGAAAGAAGAAGCAAGTTCTGCCGGTATTCGACGTATTAAAGCAGTATTGCAGTAGCTTATCAGAATAAATAATTAGTTATTGGCGCGCGTCAAACAGGCAATCGCCAAGTTGCGTAGCTGGCTCGATCATGTTTCTGCGAATCCCAGTAAGAGCAACCACTACACTGAATTTGCAGGCATCTATTTCACAAACTCGCGTTTCTACATCGCAGGTTTCGTAGTCGCTATCGACGCCATACGGGCAATCAGGTTGCCAGCCAGGCTTGTTTTCTCTTCCAACATAACGAGTAGCTGAATGTCTAGATCCTTCAACTACTTCTGCTCTATCATTCACTCCGTCATATTTGTCGGCATATCGTTGCAAACACTGGGGTGTTTCTGCCTCTTCAAGCATTGCCGCATCAACATCATCCATTAATTTTTCGTACCATGCATCTGTATCCATAAGTTTTTTATATCGATAAAATTAAGAAAAGTCAAAATATGTCATTTGGGATTTTGCAAAACTTTTATGCAAATACCAAAATAAAACTCTTTATTGCTCATGGTATAATTACGAGGGTAATTATGCTTGATAAATTAAAAAAAATAAAACCGTCGGCACATGTTAAAACAAAAGGCAAAAAGAACTCTGATCGTTTTGTCGTGGCGCTTGATATTGGGACAGAATTTGTTAAAGCCTTGATTGCCCAAGTTGAAGGCAATAAAGCTGAGATTATAGGGGTTGGCAGAGCACATCAAGGGTTAGGCGATATGCAGGCTGGCGCCATCTCAGATATTGGTGCAGTGGTTGCAAATTGCGACAAGGCGTTAACCGAGGCCGAGAGGATGGCGGGTGTTAGCGCTAGAACAGCTATGATTGGAATAGCCGGAGAACTTGTTAAGGGCACAACGACGAATGTTCGCGTAAAACGTCGCGACGGTACAAAGCCGATGGATATTGCCGAGATAGAAGAAATTATTGCGCTTGTTCAAAAACGGGCCGAAGAAATTGCCAAACGCCAACTAGCATGGGAGTTGGGCGGTAAAAAAGTCGAGATTAGGTTAGTTAATAGCGCTCTAGTTGGGATTGAGATTGATGGCTATAAAGTTACGAATCCTCTTGGTTTTCAGGGGCAAGATGTGGTTGTTCAACTCTACACTGCTTTTGCTCCACTGATTCATATTGGGGCGCTTGAACGTACGGCCCAAGAATTAGACTTGGACCTTTTGGCTGTTGCTGCTGAGCCGTTTGCAGTATCTAGATCGGTTATTGGAGATGATGCCAGTGCAAATATGAGCGCCATATTAATGGATGTCGGCGGTGGTACGACGGATATAGCGGTTATTAATGATGGTGGCGTACAAGGTACCAAGATGTTTGGTATCGGTGGTCGCGCCTATACTAGGTCTGTCGAAAAAGAGTTAGATGTTAGTTTTGAGCAAGCTGAAGAGATGAAATTAGCGTTATCTAATAATGAAAACCCAGACGATAAAAACAAGGATGTGGTCGCAGCGCTAGAAAAAACTCTGGATGTGTGGGTAAAAGGGGTGGATTTGGCGCTATCTGATTTTACAAAACTTGATCATATGCCATCTAAAATACTTCTCTGTGGTGGCGGGTCTAGTCTTGATATGCTAAAACACGAACTTGGCTCGACAAATTGGTACCAGAATCTACCTTTTACAAAAAAACCAACTGTTCAGTTAATAAAACCAGAACAAGTAGTCGGTATTATTGATAAAACAGATCGTGTTAACGATCATACTTATATTACCGCCATGGGTTTACTGCGAGTCGGAATTGATACATTAGCCCAAGAATTAGACAAACCGTCAGGTTCAATAAAAGAAAAGTTTGATAGGATGTTAAGGGTATAAAATGACAGTTACAAAAGACACAATTTATATTGATATCGATGACGAGATTACCGCAATTGTAGATAAACTCCAGGCGAGCGGGTCTAATATCGTTGCTTTAGTCTTGCCAAAACGTGCCACTGTAATGCACAGCATAATAAATATGAAGTTGCTAAAACGTGCGGCTGATGAAGCAGGAAAAAAAGTCGTATTGATTACTTCAGAGGTTGGTCTATTGCCGTTAGCCGGAGCGACTGGTATGTACGTTGCGAAAAACCTTCAGTCAAAACCTGAAATTCCAGAAGCTCCAGATGGTCCTAGTAATGATGAAGATGAAGAAATTACTGATATGGCAAACGAGAACCCTGACGATAAAGATCTCGGAAAATTGGCTGGTGCAGCAGCGGTTGGCGCCGTAGCATCAGGTGCCGTAAGAAAAAGCTCTGCCGCTAGTACCCCTTCCCAAAAACCATCCACTAAGCCAGCCAAAACTAAAGAAAAGCAACCTAAAATCCCTAACTTTAACAAGTTTCGTAAAAAAACATTTATTGCTATAGGTGTTATTTTATTATTGATAGTTGGCTGGTACTTTGCTGTTTTTGTTTTACCAAAAGCTACTATTACTATTCAAACTGATACTGAGAATATCGCATCTAATTTTGAGTTTACGGCGAGTACTACCTCTAGCACTGTAGATATTGAAGAAAAAACTGTTCCAGCAGAGGTAGAAACTGTTACAAAATCAGATAGTCAAACAGCTCCTACGACCGGTACAAAAGACGTGGGGACAAAAGCTAAAGGCACCGTAACAATACGAAACTGTAGCGACACGGCGGTAACAATCAAATCTGGTACTGGGGTTAGCAGCAACAGCAAGACATTTATCACCCAAAGTGGCTTGGTGCTTGGTTCGGGCAATTTTGATAGTGACGGAAATTGTAAAACAAGCGGTAGTCACGTAGGTGCAATTGGTGTTGTAGCCCAAAATAATGGGGACGAATATAATTTGGCAAGCGGTTCGTCCTATTCGGTTGCAGGTTTTGGTTCGTCCGTATCCGGTGTTGGTACGGCGATGACAGGAGGTACCAGTAAAACAATTAAGGTTGTGACTGAATCTGACGTCAGTTCTGCTAAAGAAAAACTCGACACCAAAGACGATTCAATTAAAGGCGAACTTAAAAAAGCATTAGAGGATAAAGGTTATTATGCTATTGAGGGCACCTATGAGATACAAGACGAAAAGACTGTAGTAAGTCCAAATGTTGGTCAAGAAGCATCAGAAGTTAAAGTAAGTTACAGCGCTACTTATAAGATGGTAGGAGTGAAAAAAGATGATCTTCGCAAGATTGTCGAAGACAGCATCAAAGATCAGGTAGATATTGAAAGACAATCAATTCAAAATGATGGCATCGATAGTGCAAATTATGAAATAATCAGCGGTCAAGACAGTGATGATATTGTTATTAGCTATGATTCTCAGGTTGAGGTAGGCCCAGATATTGATCAGGATCAATTGAAGCAAGACATTGCTGGGCAAAAGAAAGGTGACACCGAAATTCTAGTCATGGAGTATCCTGGAGTCCAGTCGGTTACAGTTGAATACAGTCCGTTCTGGGTAAACAAAACACCGAAAAATACTTCAAAGATAAATATTGAGTTTAGCTCTGCTGAATAATATTGGTATGGAAGATAAGACGATAATTGCTTTAGATGTTGGCACCAAAAGAATTGGAGTAGCCCGCGCTAACTCTATTGCGCTAATTGCCGAGCCACTATTAACGCTAGATAATGATAAAGATTTATTTAAAAACATCAGCACAATTATTAAAGAACAAAATGCGAAATTACTAGTAATTGGTATGCCTAATAATCTAGAAGGTAATCAAACCCAGCAAACTAAGTATACTGATGAATTTGTTAAGGATTTATCTAAAACGATTAGTATCCCTGTGGCTGTGCAGAATGAAGCTTTGTCATCTGTAATTGCACGCGATCGCCTATCTATTCGCAAGACTAATTATGACAAATCAGAAGTTGATTCTATGGCTGCAAGCGTTATACTAGAGTCTTTTATAGAGTCTAACGCAGGGAAGATAAAACAATTAGTATGAATAAAACGCAACCGACGGCTCGTGAAAAATGGATAAAAAATACAATCATTGGAATCATTATCCTTGTTACTGTTGCTGTTGTGGCTGCAATCGCAATCAGGCAAATCTATACTTCAAATCTCAAACCGTTAAGTGATTCTCAAGAAATAAAAATTATAGAAATTCCGAGTGGATACAGCGCAAAACAGATAGGAGATTCGCTAGAGAGTAGCGGAGTAATCAAGCAATCATGGGCATTTAACTGGTATGTCCGAACCAATGGGCTTATCGAGGATCTAAAGGCAGGTACCTACGCTTTGCGTCCAAGTCAATCAGTGTCTGAGGTTGTAGATACGATAGCTGGCGGTGAAGTAGCTACAGATTTAGTAACTATTTTACCAGGACAAAGAATAGATCAAGTTAGGGCAGCGCTAATTAATAGTGGGTTTTCGCCTGAATCTGTCGATAAGGCCCTTGACCCAGACACATATCCAAATCATCCAGCCTTGGTTGATAAACCAAAAAACGCTAACCTAGAAGGCTATTTATACCCAGAGACTTTTCAAAAAAATACTTCAACAAAAGCCAGCGATATAATTAGAGCTTCACTAGATGAAATGCAGGCTAGATTGACCCCTGGTGTACGCAGAGCTATTGCTAAGCAAAATTTAAGTGTGTACGAGGGCATAATACTGGCCTCAATCGTAGAACAAGAGGTTGCTGATCTGAAAGATAAGCCGGTTGTAGCTAGCGTATTTTTTAACCGACTGAAAAACGGTCAAAGACTACAGTCGGACGTAACAGTGCTATATGGAGCGATTGCAAATGGGCAACCGCCTAGTTTGACCTACGACTCGGCATATAACACTTTTACAAATAATGGATTACCGGTCGGTCCGATTAGTAATGTGTCTAAAGAATCATTGCTAGCAGTTGCTAATCCAAAAAATACAGACTACTTGTATTTTGTGGCGGGTGATGATGGTGTGACTTACTTTTCTAAAACCCTTGAAGAGCACGAGAAAGCTGTGTCCGAACATTGTAAAAAACTTTGTAATTAATTAGAGTATTTTCTACCAGAAAAACAGAGCCGGCAGGTTTGCACGAAAACGCTTGAAATGCTATACTTTTGGGTGCGATTTGATACTTTTTGTTGGTTCCCAACAGAGGTGATGATTGCTCAACTACAGGTAATTGAGAGGCAATTAGCAATAATGTCGATCCTCTCTAGCGTTTACTAACATTAACCCCTGTCAGTTGATAATAGACGAGATTCGTCTAGGGAGCCCGGTATTTGAAAACCACCGAGACCATTAACCAAGAACTCAATCAAAAAATAGAATCAATACAAACCGCCGTTTCGAAAAAACGGATGCTAAATAACTTACTTTCAAAACGTAACAGAGGTAAGTTAATTAAGTATTCCCTTATTACTGCAAATGCAGCCATTCTTTTAGTTGTTATTGGAATTGTTTTGCAACCTTCAAATAATTCTTCTCAGAATAGCCCGGCATTATTATCAACTCAAGCTGATGAAGATGAGGTTGCTAATCCTGTCGATGTTTTGTCTTCGGCTGATATTGCAGTGAATGTTGCTCGGGTAACAAGAATCGAAGAGGCGACTAGCGTTACTAATAAGGCAGATACGGTTAACGCTCAGCTAAATACCGCACCATCTGATGATATTGTGGCTGCGCAACCTCAGGTTATCGCTACTTCGTTGAAATCTCGTTTTGATATTCAAACTTACGTAGTAGAAAAAGGTGATACCATAAAAAGTATTGCCAAGAAATTCGATATCTCAACAGATACAATTCGATGGTCTAACGATGTTTCTGATGAGGACATCAAACCCGGCTTGAGGCTTTTGATCTCTCCAATAGATGGTATTGTCTATAAGGTAAAAAAAGACGATACGGCAGCCAGCTTAGCATCTAAATACAGCGCGGATAAAAACAAGATATCAATATTTAATGATTTTGAGGTTAGTGGCATACCTGTCGGCGAATATATTGTTATTCCTGAAGGACGTCCACCAAGTCAAGCAGTTGTTCCAGCGGCTGCTCCAGCCAGTACTTTTGGTACGAACACAGGTTTTGCTTGGGGCGGTGGATCGGCTGTCTATAACGGTAATGGCTATGATTATGGGTATTGTACTTGGTGGGCAGCAGTGCGTAGATCACAAACTGGCAACCCTATACCTAGCAACCTCGGTAACGCTAGTACATGGGCCGCATTAGCTCAGCAAGCCGGTTTTGGAGTCGGTAATGCTCCAGCGAGCGGTGCAGTTATATGGACACCACCTAGAGATTATTATGGCCATGTAGGTTTTGTTGAAAAAGTTAATCCAGACGGAAGCGTATTAGTATCAGAGATGAACGTTGCCGGTTGGGGTGTAGTTAGTAAAAAAACGCTATCAAAAGCCCAAGCTGCTCAATACAGCTACATATATTGAAAATATAACAAAAAAAGGTTATAATAATTAGATTATGGCTATATTTGAAAATTCAGTTGAAGATTATTTGCGTGAGGGTGAGAGGATTGCAGATTCTAGTATTGAGGTTACAGATAACGGTACTGTCGGTATACACGTAATTGAAAGAGAAGGACTTCGCAAAGCAGATGAAGTTCTGCTTGATATAGTTGGCGATAGCGAACCGTTAGTATTAATAGGTGGCAACGCTATCAGGACTGAGGTGCAGACAGGATGGGGTTTGTTGACGATTATGGATCTTTGCAATCCATCAGACATAGATATTGTTCAGTTAAGGCCTGGAGATACCTACAGAATTCCTTCAACAAATACTGTTTATTCGTATTCTGCTGATGCATCTCAAAACTGGATTATCAGAGATCATTGCACAGATTTTGAACCAGAGTATGAGCCAACTGCTCAAGACGTTGCCAATGCGCTGAGCACGGCGCTGATAACGACATGGTCTAATCTATAACAGTAACTACTTGTTTGTCTAGCTTATAAAGGTACACTAGTAGAGATGTTTGTTGATAAAGTTAATATTAAATTAAAGGCCGGCGATGGCGGAAACGGTGTCGTTAGTTTTAGGCGAGAGAAATATATTGATAAAGGCGGGCCAGATGGTGGCGATGGTGGCGATGGTGGCGATATTTTAGTTATTGCAAAAATGAACGAAGATACGCTTTCTCATTATCGTAATCAACAGGTTATTCGGTCTGAAAATGGTCAATCAGGTAGCAAGCGTAAAAAACATGGCAAGAATGGTAAAAGTACCGAATTATTTGTCCCAGTAGGTACTGTAATAACTGACGAAAACGGAGAAATACTTGCTGATTTGACCAAGCCAAATGCGCATTACATTGCTGCAAAGGGCGGTTCTGGTGGATTTGGAAACGCTCATTTTATCAGTTCTACTCGGCAGGCGCCAAGGGTTGCCGAAAAAGGTGAAAAGGGTCAAGAAAGAATGCTCAAGTTAGAGCTAAAGATGATTGCAGATGTAGGTCTGATAGGGTTACCAAATGCTGGCAAGTCAACTTTGCTTGGTAGTATTAGTAATGCTCGACCAGAAATCGCTAATTACCCTTTTACGACCTTAATCCCTAATTTGGGTGTGGTGGATTTTGATAACAATAGCTTATTGTTTGCGGATATTCCAGGCTTAATTGAGGGTGCAAGTGAAGGCAGGGGTTTGGGTGACGAGTTCTTAAAGCATATTGAACGTACTTCAACAATCGTACATCTAATCGATATCTATGACGAAGATATTGTAAATAGTTACAAAGTTATAAAAAAAGAGTTAGCAAAGTACAGTAAAGAGCTTGATAAGAAGAAATCTATCGTGGTACTTAACAAGATTGATGGGTTAGACAATGATATTATCGAACATCAAATTAAGACACTAAAAAAAGCTGTAGGACGAAAAAGTAAAGTTTTAGCAATATCGGCTGCCTCCAAGAAAGGCATTAATGATTTATTAAAAGAAGTAGTATCTAATGTCAAAAAAGAGAGAAAAGTAAGAACAAAACTTGATAAAAAAATCAGCGTACCTACCTTGCGGTTTGAGGGTAGTTCGTCAGATTGGTATGTTACTAAAAAGAATGGCAAATTTGTTGTAACTGGCGAAAAAATTGAACGGTTCGCCCGACGAACAGATTACAATAATCCAGCAGGCGTTAGGCGTCTACGTGATATTTTGCGTCGCAATGGTGTGATGCGTGAACTCGAGCATCAAGGTGTAGAACCAGGAGAAAAAATATATATTGGGGATAATAACGAAGGCGTAATCGAGTACTAGAATCTTTACGTATAGCACATTATTAACCCACGTCTGTAACTTTCTCGATCTCAAATAAAGTGACAATAAGTGAATAACAGGCATTTATCTGGTGTAGAGATAAAGCGTAAAACTACCCTCATTAAAAAAACAGTATAAATACCTAAAACAAAAGAATATTAAGAATATTTGACACAAGTGCATATAACGTGTTACAATATGACGCATGGATTTACCACGAGAAACATTATGTCGAAATTGCCCACAATTAGCGGAAGATACGCCAGTTGTGCATGGTCTTGCGCAAGAAACTGCAGGAATAATCAGTGAAATAATTCGCAATTACAATAATTGTAGAGAAGATTATCTTGATGAAGTGGGTGATGATATTGATTTGGTAACAGAAGGTGAAGAAGGATTTGGCGCAATATTATCAGGAGACTTAGCTGTTGCCGGTGAACTTATGGAAGATAGAATTTTTCCTGATGACGATCTTAGCGGTGAAAAAGTGGCTTATTTTGCATGCGCTAAAAAACTTCAAGGCTATCGTCAGTGTGGACTTGACCCTGGTATTGCTTATTAATAGCGACAATTACTGATAGACTAGTAGTCAATGGCTGCCAGTCTATTTTTTTATGACTTAGAGACGAGTGGATTTGATGCTAGATCTGATCGAATTATGCAGTTTGGTGGACAGCGGACTGATTTGGACCTCAATCCAATCGGTGGTCCATTTAATTATTTGATAAAACTTACAGACGATATATTGCCAAGTCCTGATGCTGTATTAGTAACGGGTATTACGCCTCAGAAAGTACAGTCAGATGGCTTAACAGAGCTAGAATTTTTAAAAATTTTTCATGATCAGATTGCAACTATTGATACGATTTTTGTTGGCTTTAACTCGATAAGATTTGACGATGAATTTATGAGATTCCTACATTGGCGAAATTTTTTTGATGCGTATGAATGGCAGTGGAAGGATGGTCGGGGACGTTGGGATTTGCTTGATCTTGTCAGAATGACAAGAGCTCTACGGCCGGATGGGATCAATTGGCCGGTTGATGTTAATGGTAAATCAGCCAATCGCTTAGAATTACTGGCGAGCCTTAACGGACTAGAGCATAATAGTGCTCATGATGCTCTGAGCGACGTTCAGGCGAGTATCGCTTTGGCAAAATTGATAAAAACAAGACAACCAAAATTATTTGACTGGCTTTTACAAATGCGCGAAAAAAAGAAAGTTTCAGCGTTCGTTGGTAATTCTCAACCATTTATTTATGTCAGCGGTAAATACCAGGCAGATTACGAAAAAACAACTGTCGCAATAAAGATAGGCGACCATCCAAAAAAACAAGGTGCACTAGTCTACGATCTTCGCTATGATCCAGACGATTATTTGAAGCAGACTCCAGAAAATTTAGTCAATCTTTGGCGATATGATAAAAACAGAGAAGGCCCAGGTTTGCCAGTAAAAACATTACTATTTAACAGATGTCCGGCGATTGCACCATTAAATGTTATTGATGAAGACAGTAAGGTTCGTTTGAGTTTGGATATTAATCAGATTGAGAAAAACCGCAATAAATTAGAATCAAACAAAGAAAAATTTTACAAACTACTATTATCGGCTCTGGATATAATGGATAAAAAACAACAAACAAAAATGATAGAAAATACAGATGTTTCTGAAAGTCAGCTGTATGAAAAATTTGTAAACGAAAGTGATAAAAAATTAATCGAAAATCAATTTAAGTTAGATCCAGAACGCATAGAAGACATAAAACAACAATTACATGACGATAGATTAAAAAATTTAATTTTGCCATTTAAGGCGAGAAATTATTCCAAGAGTTTGAGTTCTGAGGAGGCTAACGATTGGGAAAAATATCGTGTTAAAAAACTCTCAGCTGCAAAATTTAACCTCATGACTTATTTTAAGCGCATTGAAGAACTGTCAAATATACACAAAAACAATAAACAAAAATTATATTTACTTGAAGAACTTAGACTATACGGCGAAAGTATTATGCCCGAAGAGATGGTTTTTTAGTCGACTTGTTGTGCTTTTGTTTGCCTGCACTGGCAAAATTATGATTATGGAACTTTAAATCAAAATAAATTATTAGACCAAAAAAAACCAATACAAACCAAGCAAGTGTAACTTGTATATTTGTGCCAGGGATCTTTCCTAAAACTATTAACTCTAACATTATAACCTCGAGGATATATATTCTTCAGGGGTTATTATACATCAAATTGTCAACGTGTCAAAGAAATGTATAAAACTAATGTTTATTTACGAAACAGTTTTTTGATCTTAACTTTAATATATTTAATAAGTTTTTCAATTTGCGCAATCATCCAATCTCTAGCTCGTTCTGCGAATGCAAATTCGCTAGCTAGTACTGCAAAGCCGATAAATATCGCGGCCCAGCCTGGCCCAGGAAATATCAACATAATTAGCCCAGTTATAATAATGCTAGAACCAATAATTAGGACTAGCGTTTTTCGTATAGCTTTTGGAATTCTTTTCCAGAATCTTTCTATTTTATGCATATTTAAGTATCCTTGACTAAAAGTTTTTTGAGGATTTGTAGCTACCAAGTACTATTGTCTCACAGCCCTGAGTTTCTAGTTCTGTTAACGCTTGATTCAGAATATTGTTGTTTAGGCCTATGCTGACATCAATATAAAACATATATCTCCATGCTTGTTTTTTTATTGGACGAGATTGTAGCTTTGTCATATTGATACTGTATTTATCAAAAACGCCCAGAGCTCGATACAAAGATCCAGCTTCGTGAGAAGTGATTAATGCTAAAGATGTTTTATTCGCCGTGCTATCTATAGTTTTATTATTTTGAAGAACTATGAATCGGGTGTAATTTTGTTTATTGTCCTCAATTTCTTTATCCAAAATCTCCATATTGTGTAGCTTCGCAGAATCAGCGCTAGCAATTGCAGCTTTGGTTTTATCGCCTGACTTTTTGACTAACTCTACGCTCGCAACAGTATCATGATATTCAATGTGCTTTGCTTTGGGGAAGTTATTATCTAAATAATTTTCACACTGGGCGAGTGCCATAATTTGTGAATAGATTTCTTCAATAGTATTTTTTTTGGATCCGGGTATTCCTATTAGGCAATGTTGAATGCGCAGGTTTATCTCTCCAGATACCCATAATTGTTTTTTTAGTAATAAATCATATACAGGATTTATTGAGCCATATAAAGAATTTTCGATTGCAATTACGGCGTAATCGGCTTGATTATTCTCGACGGACTCAAAGCCTTCCTTGAATGTATCGCAAGCCACCACATCAATATCATCTCCAAAAAAATGTTTTGCCGCCTGATGGTGGTATGACGCTTTTTGTCCTTGAATTGCAACTTTCATTGAATGTTATACTAACACAATAGTAGGGAAAATTGATTACAAGAATGATGCCAAAAAGATCAAACCACAGAGTTCAAAATCCTAAACCTAGAGATCATGACATATCGGGGTTTGCCTGGTATAGGCCTGTAAATATTGACTCAGCAGAAAAATTATACGAATTTTCGAAAGAGATGATAGCTAGGGGTAAAGTTCCCGAGGGATCGACACCGAGACAACCCAATGAAATGCGCTTAACCTATATTGAAAAAGGTAAATTAGAAAAACAATTAAGAGCATTCGCAGTCGGATGGGATGCGCGAGGTGCTATCCAAGAATTTGACAGGAGGTGCGAAACCCATAATCAACCATTAGAAGTAGGGCTGGGTAGGGTTGCGTTGTTTGGTGCTAGAAAACAGGTACTCTCTGTCACCACAGAGCATGATCAAACTGTCGCTGACGAATATCTATTTGCCGTAGAATCATTAGAGCTTCTGCATGTAAAAGGATTAGACCGAAGGACTTTTAGGCCTCATATTTCGTTATTTCATTTACCGCATACATCGCCATTGGGCGAGAGAAATCAGGCTATGCATGCTGTTAATGGTAACCTACATCCAATGTCGATCATTTTAGACGAAATAACGGTTTACCCCGATAGATATAGTTTGTAGTACTAGAAAAATCCTCTGTTTTCTGATACAATCCAGCGTCGATATATATAGTCGAGTAAGAGATCTTGGGTAGAAAAAATGAGTGAATACATAGAAGTAAAAGGCGCTAGAGAACACAACCTAAAAAACATTAGCGTAATTCTTCCACGTCAGAAATTAGTTGTAATTACTGGTTTGTCGGGTTCTGGAAAGTCTAGCTTGGCTTTTGATACTATTTACGCCGAAGGTCAACGGAGGTATGTTGAAAGTCTTAGTTCTTATGCCCGGCAGTTTTTGGGACTAATAGAAAAGCCAGACGTTGATCAAATCGATGGATTAAGCCCAGCAATCAGTATTGACCAAAAATCGACTAGTCGTAATCCACGATCTACGGTCGCGACGGTGACTGAAATTTTTGATTACCTGAGGCTACTGTATGCAAGAATAGGCATTCCACATTGTTCTGTTTGCAACAAATCAGTTACTAGACAAACACCGCAAGGAGTTGTCGACCAAGTCATAAGCCACACTACCGATGCTCGAATAATGATTTTATCGCCAGTAGTCGTAGATAAAAAGGGAGCTTTTGAACATATTCCTGAGCAATATATGCGAGGCGGTTTTGCTCGAGTTAGAGTTGACGGAGTAGTATATGCTTTGGACGAGTTTCCTTCGCTCAACAAAACTAAAAAACACACTATCGAAGTAGTCGTAGATCGCCTGACTAATAATAAAGATAATAGTGGGCGTTTAGTGCAATCGATTGAGCAGGCACTAGACCTATCTGATGGAAGATTGACAGTCCATAATGCCGATAAAGGTGTAGATTATTCTTATAGCTTGATGTATGCATGCGTTGATCACCCTGAAGTCTCGATTCCAGAATTAGAACCCAGAACTTTTAGTTTTAACTCGCCGTTTGGCGCTTGTTCTGTTTGCACAGGCCTAGGTACAAGGATGGAAGTTGATCCCGAGCTAGTAATACCTAATGGTCGATTGACAATATCAGAAGGTGCAATTAGGCCTTATAACCGAGTTAGTACTGACGCATGGTATATGAAAAAGATGCAAGCTGTTGCCGATGACAACAATTTTAGTTTGCAGGTACCTACTTCCGAGTTATCAAAAAAACATTTGGATTTGTTGCTATACGGAACTGGCGATAAAAAATATCGGGTACCATTAGGCGGTGGGCGGTCTTTCGATACGACTTATGAGGGTGTAATCCCAAATTTAGAGCGTCGTCATAAAGAAACAGAAAGCGACTTTATGCGTCGAGACATCGAGAGGTTCATGCTAGAACGGCCTTGTCACGCATGCAAAGGAAAAAGATTAAAACCGGAAGTCTTAGCAATAACAGTTAACGATACTTCGATAATTGATGTTTGCGAAAATTCTATTGATGATAGTGTGACTTTTTTTGACAATCTAAAATTGGATCAAAAAGAGCAGATGATTGCAAAACAAATATTAAAAGAAATCAAAGCCAGACTCAAATTTCTCCAAGACGTAGGCTTAAATTATTTGACATTAGCTCGTAGCGCTACCACTTTGAGCGGTGGAGAAGCTCAAAGGATTAGACTAGCAACGCAAATCGGTTCAGGATTAATGGGCGTGCTGTATGTTCTGGACGAGCCATCTATAGGGTTGCATCAACGCGATAATAACAGGTTGATCAGTACCTTAAAAACTTTGCGCGATCTCGGTAACTCGGTGATTGTAGTAGAACACGACGAAGAAACAATAAAAACTGCCGATTATCTTCTGGATATCGGACCTGGTGCGGGGATTCATGGCGGAGCTGTAGTTGCCGAAGGTACACCCGAAGCAGTTTCAAAAGTCAAAAACAGTATCACTGGCCAGTATTTACGAGGCGAAAAATCAGTTGATGTACCGAAAAAAAGACGAGCAGGTAACGGAAATTTCTTATCCGTTATTGGTGCAAATGAGCATAATTTACAGAATATTGATGCAGTCATACCTCTCGGAAAAATGGTCGTAGTTAGTGGTGTGTCTGGTTCTGGAAAATCTAGCCTGATTAACGATATTATTGCTAAAGAATTATCTGCACGCCTTCATCGTGCAAATACTGTTCCTGGTAAGCATGATGATATTACTGGCATAGAACATTTAGATAAAGCAATTATTATCGATCAATCGCCAATTGGTCGGACGCCGCGATCTAATCCGGCAACTTACACCGGATTATTTACTCCAATAAGAGAACTTTTTTCTAGTGTGCCAGAGGCAAAAGTACGAGGTTACAACCCTGGACGTTTTAGCTTTAACGTTAAAGGAGGAAGGTGCGAAAATTGTTCAGGCGACGGAATAATAAAAATTGAAATGCACTTTTTGCCAGATGTTTATGTAGCCTGCGAAGTTTGTCATGGCAAGCGTTATAACAAAGAAGCTCTTGAAATTCACTATAAAGGCAAAACAATTAGTGATGTACTGGATATGACGTGTGAGACTGCGTTAGAATTCTTTTCTAATATCCCGTCGATTGCCCGAAAACTTCAGACTTTAGTAGATGTAGGGTTAGGTTATATTGCGCTTGGTCAACCAGCTACAACTCTTAGTGGAGGCGAAGCTCAACGAGTTAAGTTGGCAACAGAATTATCAAAACGTCCAACTGGCCGAACACTGTATATTTTGGATGAGCCGACGACTGGCCTACACATGGATGACGTAAAAAAGTTACTCCAGGTTCTACACGCACTGGTTGATACCGGCAACAGTATGATAATAATCGAACATAATCTTGACGTAATAAAGTCAGCTGATCATATTATCGATATGGGTCCAGAAGGTGGCTCTGGTGGCGGATACATCGTGGCCGAGGGCACACCTGAACAAGTTAGCAAAAATAAAAAATCATACACAGGCGATTATCTTTCAAAAGTAATTTAGGTTAATTATGCAAAAAATATTTCATCAATTACGAGACTTTGAAAACTTTGAAGATAGGTTGGCTACGACAATTACTACTAGACTAAAACTAGAGCCAAATATAGACCAAATCGAAGCTTGGAAATGCCGTGAGCGAGCCGATACATTCTTGCGCCCAGAAATCACTGATAATAATTTTTCAATAGAATTGTCGGCGAGTTTGGCTCAAATAATCCTAAATAGTCTCGATGAACCTTTAGAAGAGTTAGTTAATTACAAAAAAAATGGTTGGGAGTTAAAAGATATGCGCACAGGATTAACTCAGACAAAAGCTGAAGAGCTTGATGGGCTAAAAGTATTACGCGGGTTCTCATGCCAAGTTGATTTTCTGAGCTTCAACTACCCATCCACCAGAATAAGATCACTCATTTGGTACGCACCGGCATTAATTAGACCAGACAGTGAAGGATATGAATATACGCAACCAGACTCTGGAAAACCGCATATAAATCGAATTGCCACAAAATCTATTTTTGAAAATGGCACTGAAGCTAACATCGCAGTCTTAAAAGAATCTAGACAGAATTCTGGTGCGTTGCAGCGTCAAAAATCAAAAAAATAGTACTATTTAACTTTTTTGTTTAAAAAGAGGTTGCTAAGCCAAAGTTTTATTCTCTTGGAGATGCGTTCACGATTTTCTTTGTCTTTTAATAGGTGATAAAGGGCTGGTCCAAAAGTAGCTAGCGTAGCCAGTAAAAAGACTGGCAAAATGTATTTCTCAATATTATCAATCTTACTACCAAGCCAATAACCAAGTAGCGTAACCCCAGCACCCCAGATTATTCCTCCTATGACGTTATAGAAAAAAAAGTTTTTTCTAGGCATTTTGCCGACGCCTGCAATTACAGGGACGAATGTCCTAACTACTGGCACGAACCTGGCTAGCACGATAGTTTTACCTCCGTGGGCATCATAAAATGCTTCTGCTCGTTTGATGTTATCTTTATGAAAGAATATACCATCTTCTTTTTTGAATATTCTATGCCCAGTCCTTCGGCCGATGCTATAGCCAACGTTGTCGCCAACGATTGCTGCAACGACCACCGCAATTATTAGTACTGGTAAATTGAGTGCGCCTTGTGAGGCGAAAAATCCGGCAGTAAATAGTAAAGTATCACCCGGCAAAAAGAAGCCAACTAGCAATCCGGACTCTGCAAAGACGATAAAAGCGACGAGCAAAATACCGCCACTTTGGATTAAATGTTCAACGTCTAGCATTAATGGAATATATTATAGCAACAAACAGATGAAAATTTGCTATAATATTATCTATAATTGTGGGAAAATAAGTTGTCAGGAAAGGATAAGAGTGAGTAATCAAGATATAAGTTTGACGCTTCAAGAAAGAGATATAGTCGGAAAGGGCTTAAACAAGCTAAAGAATGATGGTCAGATACCGGCTGTTATTCATAATCCAGGCAAAGATTCAGTTATTGTCAGCGGTAATTATCTAGAAATGGTTAGAGCATACAACTCTGCCGGAAAGCATAACCCGATTAATGTAAAAGTAGGTGATAAAGATTATTTAACAATGATCAAAGAAGTTGATTTTGAGCCAAAAAAGAATCAACTGCGACACGTGGTGTTTGGCGCGATCAAGAAAGATCAGAAAGTAAAAGCTGAAGTTCAGATCGAAATCGTCCACGGTGACGAGCAAATTCCAGCCGAACGTGATGGGCTACTGGTTATTAAAGTTGTTGATAGCTTAGAAGTAGAGGCTATACCAAGCAAATTAGTTGAACGTCTAACTGTTGATGGGTCTAAACTAGCCGAAGTAGGCGACAAGTTACACGTTAGCGACATTGACGTACCAGAGGGGTTAGAAATACTGGACGAACCCGATAAAACCATTGTGACAGTAGATGCGCCTCGTGCTGCTATTGAAGAAGCTGCCGAAGAAGAAGCTGAAAGCGAAGAAGCTGCCGAAGCAAATACCGAAGGCGAAGAATCTACAGAAAATGATTCCGAACAAAAAACTGAAGCAGATTCTACCGACAGTAACCAATAAGACCTAGTTAGTTTTAATTAGGGTGATAATCATAGTATTAATCAATAATTGAATCTTCTGTAATAATATAGTAAGCTGCTTGTGTATATTAAATTAGGAAATAAAAATGAACAAATTAAACAAAGCTCAATCTGGTGCTGTCGGTCCTGTAGAAATAGTAATGATTCTAATAATAGTTGGGCTGGTTGGACTAATTGGCTGGCGTGTTTATGATGCAAGGACTGATGTGTCTAATAGAGCATTCGTTTCGGATGAAGTTGTCGAGTTTAAGCCATTACCTAATGATCTGAGCGGGATTATTGATATAGACAGACTCAAAACTATCGTCAATGATCAGACTGACGGATTAAGTATTGTCGACCTAGAATTAAAAAGTGAAGATGGTGTGCTTGTTTATCAAGTAAAGCTTAGTGACGGATCAGTTCTAGTGATAAACGCTAACGACGGATCTTTTATTGTAAAGACTGAAGATGATGAGAGCGATGACGAAAACTTACCGAATTTAGCTGATCTAAAAATAGGCTTTAACGATGCACTCAAAACTGCATTAGCAGAGCATGAGGGTGGTGTGCGAAAGATAGAACTTGAGTTAGAAGACGGCGTTTTAGTCTACAGCGTACGTTTTATTGACGGATATCGGGTTGATGTGAATGCTTCAAATGGTAGTGTCATAAGGACCAAGGATGCGAAAGGTGAATCAAGTAGGTCCAATGATGACGATAGCGATGATGATAATGAGGCTGAAAACGAATTTGAAGATGACGGAGAAGACGACAAGCGCGGTTCAAGACAATTGAGCGAATCAGATGATGACAAGGAGGATGACAAGCAAGATGATGCCGATGATAAAGACGAAAACGAAGATGAAGAAGACGATGAAGATGAAGATGAAGATGAAGATGATAGCGAAGAAAACGACGAAGAACAAGAAGACAATTAAATCGGCAGAACTAATTCTCTAGGAACCCACCGGTTTGGTGATTCCACAGGCTGGCGTAGGTCCCTTCTTTGCGAATTAACTCTTTATGAGTACCTTCCTCAACAATCTTGCCTTCGTCAAGCACAATAATTCTATCCATTTTTTGAATCGTGCTTAGTCGGTGGGCAATTACAATTGCCGTCCGGCCTTCCATTAACTTCCATAGGGCGTCTTGAATAAGCACCTCGCTCTCACTATCAAGGGCGGATGTCGCTTCGTCGAGTACTAATATCGGTGCGTTTTTGATCATGGCTCGGGCAATAGCGATACGTTGCCGTTGACCTCCAGATAATTTAACGCCACGTTCGCCAACAAGCGTATCGTATTTTTTAGGGAGTTTCTCTACAAAGTCATGAGCATGGGCCATTTTTGCTACAGCTTTAAGCTGACGGTCGGATGCTTCGGGATTACCATACAGTATATTTTCGGCGATTGACCGATGGAACATCAAAGGTTCTTGTGGCACATAGGTAATCCGATTGCGCAAATTATCCTGAGTAACACTGGTGATATCTTGGCCATCGATTGTAATTTCGCCACCGTCAATATCCATAAATCGCAGCAATAGTTTGGTTAGGGTTGTTTTTCCTGACCCAGAATGCCCAACTAACCCAATCTTTTCACCAGGTTTGATGTACAAGTTAAGATTATGAAATAACGCCTCTTTGTCCTCATCATGGGCGAATGTGACCGAGTTAAATTCAATCCCGCCACGATTCATTTTTACTTTTTCGGGGTTTGCTGGGTCGGCAATCTCAGGCTCTATTTGCAAGATTTTTATCATGTCACTAGCATCACCAAAGGCTCGGTTGTATTGGCGTAAGACGTTTTGAAAATCCCATAACCTTTGACCGAGAGATCCAGTAAAACTAACCATCAAAAACAGCGTACCGATGTCAATTGTTAGATACTTTACACCGATTATTGCAATGAGTAAGGAGGCAATCGCGATCGAAGATGTTATTACGCTAGAAAATGATTCTCTGATCATGGTTGCTCGCACAGAATTTTGCCCCATCTTTCTAGTGTGTGATGTGACATTCCAAAATCTTTTCATTTCAAAATTTGATCGTGAGAATCCTTTAACCGCCATAACATTAGATACGCTGTCAGCTAGATATCCGGTTTGGCGACTTTCAGCTTCGGCTTCTTTTGTGTTTGCTTTTCGAACAGGTTTTGCAAAGTGAAAAGTACCAATAATGTACAATATCGAAAAAATGACCATGGCGGCGGCGTACACCGGAACTTTAGGGGCTAGTATTACAATAGTCGCGATTAACGAAATAATTAATGTATATAGATTAAATATAGTAGAGTCAGTGAATCTAACATATGCCCCTGTTAATTTATTGGATTGCGAGACCAGCGAGCCAGCAAATTTGTTAGCATGAAAGCTAGGGCTCAGTTTCATTAGGTGCGAGAATACTCTATTACTAATGTCTCTAACTACATTTAGCTCAAGGCTCCACAAACAATAGATGACTAGTCGCCAGCCTATGATCCCACTCGCGATTACCGCTAAAGCATAATAGATTAAAGAAGCTCCAAAGCTGGACCATAAATCCGAGACATCATAACTGTTACTACTAATTTGCTGTAATACATTTGATATGATTATCGGTTCGATAAATTCTCCAATTATAATTACGATAGGAACCAATACAATCATAGGCACAAGGAAACGCTTGTACTGAGTCGCGTGTTGCCAAAACAAACTAATAGTTTGCTTGACGTTAGATTTTGACTTGGATTTTGCCATAAAAGTAGCCTCCTGCTACTTGTTTAATGATTAAATTGTTTTTTGAAAAATTTTGGTAAAGACTGTTTGTTTAGATTGTTTCTAGTATAAAGAAATTTATCGCGCTAGAGCGACAAATTGCATTGAGCCCGCTTGTCTTAGTTGTGTAGTCATTATATTGTCGCCCTTTCCGTTAAATTTAATAATTTAACAATTGTACCACTTATGTCAATAGTGTGCAAAAATCGCAATATCTCGTATCATAGGAATATAGCTTAAAAAGGAGAAAATCTATATGCCAAAATCAAAATCAAAATCACAAAATCCAGAGTTAGAAATCAAGGCAAAACTCAGCGGAGCTGATGATTGGAAGCACTGGTGTAAAGAAAAGGGCAAAAACTCTAATGCCTCAACGCATGGGACAAGTGGGGCGCTGTACTTTGTTGGCTTTATTGGGTCATTAGTCTATTGGATGCAGGCAGCGGTTGGGTTTGGTGCGGTTGTAACAGGATTTTTAAAGGCTATGGTATGGCCGGCATATATTGTCTATAAATTGCTAGAGAGTTTTTACGGAGTAGTTATATAAATAGTTTTTACTTCACGATTCCGATTGTATTAGACCAATAAAACTAAATTCATTCTTTCTTACGAGCTAAAGCTCGCGCCATATTACTTTGTGCCGACAAAGTAATACAAAACTCCTGGCTAGACACTAAAACACTACTAGGCTGTTAGTTGTTTGTACAATGCTTAGCAGAACTTGGGCTTTGCCCTCAAACAGCTGCACGCAATAATTGTACAAACCACAACACCCTAATCGGTTTTAGTGCTTTTAGGCAAGAAACAACACCCAAAACACTGCATCTATTCAGGAAAAAATCAGAGACCCATTAAACGATAAACAAAAATTTCTAAACTAAAAAATGCAGTTGATGTCGTCTTCATCGAACGTAGAGTTGATGGCGACATCGGCGGCAAACTGAGATGATGCTATAAAGTCATGGAGTTCGCCAAATTCTGCCAATTGGCGATGTGCCTTTATTGCGGCTTTTTGTTGGCGGGTAGAAAGCCCAGCGGTTATTCCAGTCAATCCTTGAATGGGCGGTGGATCTGTTACTAAATCAATGTAACATGATAGTTTGACTGTGCAACTAGCACATACGCCTCGAGCGACTTCTACTCCTTTGGCGTTGCCGGGGCCCGGGTGCATAATTTTAGGGTTTGTTAACTTTCTGCAAAGAGCGTCTTTTTTCCATCTGGAATCTATGGTTAACGGGTTTACTTTTATTGACATTGTACTGCCTCTTGCTGGGGATGGCGGGGCTGTTCGTTCAGGGATATCACTGATAGTGAATGCTTCGTCAATAATTTCAAATTCTGCCATGATAAAACAGATAATATAACTATCTAGGACTTT
Organism: uncultured Candidatus Saccharibacteria bacterium; assembly: GCA_964584895.1. Taxonomy (GTDB): domain Bacteria; phylum Patescibacteriota; class Saccharimonadia; order Saccharimonadales; family JAGQNJ01; genus DAISWO01. Next base: position 393,020 of record CAZPAW010000001.1, read on the forward strand.
GTTCAACTACTAGTAACCCCGACAACCGCAATATAATTGTTGACAAATATAGTGTAATGCCCTATAATGTCTTTTTACGGAGATAATTCTCTGGGAGCAAAATAGCATACAGTGACTATGGCTTCCACCGAAACAGCATTGTCCCAAATCAAAGTACGCGTCCACATCTATTGTGCCTAGCGCCTCTACCTTGACTAAGCAATTCGCGCACTAAGGCGACTACTTAATCAAGCGTCAAAGGAGGCGCTATTTATTATGTTTTTAAGAAAAACATTAGAGCAAAAACTACCAGTCAGAGATGACGAAGTAAGGTTGCCAGATTCAGTCTCTAGAGGTATCTTCAGAGGCTCATATCTTTTGCCTACAAAAATAACAAAAATTGAAAACAAAAGAAACAATAGACCCCGCACTATGGATGCATATCCTTGGCAGAGAAAAGTTACAAAAACCTATTCCGACGGATCAAAAATCTTTAAAGGAGATAGTTGGGATGACATAGTATACTCAGAAGCAATTAGCTACGAAGATTTAGATATAGCTAACAGCCCTGCTGGTTTGCGTCGAGCGACACGAATTGAAAGCGTTGCTAGACGGATAAAAGCCGTAGCATTGGGTGTCGGTGCAGCCGCATTAGTGGGATTACTTACAATCGGTGTACTAAGCGATTCATCTGATAGTAGTAATGAGAGTCCAGAACTTCCGGCATGCGAAAGTGTTGCCGATAATGGCGAATCATTACTTGGGATAGCAGACGATCAAATAGATCCTGCTAATCAACTTGGGCAAACTGTTTGTTCGATTAATGACGATAATTACCTTGTCGTTATGCCAACAGAACCTCAATAAATTTAACTAAATATATAACAACGTCTTAAGGAGGCGTAAATTAACATGGAAAAATTAAAACCAAAAAAATCATTAACAAGAGCAGTGATATTAACTCTAGGGCTGGCAGTAGCAAGTGCTTGTTCGGCCGAGTCCACTACTCATACAGGCGAAACGACCGCATCTGATGTTTTTACAACATTGGATGTTGAGGTGATTAGACCTGGACAAAGCGCATTTAGCGGTTTATCAACTGATAACGAAGAGCACGAGGCGATTACAGACGATTTAGATATTGTCGATGATCAACACCCTAATAGTTGGGATGATGATGGTGCACCACTTATCGGTCAGTTACCGGTAAGAGTTGACGCCCACCAATCCTTTACGAATGAAGCAAAAGCTGGTTTTAGCAATGATATTGGTTGTGATAGCTTTCCGCTTGATCTTCAAGGATTAGATAGCTCTGAGGTATATGTTGGCGCCGTAGCGCTTAGCGATTCTGATGATGATAGGGTACTAATTAGCTGGCCACGAACTGACGGCAAGCCTGCTAATCATATTTTGATGTGCATGGATGACACTCGTGAGCCAGCCGATGGCGTAGTGCTGTTTGTATCCGATCAACAACGTTAATATTCTATAATAAAACTAATAAGTCATATATTGACTATAATGCAATAGTGTTGTTAAGATATTATGATGATAGATATTGAACGCGGTGAGGCGACGCCTCCACTTTTTGTAATGCGAACAGGGCAAATTTATTCATCGCCTTATGGTTTTTTTGATGAATTAGCCAAACGTCTCGATGCCCATATGATAGTCCCAGAAGACATCAGGCAAGAGTTTGTTGAAAAATATGATGTACCAGAGGGGCATGAAAGGTCTGCTCCCGTCAGAGAGATGACAAGGATTATTGCCGAGCAGCAAGTTGTTGAAGGTTTAGAAAAGGGTGACAACGTCGTCTACGAGGGTCTTCTAAATCAGGCTAATCGTAGACAGTATTTACGAGAAGTTGCAGAGAGTTGCGGGGCTTTAACCCTGTTAATTGTTACAAAATCATCATTTGATGATATTTCAAAGCGGATACACCAGCGTGCCAGTGGCGAAATTGATGGCGTAGAGCCAAAAGATCAAGAGTGGATTGATAGAAAAAAATTTGGTTATCATAGAGTACAAAGTTCGATTGAATGGCCAAATAATGAAGCACATTTATCATTGCGATGCGATTTTGGCAGAGACACCGAAGAATTGTTTCGGGTTGTTGAAAAACGGATTGAAGACATCTACTGGAGCGCCCGAAATAAATAAGTTTAATTAAACGCTAACCTAGAAGTAATATCATGCTTATGGATTTAATGATTGTAAGGAGTACACTTTGTGTATATGACAAACCCAGAGTTATTCGTACCAGATAATTATCTTGAACTATGTCAGGGCCTACAAGAGGTTATTGCATCGGTCCCGCCAGACGAACAAGACATAGCAGGTGCCAAAGTACGCGAAATGGCAGGCAAAGCTGTATATTTTGGTGAAAAAAAGCTAGAAGTAAGGACCTTGGGTGCATATGCCTTGCCAGATGGACTAACGATGGAAAGCGATGTTTGGCCAACTGTTAGTTTTGGTGCAATGAGGCTACGGGGCGAACTAGCGCAACTTGCCTATGCAAGAGTTGGGCGTGTTAGGTCGCTTATGTGGATGATGGTAGAACCCAAAGTGAGAGAAGCCAGTCCAACACCGTCAACTAACATATTTGACGCAGAAGTTGCCAGACTGGGTTATAAAAATGATGTGCTTCGGCGACCGCTATATCTACCAGTAGGAATGATCGAATCTGTTATCATTGCTGCCTAAGTTAATATTTTGGTTAAGTTAATTGGTGATTAATTTTTACTACTATAAGATCGCAAACTTGACAAAGGGCCTAATAGTTGTAAGATACTATTATTATGAGACTAAAAGAATCAGTGGCTGAACTACTGACACCTCAATCTCAAGAACTTATTCGTAGAGAAGCTGCTGATTTTCAGACACCCCTAGGCTATACTTTTTCTTTAGCTGTAAACAACATAGGTAAGCCATTGGCAACTAAACTAACTACTGCATCAGAGATCATTGAACCCTACGATGCGGATTTACATGAGGTTGTTGATCGAGAATCAGACAATAGAGATGCATTTATCAGAGGTGGCTTATTGGCGGTTAGACTTTGTTATGAATATTTTGGGCCAAATTTTCAGGATGAAATGAGCGATTATGAACACGATCTGATACCTCTTCCTGATACAAATAATTCACTTTATCCAGAATTAAGAAAAAATAGAACTGAAGCAATAATTGAATTTGCTGAAGATGGCTGGAGGGTTGCGGAGCCAGAATTCGGTGATTTATTCGAACAATGGGAAGATATGATTGTGCCTAAAATGTCCGCACAATATTATTTACGGCCAGGTTTTGGTTATATTGTTAAGCTCGCATCAAAAGTCGAAGAAGTGATAGCTGATAAATTAGAGGCTATAGCCGTTGCGCCACCAGATGCTTGGGATGATGCATTAACAAGAGAGCTTTCGCTTTAACTAAAACTTGTAACTTTCTTACTATCTTATCGATTAGCGCGTTTTCATACTTTCTTAATCAGCAAAAATCAACATTCTTTTTTAGAGCCAATTTCTCATACTTTTCTCAGTAGCAAGAAAAGTATGCAAAAGTGCCATGCTTCCTGTTTTTCGTGATGTAACTTCCAGTCAATGCCTACAACAGCCTGCGGAATGCAAGCACCCCGAATAGTTCTTTAAGTGTAAGTATTCGGGGGAGTCCTCGGCTGATCAGTTGTAGGATTGACGAAGTTACTCAAGAAAAACAGAGGCAATTCAACTGCAGTCAGTGCAACATCATAACAACCCGGACGCCCAAATAAACACAAACAAGGAGATATAAAACCAAAGTCCTAGTAAACCCTCTCTTAAGCGCGTAAGTTACAACTGATAAATTTTACAACAGTTTACGTCTTCGGTAACATGTAAAATGTATGCATAAGCATTGAGGGGTAGTGTTTGTGCTAATATTGGAAAAACCAAACAAGTATATAAGCGCGATAAAAATTATTTTATTCATTAGTTTGTTATTAACGGGTTTAACTTTATTAAACCCAAGAACAACCTATGCATTCAGTGGGGGTAGTGGCGCATCGGATGACCCTTATCAAATCACAACTCCAGCAGAACTAGCTAGCATGACAAGCTACTTGGGTTCTGGAAATTCAGGCAAGTACTTCAAGTTAATGAACGATATCGACCTTGACGTTTCGCCGTATAACACGGGTAGCGGCTGGACACCTATTGGTAACAGCAGTAGCAATTTTTACGGCAAGTTTGATGGCGACGGGCATAGCATCTCCGGATTGTATATCAATAGGACTACTAGCTATGGTGGCTTGTTTGGCTATACGCAAGGCGCAACAATCCAAAACGTTAGTTTGACGGGCGCCAACGTAACAAGCACCGCTACTTATACCGGCATCCTAGTGGGCAGAGCATACAACAATAATACGATAAGCGGTGTCTCTGCCAGTGGCACCATAAGCTCTAGTAGTAACTATGTCGGCGGCTTAATCGGCTCGATGCATTCTGGTGTAATTACCAACGCAAATTCCTCAGCAGCCGTGACTGGCGCTCAGTACGTTGGCGGTTTGCTTGGTGAGATAAATGGCACAACCTTGACCAACCCGGATATTAGTGATTCTTATGCTACAGGCGATATCAGGGCGGACTCATACATTGGCGGCTTTGTGGGCTACAAGGTTTATGGAGCTGTAAGCCGATCTTACGCAAGCGGCGATATTTTGGGCGATCGCACCGGAGGGTTAACTAATGATTACGGTGGTGGCTTTGTCGGGGCTGTATGTTACGGCTCAATTGTCAGATCATATGCTACTGGTAATATATATGGTGATAACGAGCTGGCAGGGTTCGGCGGTCTTAGCCATAACTGTAGCGGTACTACCATTACCGACAACTATGCGCGTGGCGATGTCTATCCTTCGGTATCTGGCACCGGTGGCGGGTTTATGAGATATAACTATCTTGCCACGGTGCAACGTAATTTTTCTACAGGCTTAGTAGATGGTCAAACTAATGCAGGTTTCATATATTGGGATGTTGGTTGTGGCGGTTGTTCAAATAATTATTGGGATACCCAAACCAGCGGTCAGAGTACCGGAGGACTTTTCGCTGGTGGCGGTGCTACAGGTAAAAATACTCTCCAAATGAAGACCGTTGACACCTATACTACATCCAATGCTTGGGATTTTGTCGGCAACCCGATTAATGATGTTGCTAATAATGATTACTGGGACATCAATGGTACTACCAACGACGGTTATCCATTTCTGGCTTGGCAAAGCGCCAATTCTAATCCAGATACTCCCGATATAAGTGCGACAAACTCTGATTTTACAGTCGGCGATTGGCAGCAGGACACCACACCAACTTTTTCAATGACCTTGGCCGACGATAACGTAAGCGACACTGTTAAATATACGATTGAAGTAGACGATTCCAGCGATTTTGGCAGCCCGGTAGTAGAGTACACGTCGGCCTTAGCCGCACAAGGCGAGGTGAGTTTTACGCTTGGACAAGCAGCTGGCAGTGGTACCTATACCACGGGCAGTGAAGGACAGACACTCGGCGAGGCACAGTACTATTGGCGCGTTAAATCTATTGACGAAAACGACGCCGAAAGCTCGTATACCACGGCAAACAGTGGAGGTGTCGCGTTTGGAGTTGACACGGCTGTACCTACTACTCCAGGAACTCCGTCGACCACTACGCCAACATCAGATACTACGCCCACATGGACCTGGACGGCTAGCACCGATAGCGGGTCAGGCCTATCAAGCAGCCAAACATATATACTTTCGTATTCTCAAGACGCTGATTTTGATTCCTACACCTCTACAGATGTTTTAACCAATAGCTTTACCCATGGCACCCCGCTCGGTGAAGGCACATGGTATGTACGCGTAGCAGCGCTTGATAATGTCGGTCGCACATCGACGATATCCGATACCGCGACAATTTTAGTTGATACATCGTCGCCAACTGTGCCGGGGACACCGAGTATGCCGGCAAGTGCAACAAATGATACTACGCCCACATGGACCTGGACGGCCAGTACCGATAGTGGCGCGGGACTACACTCTACGCCGTATACATTTTATTTCTCCATGGATTCTGATTTTAGTAGTGGGTCATTTTCGACCGCGAGCTCAAATAGCTTCACTCACTCTTCGCCCTTAAGTGAAGGCAGGTGGTATGCTCGATTAACGGCGCGCGACGCCGTTGCTAATACCTCTGCCAATTCATCATCGGGATCGGTATATATTGATACAACTGCACCAACAACCCCTGGCAAACCTGCACCTTCAACGAGTAATTCAGATGATACGCCATCATGGACCTGGACGGCTAGCACAGATAGCGGATCTGGCCTTGCCAGTAGCGAAAAATACACAATTCAGTGGAGTAAAAGCAGCACTTTTGCAAGTGGAGTATATACCACCACCAGCAATACTAACTCATTTACTCACAGCAGTTCGCTAGCAGATGGCACCTGGTATTTTAGGGTAAAATCAAACGACTCAGCTACAAACCAATCTGGCTACAGCACAAAAGGCAGTATTACTATTGATACGACAATAGAGACTCAAGATAGCGAAGCTAGTTCTTCAGATTCCCAAGCAACTGATGCTACCATCGAATTTTTTAGCGCAATTATTGACAACACAAAACAAGACCAGCAAAAACCAGTCACGATTATTTTGGACGATTTTCCAGAATACCGATCTGCAGGGAAAAAGATCAGAGTTAACGAAGGGCAATTACTATATTTTTGCGCGAACAATACAAAATCATGCAAAGATTCAAACAAGCATTCTATAACCATAGATTCAATAGATTTAATCAATAAAACTGTTACCGTGACGGTTCGCTCAACACCGCAAACGTACACATTTGCTTTAAACGACCAAAAGAAAGTAGATGTAGATTACGATGGGGAACCCGACATTGAAATATCGCTCAGTTATTTAGGGATTGATCACGCCGGATTTAAATTCAAAGGTTTGGCTGCAGCATCTTCGGGTGCAGTCCAAACCACCGAAAGCAACAATACTGTCAATAAATCTAACAGCACTGCTCGGCAGTGGGTAGCAGTAGCTGTAGTTGTTATAGTTGGTATATTGGTTACAAAGACGATTAAAGCCAAGAGATTACGCGCCAGTAAATAGTCTTACGGAATCTAAAGATTCGCGTGTTTCATGCTTTCTCAATCAGAAAGAATACGGTGTTCTTTTCTAAAGAACCAAATCACTCATACTTTTCTCAGTAGCAAGAAATTCGCTGTACAGCGCAATGCAAAAGCTCGGGTTATTTCAAAAATTATCATGCCACTCTTAGAGTTTCACAATTTCAACTTTTGGTAGCAAAAGTTGAGCAAAAACCACCAAGCAAATAAAAGAACTAGATGAAAGTTTTCACAACAAACCTCGTGCCTGTGGAATGCAAGCACCCCAAATGGTTTAATTAGAGTAATTATTTGGGGATGTCCTCGGCAATGATTCGAGATTTGTTATAAAAACTATCTCTGTTTTTCAGGGCATGGATCCAAACTACAATAATCATAAACGAAGTTAATCAGGGCAAGCCGGACGCCCAAGTCAAACAGCATCTGCTCAGGAAAAATCAGAGGCAGATGAAACGCAAAAAAACTCTAAAAAATTGGTCCATAAATTGTACATCCTGCTAGTGCTTGCAATTTAGATATCGATGAAACGATAATAGAACTATCTAAAGGAGAAAAAATATGCCTAAAGACCCGGGAGAAGTAGCTTTTGAGAGCCAGATTGAGTTTAATGGACAAGCACTTGATGTCCACCAACTAATTCCTCAGCTTCCATGTAGCCCAGAAAAGAGAGCGCAATGCCTTGAGCACCTTGAGGAAGGCAGAGGTGATGAAATGTATAGTGATTTTTGGCTTATGGGCTGTGATTTCCCTGTGGCCTTACAAGAAGGTGAAGTAACGGTTCAATTAGCCTGCAAAGGAATAACGAGATTTACCAAAAGGTGCCGTCTAACTCTCACTCAATATAGTGCAGATGGCGATATACTCAACAAAGGCAGCTTCGAGTAGAAGATTACTCGCCATCTCAACGAGCATCCCAAAAATTCGAAGACAGGTAACATCTTCTCAGGAAAAATCTGAGACACAAATAAGGGCATAATTTTAAAATAAAATACCCCACTTCTAAAATCCCCTCCTAGAACTTCTTGCTACATAGGAGTAAAATATATTTAAACCAAAGGAGTAAGTATGATCGATGAATATATTAAAACATTTTTATGGGGAATTACTGGGGCGGTAACGATGGCGGTTGCGCTACCCTTGCTATTGTGGGTTTTCGATAAGTTTACTCCTGTTAATGAATGGGCTGAGATAAAAAAGGGCAATATGGCGGTAGCCATTATTTTGGGTGCGTTAATTTTAAGTTTTGCGATTGTAATGGGGCTTTCAGTTGTACCATCAGTCTAGAGTAGGTGATAAGATAGTCCGCCGAATAGTACTTGCGGTAACTATTCTTGCATTGCTAGTAGCAACGCCTGTAATGGCAGCATCAAAATCCTCTACCGGTAGTAAATCTAAATCTAAAACAAAGTCCAAGACCACTGCAAAATGCGACATAAACTACGAAAAATGCGTGCCAGTTGCAAGCGACGTAGACTGTAAGCCCGGCAGTGGCAACGGTCCAAAATACCTCAGTACAGCCAAAAAGGTTTTAAAAACAGACATCTATAAGTTGGACTCAGACAAAGACAAAATCGCTTGCGAAAGAAATTAACAAAACCAAATTCTAACGTATGCTCAAGGCTTAAATATCAATTTTTGCGGATTTTTGGAGATTGTGACGGGCGCAGAGGAGTTGGATATTTTCTTCTTTTAGGCTTGTGCCTCCCCTGGAGTATGGGAGCAAATGATCAAAATGCAAGTTGTCTTTAGAGCCGCATTTTGTACATTGTCCTTTATCTCGTTTGAAAACCGCAAGTTTGACTCGGCCAGGAATCTGTCGGGTTTGTTCAAGATCAATATGTTTTTCGCGAAGGTGTTTGTTCGCCTCAGTGATATTTTGATCAGTTATTGTAAATACAAATTCATAAACCTTGCGACCACCGCGTTCTATAAATTCGTAGTCCTTCATCTCAAAAAGACCTCGATAGGTCCATATGCCCATCTGCAACTTTTCGTATACTTTTACTATAGGGAAGTTGCCGGACTTTTTGGCCTGATCAATTGCTTGCACAAAAAACCCATT